>CAZWWJ010000047.1:0-7328 GCA_964637495.1 uncultured Candidatus Peribacteria bacterium | reverse complement strand
CTTTCATTTTTAATTTTATTGATTAAATTTTGAAAGTCAAACTTTTTAAACATATTTTTTTCAAAAAGAGAATCTAATTATTAAATAAATAGCCACAAGTACAAAAATATAACTTAACAAAAATTACTTCCACACTCCTGGAACAATAGTTCAGCAATTTTTACACATTCAATTTTCAAAATTTTTCTGTTTTTTGGTAAGCATTCATTCTCTTTTTATTAGAAGTTCACCACAATTGTGACACCAAGTACTTGAATTTTCTGAATCTACAACATTACCAAGATAAATATACCTTAGATTATTTTTATTTCAAAGTTCCACTGCTTTCTGCAAAGTAGAATAAGGAGTTGGAGGTATGGTATTCATATTATTATCCGGACGAAAAGCTGAAATATGCCACGGAATATTTATATCTACATTAGCTACAAACTCAGCAATACTGTTAAGTTCTTCTTCGGTGTCATTATGTTCCGGGATTACCAAAGTAGTTATTTCAACCCATATACCAAGCTCATAAACTCTTTTTATAGTATCCAAAACTTTATTCAAATCTGCCTTACAAACCTTTTTGTAAAAATTATTTCTGAAAGATTTTAAATCAATATTCATAGCAGATACATAAGGAGCAAGTTTTTCAAGAGCTTCAGGAGACTCGTATCAGTTTGTGACCAAAACATGCTTTATTAAAACACCTTCTCACTGTTTCATTATATCATATATATACTCAAAAAATATGATTGGCTCATTATAAGTATAAGAAATACTTTGGATGTTTTCTTTTTTGCAATAATCAATTATTTGAAAAGGAGTTAAATAATATCAAAAATCATCTATATATGAATCAAGTTCTCATTGAAATGTTTTGGAAATTTGAGCAATCTCCCAGTTCTGACAAAATTCACAACCAAAATTACAACCAACAGTTCATATTGAAAATGTGTTTGTCTCAGGCAAAAAATGATATAAAGGCTTCTTTTCAACAGGATCTATATTTAAAGCAGCTGCATTACTGTGGACAATCAGATGGAGCTCTCAATCAATATTTTTTCTTACTCTACAAATTCAACTTTTTCCTGAAGGAATTACACAATAATTTTTGCAGGCAAGACATCTTACATTTTTATCATCCAGTTTTTCATAAAGATAAGCTTTTTGCATTTTAGAAATTTTTTGAAAGTAAATTTTAATTTTTCAGATTTTCCAAACAATAATTTATTTCATTGTATTTTCAAAGATATTTTTCAAATATATTATATATTTTTTGTCTTTGGATTTCAGGAAATCTTACATAACCTCAGCTATCCTGAACCATTTTGTAAAAAATCTCCGGGGCTTTATTTTGAAAAATAATTTTGTTATAATCTTCTTTTGTAAAAAGCAATACTCCTGCATCAATACTGTTTACTTTGTGCATAGGAATTCTTTTTACTATATTATCAAGGAATTTTTCATATATTTTTTCATAATTTTCTATAGGAATTATAGGCATAAATCTTAAACCTACTTTAAAACCTTTTTCCAAAAGAGTATTTATTGCCTTTATCCTTGATTCCAAAGATGATGTTAGATGCTCATATTTTGATATCACTTCCTGTGGATTCAGAGAAAAAGCAACTTCTGTGTTTGATGGAACGTATCACAATTCAAGTAATGAATTTATATTTGCAGATTTTGTTCTTGTTTCCATTAATACATTATCAAATTGTTCAAAGAATGGAATAAAATTTTTGTTAAATTCTGTTAGATAATCAAATCCCTGTATATCAGAATAATCAGAAGAATAAAAACAAATTCTTGCTTTGGGAACCACTTCCTTAATTGAATTAATTTTGTCTTCTATTTGCCTTTTTATCTCATCATAGTTTACAAATAAAATACTAAAGGGATTTTTCATATATCATTTCAGAAAACAATAACTGCAATCAAAAAAACAACCAATACTTGTTTTTAAGAAAAATCAATAATCATAAGATGTATAATTTGCCGGAACCTGATGTATAGCATTCTGAGTAAGAGTACCAATAACTAATACCAACTCTTTGGTAGGATAAGATACATTCTTTTTAAATACATTTTTCCAACTGTTTATTTTTATAACACTAGCCTGAGGCAGTTTCTCTAATATTGAATTTGCAATAAAATCTTTTTGTAACTTTTCTTCAAGGAAAACAATCATATTCTAACATTATAATAAATTAAAATCAAACTCTACTACTTTCAATTACAAATTTATATAAAATTTAAATTAATGCAACAAATAAAAAATTAAATTATTAATCCAGACCCAAAACCACATAGTTATGTTTAAAAAGAATTTTGACAGAAAATTTTTTTCTTTTTCTACTACCAAGCATATCAAATAACTATTATAAAAGTAAGATGATAATCTAACTTTACATAATGAACAATATTGCAAAAAAGCTAAAGTAACTAAAAATTAAGAAATCATACTCCTTAGCCAAAGATTATATTTTTTAATCCACAAAAAATCATCTTCATCAAATCATCTATCATCAGCTAATTTATTTTTAATTTCACTCTCCTCTTCTATATTACTAGGTATATAAACTTCTTTATATTCAAAAATTACATTTTGTGAAGAAATTCAATCCCAATATTGATTTACAGTATAGTAATCTTTAAGTTCTTTGTTGAAACTTGGATCAATATCTATAAATTGATTATTTATTTTTAATCTTAAAAACACATGATATCACTGTTTATCTGACAATCACCAGTCCAACAAACTGTCTGGTAAGTATATTTGATTAAACTTAAATGGAGTAAAACAAAGTTTTGCTTCATATCATAATTCTTCATAACACTTTTTTAATACTCTACATTTGGATACACAATATCATTCTCTAACTTTTAATAGTTTATTTATATCACTTATTCAATTTATTTGATAAAGAAAATCTCTAACAGAATCAAAAATATTTATCCTGTACTTTATGGGATTAGTAGAATAATTTTCTTCTAAAAAATTTTTTATAATTCTACTCATTTTAGTTAAGACATATAGTTATAAAATTGCTCATTAAATTTATAAATTTTTTTCCCTTTAATCTCAACATCAAAAATCAGGATACTTTTTTTTCAGTTTTCTTTTAAATAATTTCACTAAGAAAATTTTTTATATTTTAAACTAAATTGTAATATATTCAATGTCCTTATCTTATTAAAATGAATACCACTAATTTCCCCCTAAATTGTGCAGTTTTAAAATCAAATTTTCAAAAATTGTGGTTGACTTATTAGTTTTTAAAATTATTATGTAAAAAAATTTTTAGATCCTAAATTGTAAAAATGACATCCAAAAGAACCCTAGATGCTAGTTGCCCTAGAGACTACGAAACTCTAACTTCTACTACTTCTTTTATTTCATCAGAAAACAAAGAATTAATAAACACTCTAAAATCAGATTTGATTGATACACTAAGAGAAGAATGATGAATTTGACTTGCAGCATCACAAATTTGAGAGCTCAAAAGTATGTTTATTATTAATGTCAAAAGAATAGCTGAAAAAGATTGAAGCCCTAGCAAAGAACTGAAAAAACTAACAGACGAAAACGGATTTTTATGTATAATAAACTGAATTATTCAGGCTCAATCAGAACAAACTGAATCCCAACAAGAAATGTGTATAAGTATTCCATGACAAATTTTTGAAGTTACAAGACCAAGAGAAGTAATTGTAAGCTTTATTAATGAAGCTGGCACCAACTTTCAATGAAATCTTAAATGACTTCTGGCCAGAGCATACCAGCACGAACACGATCATACTAAAGGAGAAATCATCTGTAACAAATGAAAAAAAATAGAAAATGAAGTAAACCAATAAATTTTATAAAGTATTTTTAATATTTTTTATACTATTTTCATCATCAAGAACAACTATAGTTGGAGTAATAATTTCATCTTGAGCTATTTCATAAGCCATAATTATTAATTTATCTCATTTTTCTGCTAATCTTGCTGCTCATCAGTTTACACTTACCAACCTTTCCTGTGTTTCCACAGCTACAGCATAAGTTGACCATCTTTCTCAGTTACGAATATTTGTTATTTCCACTTTTTCCCCTGATGATATTCAGGATTTTTCCATCAACTCATAGTCCAGAAACATTGAGCCTTCATAATAAGGATTTGTATCTGTTACTATAGCTTGATGAATTTTGGACCTTAGGATTTGTTTCATATCAAAAAAATTAGTATATCAAGTAGTTTTTATTTTTTTAATTTAACTTCTCATTTTAAGTTATCCACCTCAAAATTTTTAGTTATATCTGGATTTTCAAGATTTTCAACAACAGAAGACAAAGTTTCCTGCTGGATATATTCTCCAAAATTTTCTACTATTCCAAAATCATCATTTTCAATATTGATTTCTACTTGTATTCTGTCATCTACATTATAATCTACTTCTTTTCTTGCCTCCTGAATATATCTTATTATGTCCCTTGCATATCATTCATTTCTTAATTCTTCTGTGATATTTAGATCAAGACCTACTACAATTCATAAATCTCATTCTACATCAGGTCATCATTCTTTTTTCTCGTATACTATTTCGTATTCATCAGGTTCCAGCACAAAATCTATTACATTTACTTTTCAATCATCCATTTGTTTAAAATTACCTTCTTTGGCATTTTTAATTATATCCTGCACAGACTTTCCATATTTTGGTCATAATAATTTTGCATTAGGTTTACATATTTTGGTAGCTATCTTGCTCATATCATCCAGTATTTCCACTTCTTTTACATTAAGTTCTTCTTTGATTATCTGAATGTAATAATCATCAAGTTTTTCTCAAATACTTATCTTAGCAAGAGGCTGTCTTACTCTGATATTGTTTTTTGCTCTCAAAGAAAGTCCAAGACTTATAATTTTTTGTACTTTTTGCATATCCTCACTTAGATTATTGTCTATTTTGCTTTCATCATACTCCGGGAAGTATTCTAGATGAACTGATTCTTTGCCGGTTAGTACTTTAAAAACTTTTTCTGAAATAAAAGGACACAATGGAGCAAGTACTTTACTAAATTCTACAAGTACATGATAAAGCACATGATAAGCATTCATTTTATCTTCGTCATTTTCTGATTTCCAGAACCTCCTTCTGCTTCTGCGAATATACCAGTTTGATAAATTTTCTATAAATATTGATACAACTTTTGTTGCTCCCTGCAAATCATAATCTTGCATATATTGATCAACATCTCTTATTAACTTATTAAGCTCAGAAAGAATCCACCTATCAAGTGGATTTTCTGGATTTGGATAAGTTTCAGAAGGTTTGAAATTATCTATATTTGCATAAGTGGTGAAAAAATATAATGTATTCCATACAGGCAACAATACTTTTTTTACTGTATCTTCTACTCATTCATTTTTGAAGTTCATATCACCTCATCTTACCAGAGGACTTGCCATCATATAAAACCTCAAAGAATCTCATCAATACTGTTTCATTAATACCTTTGGATCAGTAAAGTTATTGAAAGACTTGGACATTTTTCTTCAATCGCTTCCTGCAATTACGCCTGTAGTTAATACATTGTTATAAGCCTGAGACCCAAACATAGCAATAGACACCACATGCATTACATAAAACCAAGCCCTTACCTGACCAATATACTCTGCTATAAAATCTGCAGGGAATCACTGTCTAAATTTATCTTCATTTTCAAAAGGATAATGAAGTTGAGCAACTGGCATACTACCACTTTCTAGCCATACATCAACAACTTCTGGTACTCTTTTCATCAAACCTTCACATTCAGGACACTGAAATGTTATTTCATCAATATAAGGTCTATGAAGATCAGTAATTTCCTGTCAGCTAAGCTCTTTGATTTCCTCTCTTGAACCAACTACTTTGATATTTCAACAATTTTCACAAGTCCACATTGGCATAGGAGTTGCCCAGTACCTGTTTCTTGAAAGACACCAGTCAGGAGCCTGTTCTATGTTTTTTGCAAATCTTCAGTATTTCAGATGCTCTGGATACCAACTTATATTTTCATTTTTTTCCAAAAGTTTGTCCTTAAGAGATTGAACATCCAAAAACCAACTATCATGTGCTCTATAAACAAGAGGTTCATCAGTTCTTGGACATATTGCTACTCTATGGGTAATGCTTTCTTTTCTGAAAAGTTTGCCTTCTTGTTTTAATCTTTCCATAATATCTTCCTGACAGTCTTTGATAAACCTTCACTGAAAGTCAGGAATTTCTTCAGAGTAATTACACTCATCATCTATAGCTTCGGTTTGATATAATCAGTACTGTTTTCAGAACCAAAAATCTTCTTCACCAAACTCAGGAGCCTGATGTCATACACCTGTTCAGTTAGAATCTGTAATGAAATCAGCATGATAAATTTTAAAGTTGTTCTCTCCTACCTTATCTTTATAAAAAGGAAAAACTGGATCATAAATTAATCATTCTAGTTTGTCTCCCTTGAAAGAATCAAGTATTTTGTAGTTGCCTTTTCATTTCATTATGTCTTCTAATCTATTTTCAGCAAGCAAAAATTTTCATTCTTCTGTTTCAGCTATAACATAGTCACACTCTCTGTTAATAGCCAATGCCATATTAGCAGGCAGGGTCCAAGGTGTAGTAGTCCAAACCAGAGCTGAAATTCCTTCTCGATTTCATCAGTTTGGAGAAAGATCAAATTTTACTGTAATTGATGGATCATTTACAGTTTCATAACTGTCATCCATTGCAACTTCAAAATTTGATATAGGAGTTCCAAGTTTTACACTATACAAAGATATTCTTTTACCTTTGTAGATCATTCATTTATTATAAAGCTCCTTGAAAACCCACATTACAGACTCCATATAATCCTGATCCATTGTTTTATAAGCATTTTGAAAATCAACCCATCTTCATATATGATCAATATACCATTCCCATTCACTGCTAACCTGCTTGGTATAATTATAACATTCTTTAATAAAATTTTCCACTCAGTTGGATTCTATTTCCGAGTTTTTTGTTAGTCATAATTTTTTCATTACTTTTTCTTCTACAGGAATTCAGTGACAATCCCATCACCAAACTCTTTCACATCTTTTTCACTTCATAGTCCAGTATCTTGGAATTGCATCCTTAACTGTAGAAGCAAGAAGATGTCAGTGATGTGGCACACCTGTAATAAAAGGCGGTCAATCATAGAATCTGAAAGTATTCTCTTTGGGTCTTTGTTCTACTGACTTCTCAAAAACATTGTTTTGCTTCCAAAAATCAATTATTTCCTGATCCATATCACCAAAATTCTGTTTCGGAGAAAGCTCCTGAAAATTTCACAT
>CAZWWJ010000046.1:1631-7434 GCA_964637495.1 uncultured Candidatus Peribacteria bacterium | reverse complement strand
ACAACAAAAAAACATTTTCATTTTACTAACCTTTGAAAAACTTTAATATAATATTTGCCACCAACGAAATTATCACTGATATAAGGATAAAACTTGTTATCGGGAAATAAAATGTTGTGTTTTCTCTTTCTATATAAATATCTCACGGCAAATTCCCAAGAGGAAATCAAAATTTGTTAAAAACAAACACCAGCAATCCCACCAAAAAAATCACTCATCCAGCAAGCATAATTATTTTTGCAATATTTTCCATTTAGCTAAAGTTTAATAAATAAATCTCATTATAAAAACAGGAGAAAATATTTCTCCTGTTTTATTGATTTAATCCAAATTTTTCAAATTTAGTTTTTCCAGGATTCTACCAAACCTTCATTTTCCTGAATAAACTCTTCAGCTATTTCTTCCGGATCCATATCTTCCTCCTGAAGAGAATAAATCCAACCACTTTGTACATCAGACTCTACCTGCAAATTAGTTAATAAATTGTAAGCAGCTGGAGCGACTTCCTCAAAATCATTATATGTTAGACTTGCTATCACATCTGAATGCACTTCTTCATCAGCATATTCAGGTGCATGTTCTTCTAAGAACGCTGCAGTTCCATCCGGATCGTTGTAGATACTTTCTGCATCTTCTAACTGTCTAAGTTCTGTTATATTAAACATAGCATGTGGTTCCCAAGCAGTTATAATTATTGGTTCTTCATCACTTACAGAGGTATTCAATGATGACATCATAGCAGATTCACTACTACTTTCTAGTTCCCATCCATAATCTTCAAGTCCATATTCTTCCATAACTGTTTCTGTGTTGGACATTACACCCGCTTCAGGATCTATTCAGGTAATAGTGTTATCAAATGTTTCTGCTACTTCCTCATCAGCCAAATCTTCAAGAGACTGAATATCTTCATCTACATAATCAGGAACTGCCAGTCCAAGCCAAGTAGTAAGAACATTAACTCCTGCTATCTGAATATCTTCACCAACTTCATCCCAGAATTCCTGATGAGTTGTTGGAAGCCAACCTGCCAACATTATATCTATCTCTTCTGCTGCAAGAGATTCATAAGCAATACCAGGTTCCAATTGATTTACCTCTACATCGTATCATTGTTCCTCAAGCACATCATGTGCTACCTGAGAAATCACTCTAGCTCCAGGCCAGTTAGGTGTTCATATAGTTAACTCTTCCTGTCACAACTCTTGTGTTGCATCAGTTGTGTCTGTATCTGGATCTATATCAGGCTCTGGAGTATCTGCCTCTTCTATACATCCTGCCATAGTTAATCAAGCAAGAACAATTACTCACAAAATTAATTTCCTAATATCAAATTTCATTTTAATATTTTTTAAGATTTAAATCTTGTCTAATTTGTAATTATTTTAAAGTGTTTTGCAACATTTTTTATTCGCTTTTGGATGCAGCTTTCCTTGTAATACGGTCAAGCATCATTGCAAGCAAAACTACTGCTATACCAGAAGCAATTCATTCACCTACAGACAGAGTTGAAATAGCAGAATACACTACCTCACCCAATCAACTTGCTCATATCATTGAAGCTACCACAACCATAGACAAAGAAAGCATAATTGTCTGATTTACTCCCATCATAATAGAAGGCAATGCTAAAGGAATCTGTACTTTATAAAGAAGCTGCCAGTAAGAACATCCAAAAGCCTTTCAGCTTTCCAAAAGATCTTTGCTTATCTGCTTCAACCCCAAAGCTGTAAGTCTAACCGCTGGTGGCATAGAAAATATCAAAGTTGCAACCACTCAAGGAACATCTCAAATACCAAAAAACATCACAGCAGGTATAAGATAAACAAAAAGCGGTAATGTCTGCATCAAATCAAGTACAGGGTCAAGAATTCTTTCTGCCCAAACAAACTGAAACTTAAGAATTCACAAAGGAATTCATATTATCAATGCAAGAATTGTAGAAGTAAGAACAAGTCCCAGAGTTTCCATCATAGGTTCCCAATAACCAAGAGAAGAGATAAAAAGAAAACTAATTGACACAAAACTAAATATCTTCCATCATGCTATCACTAATACCAAAGAAATAAGAACAGCAAAAACAAGGATATCCGGAATTTCAAAAACATAACCAAACATTTCAAAATCTACAATTCCAAGCAAAAAGTTTATAAATTCATTCAAATTATCTATAATTGCTGATATTTGGTTGAAAACAAATTCAAAATTATCATCAAGAAAATCTACAAATGTATCACCCCAATCCTGCAAAGGTATATACGGAAGATTTTTAAGCAACTTTATATCAAAAGCATAAAGAAAACCAGCAATTACCACCAAAATCAAAGCTATAAAATATTTCAGATTGTTTATCAAAAACTTTTTCATTTTTTATTAATAACTTTTAAATTCTTTGTAAGATGTTTGTTAGACTTTCTTTTGGAATTTCTCACTCAAAATTTCCTTCTTCATCAATTACCGGTGCAGGAATTCAATAACCAATCACTACAGGTAAAATATTTTTTATTGGAGAAAGCTTAAAAGTTCATTTTATATTCCTGCAAACTTCCTGAGCTTTCAAGGACTTGTTAGAACTGTGCTCTAAATCTTCTTTTAACACAACTCACTCATACTTTCAGTTTGTAGTTACAAAAACATGGTCTATACCATGATTTTTAAAATAAGAATCAATATAATCTATACTTACATCTGATTCAATATAATTGTTTGTTGGCTCAAACAAACTTTCAGATCTAATCACGGAAGGAATATCAACATCCTGAATAAACTCTTTTACATAATCATTTACCGGCTCAAAAATTATCTGTTCCGGAGATCATATCTGAATCATTTCTCATTCACTATTCATTATTCATATTTTGTCCCCCACCCTCATTGCTTCATTAAGATCGTGAGTTACAAAAAGAATTGTCTTTTTCATATCTTTTTGCAAAAGCAAAAGCTCCTCCTGCATTTTTACTCTTATCAATGGGTCCAAAGCACTAAAAGGCTCATCCATAAACAAAATCTTTGGATTAGTTGCCAAAGCCCTTGCCAAGCCAACTCTTTGCTGCATTCCACCACTCAATGATGATATTGGTTTGTGTTCCCAACCCTTAAGTCATACACTTTCCAAAGCTTTTTCTCATTCTTTGAATCTTTCTTTCTTGCCTACTCACTTTATCTCCAGACCAAAAACTACATTTTCTATTACTGTTCTGTTAGAAAACAATGCAAAAGACTGAAAAACCATCCCAAACTCTTCTTTTCTTAGCTGCCTTAGCTTATTGTTACTTATTTTTGTAATATCTTCATTGTTTATTATAACTTCTCAATATGTTGGGTTGTGTAATCTATTAATACATCTTAATAAAGTGCTTTTACCACTACCAGAAAGTCACATTATAACAAATATATCTCACTCTTTTATAGAAAAACTAACATTTCTTAATCAGACTATATTTCAGGTTTTGTTCATTATCTGTTCCCTTGAAAGTCCATCTTTTATATGCTGATAAGCTTTATCAGGATCTTTTCCAAAAATTTTGTAAAGATTGTTTACCTGAATTTTTATATTATCTTGCATTTTCTTTTTTTAGAATGTATATATATACATATAAAAAAAAACTCCAATATTTCAAGGAAAACTAAACTTTCTATCAAAATTTCAATTTTTGTCAATAAACAAACAATAATAATTTTTTCACATATTTTTTTGATTAAGATAGTAGACTTGTTACTAAATAAATTTTTAAAGTATAAAAATCCCGGACTCTGCAAATTGCCTATTTAGTTAAAACATTATTTATTATTTTTATTTGAAAACAAAAAAAAAATTATTATAAAAAGCCAACTTTAGATGCTTAATAAATCAATATGGAAGTTACTATAAAAAATCCTATGGATATGCACCTGCACCTAAGACAGGACGATATGCTACAAAAAATAACTCCTCTGAGTGCAAAATACTTTTCTGATGCTCTAATAATGCCAAACACTCACCCTCCTATCACCGAAGAAGATCAAATCAATGATTATTATAATCAAATAATTGAAAACAAACAAGACAACCAATTCCAACCACATCTTACTATTTTTTTTAATGAAAATCTAAATTATGATTTCTTAGAAAAAATCAAAGACAAAATCATTGCTGTAAAACTTTATCCTGCCTGAATAACTACAAATTCCGAAGGCTGAGTTGAAGAAATAGATATTCAAAAACTTTGAGATATTTTTCAGGATATGTCAGACCTTGGCATCCCGCTTTGTGTACACGGTGAGACAAGTGGATTTGTAATGGACAGAGAAAAAGAATTCACTCAAATCTATGAAAAACTTGCTTCAAACTTCCCAGACCTAAAAATTATTATGGAACATATAACAACAAAAGAATCCGCAGAACTACTGGACAAATATGATAATTTGTATGCAACGGTTACATTACATCACCTAATGATAACACTTGATGATGTGGTATGATGACTGATGATACCTCACAACTTCTGCAAACCAATTGCAAAAAGACCAGAAGACAATCAAGCTCTTAGAGAAAAAGCCTTACAAGCTCATCCAAAGTTAATGTTTGGATCAGACTCTGCACCTCACCCTGTACACAAAAAAGAATGCTGTGGTTGTGCTGCATGAGTTTTTACTGCTCCTATTGCCCTACAAATACTTACCAAGCTTTTTGAAAGTCATAGTAATTTCAGCAATCTCCAAAAGTTTGTTTCAGACAATGCTCAGGAAATTTACTGAATAAATCCTGTAGAAAAACAAGTAGTACTAGAAAAGAAGCCTTTCCAAATACCAGAAAAATATCACGATGTAGTGCCTTTCAAAGCTGGCGATACTATCAACTGGTCTATCAAAGAAATTATACAATAAATTTATTACATAAACCATATTAACTATGCTATACTCAAATATCTGATGAACTGAAATTAACTGAGTTTGTTTTAATGCCTCCGGTCCAAGCTGCAGCAGCATAGAAGAACTAACCACTATCTGAGAGTCACAAAGCTGAGCAATAATGATGAAAACTGCTACTATACAACCAAGAGAATGAAATCCTGAACCAAGATATGAACTTGTAGAAAAAGGGTCAATAAACAGTATGTGACTTCCAAATCTTTGATATCAAAAATATATTGAATTCGCTAGCCAACTAAAAAAGTTTAACAAACCAATAGTTGGAAGTCTTGCAGGACTTTCACCTGATGAGTTCCCAACTTTGGTAGAATGATACAACAATTCAGATGTAGATATGATAGAACTTAACTTTTCCTGTCCAAATATACCCGGCAAACCACAACTTGGGTATGATTTCCAGATGATGGACGAAGTACTTTCTAAACTAACAGGTTTCAAAGATAAAACTATGTGAATAAAACTTCCCCCTTATTTTGATATGGTGCACTTCCAACAAGCAGCAGATGTAATCAGAAAATATGAAAATATCAATTTTGTTACCTGTATCAACTCTGTAGGAAATACTTTGATGATAGATCCTGAAACAGAAAAGCCTCTAATCAAACCAAAATGATGAATATGAGGACTAGGAGGAGAATATGTCAAACCAGTAGCTTTATCAAATGTTAGAAATTTTTATAATCTGATCGGAGACAAAGTTGATATAATTGGATGTGGTTGAGTTGTTAACTGAACTGATGCTTTTGAAATGCTTCTGGCAGGTGCATCAGCTGTGCAGATTTGAACTGAATTTGACAGACAATGACCAGAAGTTTTTGAAAAAGTAAACACTCAACTAAGCCAGATTATGGATAGAAAATGATATACTTCTATACAGCAAGTAAAAGGAAAT
>CAZWWJ010000046.1:0-1531 GCA_964637495.1 uncultured Candidatus Peribacteria bacterium | reverse complement strand
TAAAACATAGATTTTATCAACTCTTCCCATTGATTTTTGGGTTTTTCCACAACTTCTGAATTTTCCGGTAAAGAAGGAATATTTTGTTTCTGAATATCAGGACTTTTCTGATCATAAAAAAGCTGAAACTCAGGTGGTGTATAACAACTTATTATAGGTATTCAGTTGAAATTGTCTTTTCAAAATCTATTAACTACACAGGTTACCGCCACTACTTCACCTTGTTTTTGTTCTACAAGAGAAATCATTTGCTCTAGAGTAGAACCTTTGGTGATCACATCTTCTGATAAAACTACTTTTTTCCCTTTGATATCCATATCATGCCTTTTGAAAGTTATATATTCTTCATCGTTTATATTGGTGTCTTTTTCTACATACAAAGAAGCTTCACTGCTACATATCAAACCAAGATGAGAAGATATTCTTATAGATCACTTCTCTGCACCCAATACAACATCAGGCAACAAATCAAGAGAGGCTAATTTTTCGTAAATACTTTTGGTTACTGCTTCCAGAATTTTTGGATATCTTTCAAGAATTCAGATGTTTATATAAGCATCAGAGATAAGCCCACTTGTAAGCCTTACATATTTTCAGCCCTCAGGTTTTTTGTAATAAGCACCAACATATTTTAATAAATTTTCATAGTCTCTTTGGAACAGATACTTTTCCAGCCTGAAACTATCAAATTTTCAATCAGATATAGTATTTTGAATTTCTTCCAAAACATCCTGAATTTTCTTCAGAGGATTTGAGCTTTGAGTAATTGGTCTTCAAATAATTGGAATATCAGATCAGTTTTTGATTGCATATTCAGGGGTTGTAACTCTCTGTTGATCATCATTTTGCAGGTTGCTATCTAAGGGTCTAATACCAGGAGTCAAAATCTTATAATCACCTTCATATACACTTTTTATAGCTTTTGCTTCTTTTGCAGAACAAACTATACCATCCACTCAGGAGTTGATAGCAATACCTGCAAGTTCCAATACCTGATACAAACTTGAGTTTCCATAAATCTTTTTGGTCTGGAAATCATCCAAATCTGTTAGCACAGTAACTGCTATTATTTTTGTGCTTAGTCCCAGACTGTTTCTTTTTTGAATAATATCCTGAAGAATTTTTTCTCAGGTATTTGCCATTACTGTTATGTATTCTATTCAAGGAATTCAGCTTACAGCTATTTGTTCCAGATAGTTTTTCATAGTATTGGAAATATCATTCCATTTGTAATCAAACATTCGTTTAAGTTGATCTGCCTGATATCCTTCTTCTTTAAGATCACTTATGATTTGACTAAGTCAATTTAATCATTTGAGAGCAATAAGATCGTTCAACTTAATTACTGTATATTGGATCAGTTCAGGATCTGAAAGTAGGCTTTTCAAAAAATCTTTTAGACTATCTTCGTCCATATTATCTGCTGCTATTATTAGTTTTCTATCAAATCAAGTCATACCAAGAATTTAGAATATAAATTATCAAAACTACTCTACTGCTTTTTTGGTACAATTCAAGCAAAAGTTACATA
>CAZWWJ010000045.1:0-7770 GCA_964637495.1 uncultured Candidatus Peribacteria bacterium | reverse complement strand
GAAAGAACCAAAGCATTTTTGAGAGATCGACAAAGAAGAAGAGAGTCAGCTACACAAACATTATGTGATGTTATGGAGTGAAATCTTGAAAATATTTCTGATTCTTCTATAGAAGAATGTAATGAGGAAGAATTAGAAGTTTCAAGAGAAGATTTTGTGTATACTTTTGATATTGAAGAAAATGAAATAGTAAGTGCAGAAGTTCCAACTGATAATCTTCAATCCCAAGTAGATACTGAGTTAGAAGATGAAGGTATGTGATGAGAAACAGCAGTAAGGTTTGTTGCAAGTATTGTTAATACACAGTTAGATATGGCTGAAGATGAGCAGGATTATAGTGTGAGTGATGTGAATACTATAAACATAAGATTTGATGATTTTCTTGAAACAAATGCAAATGTAGTTGATCATATAGATTGAGGTAATTATGAGGTTGAATTTGTTATGGAAGATGATGGTGAAGAGTATGATTTTGTTGGAGAGTTTGATGTGGATGATAACTATAGATTAACTAATTTAAGACTTTTTACAGAAAAAGATGATGAATGAGAATATGAGGAGATTTTTGAAATATCAGATTATGAACAAAATATGCTTTCTAATAATGAAGCAGAATTTAATCGTTTTAGAATAGATACTATCGATTACATAGAAGAAAAAGACGAAGAAGCTGTAAGTAATTACTTTGAGTATTTGGAGGAAGAAGATTAAATAATTTAAAAGAAAAAATATATAAACCTAACCTTTTATTGGTTAGGTTTTTTAAAAAAAGTTTTTAATAGTGATGATAGTGAAGTAAATATGGATATTTTAAAAATTTTTGAAATCTGTAATTATTCAGTTTTTATGTTTTTCAAAGAATACAATTCCGTTTTTTGTAATTATGTGAAACCCTCATCAATAAGCAAGAAAATGTTTGAAAAAATTTTTGTTTTCCAAAAGTTTTTCTTTTAATTCTATACAAGTTTCTTCAGAAACTGCCTGAATATTGCTTTGGTTTCTTATGGTGATATTGTTAAGAATTCAGTTTAAAAACTCTTTTTCTATTTGTAGGTTAGTATGGTTCTTGTTGTGTGAGTTTATTTGATGGTATATAATTTCTATAGTTTTTTCTACAGATTTTGGAATGCCTGTATTGATATCCAATTTTTCAAGCATACAATGTGAGTTTTCTACTTTTCATTGTATGCAGGAAATTCTTCCATCCAAAGAATTTTCAAATAGAGTGTGATTTATAAGATCAATTATTTCCTGAAGATTTGTTGTTTCATCATCTTCAGTGAAAATATATATTTCGTCTCATCAAATAGATATTTCAACTTGTTGATTCTTTGTTTCAAGTTTTTCTCTAAGAGTTTTTATCATATTAGCAAATTTTTGTGTAATACTTAGTCAGGATTCCAAAAGAATATCTTGATCTTTGGTTTCCATATATCTTTGGGAAGTTTCTCTAAAGTCTTCAATATTTTGTACTCACATATCTTTAATATCTACAAATACAGTGTTTCATTTTTTGCCTTCAATTTCTCTAAAAAATCTGGATTTTGATATAGTTCATTTTGAGTTGTTTTTTATAAGTTTATTTATTCTGTCTAGATCTTTTTTGGTAAGTTCTTCCCCTTCTATGTATTTGTTTAAAAGTATTATATCTTCTTCTGCCTTCTTTGTATCATACTGAATATTGGTTCATCATGGAAAAATAAAATCTAATCAATTGTTTAGACCTTGTATATATTTTGTTATAAGGCTTTTGAGTTTATGACAGTTCTTGCATTGGATTTCTTCTTCTTTTCTTACTGCATTAATTAGAGCAGGATTGATTTTTTCTTGTGGTTTTCAATCTACAACAATTACAGGATAAGAATATCAGTTTAAATAAAAACTGTCTTTTTTATATAATTTAAAAATTTGTTCTTCAGCATCTCTGGATTGGTATATGTTTGATTCTATTATGTTAGATTCCTGGTATTCAACTGGTTGATCAATAGAGTTTTTTGATGCAATTTGTGCTTTTCTAAGCGCCTGAAGTTTTTCTGTTGATTTTTCAAAATTTTCGGGAGTATGGGTGTATCATATTCAAATATCAATTTGTCTTATTTTTTCTTTGATACATCTTATTTTTTCCTGAAAGAGTTTTGAATCAAATTCTGGATTGAAGAAAAGCCGGTCTCTAGGGATGTTGTTATACATAAGAAATTCTTCCAGTTGTTTTGTGTTTGTAATTCCGTATTTTTGGAGTTTGTCTTTTGTTGGATTGTTTGAAGAACTATTTAGTTTCTTTACCAAAAATTGTTTGTAAGCAATTTCTTCAATAATGTTTTCAATTTCTTTGCTTTTAAGAGCCTTATTGATAATTTCTTTGGTATTGTTTTGAACAAATTCTTGTATTAGATTGTTTGAATTGTTCTGGGTACTGGTATGAAAAATATTAATAACAAAATTTTTGTAATCATCCTGAATAATTCTGTATGAGCTAGGAAATTTATCCTCTAAAATCTGGTGAATTGTTTCTTTTATCTTGCTTATTATTTTGTCAGTAGTGTTTTGTCAGAAACTATCATTCAAAGGTTTTATGTTTTGGAAAAGAAATCATATCAAGGTTGATTTTTCCTGAATTCTTTCCATTCCTATTAGTGGATGATTTCTTTGAATTTCTTCTACCTGATGTTTTTTTAATTCTTTATATCAGGAAAATACACTATTTATATCTTTGGATTTGTTCTGAAGTGAGTGTAAAATACTGTTTAATAACTCTTTAATCTTTTCGCTTGCATATTGAAATTCTTTTTTTCTGGATTGAGCGTGCAGATTTTGTAAATGCTCCAGAAATCAGTTTATATATGAAAAAGTTGTGCTTTCAATAACTTCATTTATTTCTAAGTTTTTTAGTTCTTCTTTTAATTTATTTATTTGTTTGAAATCAGAAAAATCTATAGATTCAATATTTTCTAGTAGTGAATCATTTTCTAGAGTATCTTGAAGTTTTTGTCTGTTTTCTATAATTAAGAGATCTTTTTTTGTTTGATCTCTATTAGTTTCTTGTTCTTCTTGATCTTCAAATTGTTTCATATTATGCATTTTTGTTTTTATTTATGTAATTTTTTACAATTTTACTAAAAATTTTTAATAATGCAAAAATTGTCAAAGTTTTTGAAAATACTTGAATTTTTTTTAAAAATCTTTATGTATAGGTTTAATTTTAGTTTTGTATAATTTTTGAAATGAAAAAAATAGTAGTTTTTTTAATAAGTTTTTTTGCATTTTATCCTATTCTTTCTTATGCAAACATTAGTATATCTCCTCTTAGGTTTGAGTTTGATGCTCAGCAGTGAGAAACAATTGAAGATATAGTTAGAGTAACCAATCAAGCAGACGAATCGGTTACACTATACACTTCCAAAGAGGATTTTGTAGCTGGGGACGAAACTGGTAACCCACAATTTGTAGAAAGATCCGAGCTTCCAAATCCAGAACTTGCTCTGTCTACTTGGATAGAAATGGATCAGGAGACAGTAACTTTGGGACCGTGAGAGACAAGAGAGATTCCATTTCAGATAAATGTTCCAGAAGATGCAGAGCCAGGAGGTAGCTATGGGGCTTTGTTTTTTTCTCCGTGAGCAGGAGATGGACAAGTTGCTGTAGTCCAAAGGCTTGGAGCATTGATGCTTGTTGATGTAGACTGAGAAGTAGAGTTTGATGTAGGATTTGAAAGCTTTGATATTGGCACGATTATTGAAGATGAATTCTCATCCCAAGATCATTTTGATTCATTTCCAATAAACTTCAAAACAAGGATAAAAAATGATGGTAATGTCCATGTAAGTCCAACGTGAAAAATAGAAATCATAGATGAAGATTGAGAAGCCTTGGAAGATATAGGAAAGGAAAGAATAACTTCTCCGGAGTGAGCTTTTATGTGAGAGGAATTAGTTGATTATATCCCGATTAACGATGCAGGAGGTAATGTGCTTCCTAATTCTATTAGAGCTTTTGAAAGTACCTGGGAAGGTTTTGGTTATAATGTACTGGACGAAGAATGAAGGCAAAGAGTAGAATTCAGAGACCTGCAGGAACATTTTGAGCAACAAGCAAGTGAAGAAGCACAATACCTTAATTTCTGGGAAAGTATAGAGCAGGTTCCTGTAGAAAAACAGTTTACAGCTCAAATGGAAGTAAGTTATAATACACCTGAGTGAGAAGTAGAAGAATTTTATGATGAGCAAGAAATTACTATAGAATACAAGGAGAACAAGGTTGTTGTTAACCGGTGGATAGTTGGAGCTGGTTGAGGAATATTGCTATTGATTTTTGTTATGATTTATGTATATAATAAAAGAAGGGAAGAAAAACTAAGAGAACAAATTAAGCAAGAAATGTCTGGTAATTCAAAAGAGTAAAGTAAGTTTGTTTTTATTGATTTTTGTAAAGTAAGGGTTAATTGTATAAAAACAAGTTAGTTTTCAGGCAAGTTGGATATATTAATTTCTAATTTTAAAAATTTAATCATATTTTATGAGAAGTGTAATTTATGTTTTGATAGCTTTTTTGGGAGGAATGTTTGTAACATTGTATGCTATGTCTTCTGTATTTTCAGAAGAAGAAACAAGAGAAATTATAGACGAGGTTGATGTTTCAGCAGTGGTGCTTGATGAAGACGATTCATTGCCTCCTGTTATCAGAAATATACAGCCTGATAGTGAACCAGTATTTGTTAGAGAAGATGAATCAAGAGTTTTTTCTTTTGATGTTAGAAGTATTGATACTAGTTTTAGTGGTAGTGTTGACTATACCATAAATACCTCGGAATGAAGAAATACCAACACTTCCTGAACCTTAGAGTTTGATGAGCAGGATGATAGAGATGATTTGCAGTCAAAGAATGTGAGTTTTACTTATCGTGCTCCAAGAGATTTAGATGAATTAGATGATAGTTTGTTAGACAAGGAAATAACTATAACTTTATCTGATTCTGATAATGATTCTGATAATGATGATGAATTTAGAGATTTAAATATATGAGTTTATGTTTACTAAAAAAATTCATGAATAAAAATTTTCTTGTTATTGTTGCTTTCATTTTTTGAATATTGACAGCTATAATGCTTTACTTGAATATCAACTCAACTCAACAATTTTTGAATATAGATCAGGAATATGATGATCAAGAGTTTGATTTTTATGTTAAGAATAAAGACAGATCTGATTCATATTTTGTGGATATTCCTTTTAGAAAAAATGATAGTATGGTATATCTTTTTATTTTTTCTCCTGCAGAAAGGGTTTCTCAAGTAGTTTATGAAGAAAATAAACTTGCTAACTTACTTAAATTAGAAAATATTGATATAGAATCTAATATAAATACTTTGGAAACAGAAAGTATTGTATCAGTTTTTGTTGAGTGAAATGCAGAATCAAACTGAAATACCCAGCAAATAGAAAAATCAAGAATCCCAGATAACTTTAGTTATTCTTTTGAAGAAAATCAAGAGGAATCAAAGCAAATATCTGCAGAAGATTCTAGTGATACAGAAAATCAGTCCAACACAGATGAAGAACCTACAAAGCAAGAGCAATGAAACTATAATACAGCAGATACTTCAGAAGATGATTCTGAATTTGAAAATGATATTGATTTGTATGAATCTGTTGAAGAGGAAGAGGAAATTGATGAAAATTCTGAGGAAGGTCAGGTAGAAGGAATTGAGTTTTCTTCTACCAATTTGTATGCGGGAACTGATAATTTGGTAACTCTTCAATGAGATTTAGAAGGTATAGAAAGTGTAGGAATATGAGAAAATATATATCCTATAGAGCAGGAGCAGGATGAGTATGTAATAGATATACCAAGTGATGATTTCGGCCAAGGTGAATATTTTATATTTAAAGTAGATGAGTTCTGAAATCTTGAGGATACCTGAAAACAAATGTCATTTTTTGATTCTGAATGAGATTTGTATATATCAAAGATAATTCCGGATAATATGCCCTACTGAGAATGAAGAGTTGTTACATTACTTTGATGATGATTTGATGATATAATATCTGTCCAGATAAGTGATAATCAGATATTAGAAAATACCGACTATGAAGTGGTTTCGGACAATACTATGAGAGTAAGAATACCTTCTGATATTGAAAAATGAAATTATTTTTTTAATATGATGACTCAAGAAAGGATATATGAAACTGATTATATGCAGTTTGAGGTATATTAATTTATTAGATAATGATTTAAAATAATGAAAAAGCTTTTATTGTTTGTATTTACTCTTTTGGTTTCTTTGTTTTGATTTGCAAATGCAGATGATGTAACAACCCATTTTGAAGTTGAGTGAAGTAAAACAGTTTGAGTTTGATCCGAAGTGGATATAACAACAATTATAGTTTTAAATTGAGATGGTGAAGGTTTTGATTTTGAAATATACTCTCCTGTAGGTTCTCCAATAGATCCAGTAGAAGGTGGTATGATTGATACTTGAGATATTATTTCAAACTGTGATAATTATGACGATGAAATACCTGCTTCTTCTCAAACAAGTTTTACACTAACTTGACAAAGTGAAAGATGTAGTTTTGAACTAACTCTTACTTACGAAATTGATAATGTATGAGAAAATACTTTTAGATTGTTTAGGGATTGAACATCCAGAGATAACATAAGTATAACCTGAACTGAAGATGTTGCTTTGGATTCTGCTTTTACCAAAGATTTTGAATGAGATTGAGATGTAACAGCTGTAAGGGTTTATTTTACTACTTGATTTGATTCTGATACCTTGGATGAAAATGAATACACTATTTGAGGAGGTGATTATGATATAGATAGTTTGAGTTGAGATAATTGAACTATAGAATTTATTGATTTTAATTTAGAACAAGATTTATCTTGAGATTCGACTTTCTTGGTAGAACAAGGTTCATACTTAAGCTGAGGTACTGATTTCGTTGAAAGTAGTGTTACAGCATCAGATGGGATTTTTCCAATTTTAGATATACAGCAAGGTGGTGATAATTTTGATAATGAAGGAGAAACGAACTTTGAAGATGAAGTAGAAATTAGTCTTGATATGACAGAGGATTGATATTTTTATTGGACTTGATTGGATATTTGAGAAGATATTGAAAAAGATGATCTTGTGGATAGTGGTGAAAACTTAGAGTATGAATTGGACGATACTATTACTTTAATTATTGAAGAATCTCAAGAATTTTTTGTAGTATGAGAAGATATTGCTTGAAATATTTCAGATATGAAAACTCATACTTATGATAATAGGTATGAGTTAACAGTAGAAACAGATGGAAACTGAGAGGTTGAGGTAAATTGGGATAACAACACTGAAACAGTGGATGATTCTGATGATTTTGAAATAGAGTATGATACTGAAGTAACTCTAGAAGCTGAAGGTGATAATGATTATGAGTTTGATTCCTGGGATTGAGATAGATGTGAAGATGAATGAGATGAGTGTACTTTTGATATGCCTTCAGAAGATATAACTGTAACGGCTAACTTTGAAGAAGACGATGAAGACGATGATGATGAAGAAGATGACGATGACGACGACGATGATGATACAAGAAGAAGGTGATGATGAGGTTGAGGTGGATGAGGATTTATTCGCACTGACGATGAAGACGAAGAAGAAGAGGTAGACGAAGAAGAAGAGGAACCTGAAGATGATCCTGAAGAAGACGATATAGATGAAGAAGAACTTGATGATCCTGATGTAGACCAAGATATTTCCCAGCAGATAGAAAAAGATCAGC
>CAZWWJ010000044.1:0-7806 GCA_964637495.1 uncultured Candidatus Peribacteria bacterium | reverse complement strand
CTCCAGGGGTGGGACTCGAACCCACGACCCAGCGGTTAACAGCCGCTTGCTCTACCTGCTGAGCTACCCTGGATTATTTTTTCAAAGCAATTTTTATTGTAAATATTTATTTTAATTTTTCAAGTTTTTTTATGAATTTAATGCCAGGGGCGGGATTCGAACCCGCACGCCGTAAGGCACTTGGTCCTAAGCCAAGCGTGTCTACCAGTTCCACCACCCTGGCTTACTCAAACTGGGGTGGTAGGACTCGAACCTACGATTCACGGATTCAGAGTCCGCTGCCTTACCAGCTTGGCTACACCCCATTACAATATTGCGGGGGTAGGATTCGAACCTACGACCTCCGGGTTATGAGCCCGGTGAGATACCGCTTCTCCACCCCGCATTTTATTTAAAACTGGGGTGGTAGGACTCGAACCTACGAATGACGGGTTCAAAGCCCGCTGCCTTACCTACTTGGCTACACCCCAATATCTTTTTAAATAACTTTTTTGGTGTATTATTTATATTAATTATATTTTTTCTTTTTTCAAGTTTTTTTATATTAAATTTATTATTGAAGTTTCAAATTATTTGAATATATAATATTAATAAGTAATTTTTATAGCACAAACATTGAGTATATGGAAGAAGAAAAAAATCAAGAAAAAAATAAAGAAAAAAATCAAGAAAATAACAAACAAAATAACATAAATTTACTAAAAGAAAGCATTAAAGACTCTGGATTTTTTATTAAGTCTTTAATTTCTCCAATTATAAAATTACTAGAAAAAAATTATAATAAACTTCCAGAAGATAAACAAGAGAATATCAACAAGATGGTAAATGATATCAAGTCAGAATGACTGAAATGAATGAATCAGGCAAAAAAATATGCAAGTTGATTATACGAACAGTTAACAGAAAAAAACAACTCAAATAATCCCCAAAATGACAATAATAAAAACTCAGAAGATCAATCAAAGCAAGAAGATACTCAAGATAACGAGCAAGAAGAACAACTAAAAGAAGAACAAAACCAAACTAACGAAAGCAACAAAAAACAAGACACAGAAAACAACAGCCTTGACAACTATCAAGAAAACACAGAAGATGAAAATAAGTCAAATTAAAATAAACTTTTATAGTAAGCTATATAATAATCAAGGTTTCACAAATCATCATCCAGAGATACTTTGTTCCAGTGATATTTTCAGCATTTTGTGCACACAAAAAGAATTTTTATTTCCTGATTTGATACAATATAATCTACTGGATACATTATGCTTTTACAACTACTTTCCCTGTCTCAGGGGATGTTTTCATCTACATGTAAACTTAAAAAACAATACGGACAATGATTTCTACAAGTTTTGCTTGAAGCTACAACTTTTTTTCAACACCCAACACAGCTAAAACCCTCATTTATTTTTTTCATTAATATTTTTTTAAAAATTATTTAATTAAATATATTAGTTAATCTTGTATTATTGTAAACATTAATTATAAATATAATTAAATTTAATAAAATAAACAACTTTAAATGAATGTTGACAAACTACTTGGTAGCAAAACCAAAGCCGGTATATTAAAATATCTTATTTTTAAAAGACAGTGAGTTTCTATGAGAGCTTTGGAAAACGATCTTCAATGGTCTTTTACTGCCATAAAAAAACAAGTGGATTCTCTACTTGATTCAGAAGTAATAATTATAAACAAAAATTATAATAAACGATCAATTTCTATAAACAATGATGTACACTTGCTTGTAAAAAATTTTTTTTTATTTAGTTTGGAGTTTGAACTCAAAAAAATTTTTGAAAAATATCCTTGAATAGTATACAATTATTACCTTGGAAAAATTTTTGGAAAAAACCTGGATATAGATATTGCAATAATTTACTATCCTGCAGAAGACCATACCTTAGCAAACCTAAAAAAAGAAATATGAGAAGTTTTTATGGACTATTTTGTAGACAGTGTCTGAGTTGTATTTATGTCTTTGAACGACTTCCAGAAAAGATATCGTCTTGCAGACAAATTTGTTTTAAATCTTATCAGGAACAGTTAAATGAGTTCAAATTATGGTAACTCCTTGGTGTTACATCCTTCCAGCCCTCAAATAACACACGAAATGATTATTTCTTTTTTTCTTTCTGTAAATAATTTATTAGACAAAGAAAAGCTAAAACAAACAAGAATGGTCATTTCTCCAAGCAACCCATATATTTTCTGCTGAAATATAATGGCTTCTTCCTACAAAGCTTTGTCATCAAACAAAAACATCAAAAAAGTTATAGTAATTTCTCAGTCCAGAAAAGTAACTAAATGATTTTTTCTGCCAAAACAAAACTCTATAAAAACCATATTTGGATACCAGCAAGTAAGCAAGGAGCTTAAAAATCATCTTCTTCAAGAAAAAGAATTTTATGAAGGTGATGCAAAAAATAGTATTTTAGAAGGTATTTACCCTCAACTTCCATTTATTCATACATTCAAAAAAACAAAAACTATCCTTCCCATAATTATCTGAAACCAAAAATACATCAAACTTGTAAATTCACTTAAATTACTTATAGAAAAAGACCCGGAAATTGGTATTATTTTTAGTATGAACTTTCCAGAATCTAACAAATATCATAAATCACTAGAAAAATCAAACTCTTTGTGTCATATGATTTGTAACCATAATATTAGATGAATTAGTAATGTTTCACTATCAAATTCTAATATCGCAAAAAGTTTTACAATTCTTTCCAAAAAACTTAACTATAAGATCACTCCTTTGTTGTACTCTAATTCCGGAGATTTTAGCCAATATCAAAGCAACTTCACAGGTTATTTTAGTATAGCAAGTTGTGAAAAATAAAAAAACCTCTACCTATAACAAAGGTAGAGATTTTTTTGTTTTTGTAATAACATTCTAGTTCATAACATTAAGTAAGTATTTTTCAGGAACGCTTGGAGCAGTACATTCTCATCAACTTTCATGTTCTGCATTACCTTCTGCAGTATCTACTAGAACCTCATCACATAGCACTGAAGATAAATCTGAAGCTCATGTATCTTCATTTATTTTTCACGATTCAGATACTCAATTTTCATCTTCATTAGGTACTGTTGCTAAATCATCAAAATCATCCAAAAACTCATCATCATCAGTTATCCAATTTGCTGTTCAACCTTCAGCCTCTGTATTTGCTGCAACAACTCATCAAGCTCCTTCTGCTCATCTATTATTTATCTGATAATATGCATATTCTCAACCATTATCATCTTCATCATAACTATAATCACCATCATCATCATCATCACGGTCTCCAAAAAGGTTATCATGTATAGTTCTTTCAGCCTGAGGATCTTCTGGAATTTCATCCATATATCTTGGTACTAAAGTATTTTCATAATATTCAGTAAGAGCCCCTCCTGTACCTGGATAAGCACCATTATCGGTATTATACATACCCATTGCTGCTCAAATTTGATTTAGATCTGCTGACCTTGCAGAATCTCTTGCTCTTTCTTGAGCTCATGTCAATCTTGGTACTAATGCTGCTGCTAATATTCCTATTATCGTTACTACTATTAGCATTTCTACTAATGTAAATCATTTTTTGCTCATTTTTTCGTTATTTAGAGTTTAAAATAACTTTTATTAGGATAAATATGTTATCCTACATTGTATTATAACTAATTTTTTAAAATTTGCAAGTTTTTTAAGATTTTTTTCATTTACAGTTTATTCATAAAAAACATAATTATACTTTACTTTAAATAAAACAAAGATTCTATATGATATGTTTGAGGGAACATATCAAAAAAATAATAATCCTGAATTTCAAATTTTTCTAAAAACAGTCATAAATCTCTTGCTAATGTTACTGGATTGCATGAAATATAAATAATAGAAAAATCTTTTTTATTTTTTAATTCTATTAAAGATTTAACCACATTTTTGTGCAAGCCATCTCTTGGAGGATCTACAACTACTGTTAACTCCCTGTCTTCAAATTCCTCATCAAAAATATATTTTTCAGCTTTTTCACATACGAACTCTGCCTTGTTTTCCAGTCAATTTATTTTTGCATTTTCTCTGGCATCTTCAATATTTGAGGAAGAAATATCAACTCATATCAGTTTTTCAAAATTTCAGGAAGCAAGAAATGACAAACCTATCGTTCAGGTACCACAGTACAAATCTATTAAGACTCCTTTTGATTTGCCTTCTATTTGCTTCAAAGCCTTATCAAAAAGATTCTGAGCCTGAACTGTATTTGTCTGGAAAAAAGAAAACGGAGAAATATTAAAAAAAACATTTCTCTCCCCTATACTTAGTTTTTCCTCTATAACAGGGTTTCATTTAAGTAACTGTATTTCATTTCATTCGCTTTTTACAGCATCAGAATACTGATTGTTATAGGTAACATAAAAAGAATCCACATTTTCTTCAATAAACTTATCCTCCAAAATCATATTTTTCAGATCTTGCCAGCTTTGTTTATAGTCACTGCTGTCTTCTATATTATTATCAGCAACAGAAATATTTAGCATTAACTGATCTGTTCAGTATCAATATCTTATCACCAAATGCCTAAAAAAACCTTTATGAGTCTTCTGATCATAAACAGGTAATCAAGATTTTTTGAAGATTTCTTTCATATACTCAAAAACTTTGTGCATTTTTTCTGAAACCAAATAACACCTTTCTACATCTATTACTTTGTAGAAAAAACCCTGCTTGTGATAACCAAAATTCCACTGTTGTTCAGGAAAAATTTTTCAGAAACTAAATTCTACTTTGTTTCTATATTCCCGTTTCCTTTCCGAACTTATAATATCTTTTCCCTTAAAAAGATAATTATTTAGTTTTCAAAAACTGTCCTGAATTAGTTGCTTTTTAAGTTCTATCTGACTGGAATAACAAAGAATAGACCATCTACATCCACCACACTCTTCTTTGTAATGTTTACAAACCGAAGTAGAAAGTTTTTCTTCAGATGGCAGTTGTTTTACTTCCAAGAGTTTTGCTTCTGTATAATCTTTTTTGTTTTTGGAAATTTTGCAATCAACAACCATTTCAGGCACTACTCATCATTTTATTATTATTTTTTTTCAATTTTCAAAAGAGGAGATACCCACTCCTCCATATCAAATTCTTTGTATTTTGATATCTTTTAAAATTTTTCACATTAATTAAACTGCTACATCTACTATATAAAACACAAAACTTACAATCAACCAGCTAACTCCAATTACTAATATTGCTATACTTGAATTAAGAACATATTTTTTTGCTTTGTTAAATCAGTCTTCGTGAGAAGAGAAAAACATAAAACCAAAACCTCCCAAAAGTATCATCAAAGCCACAAAAGCAACTATTGCCAAAAAATAGTTTATTACTGTTTCTATGTATTCATAAGCTCACTCATCCTCTCAAGTATAATCGCCCATTCAAATGGCATTTCCCAAATCTTCCAAAAATCCTCCTTCAGCAATCTGATCTTGTGCTATTTGCTCTGTATCTTCTGTTGGAGCACTTCAGGCTCCTCAATCTCTATATGGAAAATCTGCATCATCAACATCAAAACTTCCTATATCTCAAAAAGAAAATCCTTTTAATAAGCATACTAATATAAAAACTAAAATCAGTTTCAAAAATTTATATTTTAGATATTTCATTACAATCATACTAAATAAATAATTAAACTTACTATCAGCCAACTTATACCAATTCAAATTACAGCAATCAATCAGTATTTAACTCATTGCCATCATTTTTTGTATCTATCATCTTCACCTGCAGAAGTAACCATCAAAAATCCGTGATAAAGCAAGTATATCAAAGCTATAAATCACACTAAACCTAAAAAGTAATTAACTACATTCTCTACATATTCTAGAGTTTCTTCTTGTGCTTTGTCACTATCATCTATTTGAGGATTATCAATTCAATCTACTTCACTACCAACACGATATTGTCACTCCCTTATGAATTCTCAATCATCCATATCTCTTACTACATCAGATCTGTCTGAAGTGTATGTATTTTCTTTGGCATCAGAAAATGTATCTATCCCAAAAGATACTGTAAAAAAACTTCATAATACTAATACAAAACCTAATAACAATTTTTTCATT
This sequence comes from uncultured Candidatus Peribacteria bacterium, assembly GCA_964637495.1. Classification (GTDB taxonomy): domain Bacteria; phylum Patescibacteriota; class Gracilibacteria; order Absconditabacterales; family Absconditicoccaceae; genus CAZWWJ01. Next base: position 1,689 of record CAZWWJ010000044.1, on the reverse strand, counting down.
TTTATTTTTTTATAATTTAATTACTATTTTAATTTTAGTTTTTTTTTATATTTTTTCAAGAATTTTTTTAAAAAATTAATAACTTGATTGATATTCTTTGAGTCTGCGAATACTTTCCTGTTTTCAGAGAATATAAAGCATTTCAAAAGCACCAGGACTAGCCTCTACTCAAGTTAATATAGCTCTAATTGGCCACAAAACTTGTCAGTTTTTGTATCACTTATTCTTGATATAGTCAATAAGAGATTGTTTAAGATTCTCTTCTGTCCAGTTATTTTCATCTATATCCTCCAGGAAGTTAATAACTTCAGGCAGAACATCATTTACTATATCAGAAGTTACTTTCATTTTCTGGCTACAAACAACTTCATCAGAAGGAGGATAATAAACAAAAAAGTATTTGGAATAATCTCTAAACTGCCCCAAAGTCTGAAGTCTAATTTTTATATAAGGAGCTACTTTCAGAAAATATTCATAGCTTGTAGTTTCAAGAATTTTTTGCCACTCTTGATCTCCAAAGTCCTGTAGATAATTCCTTAATTTATCTACAAAATCCTCATCAGAAAGATTTTTTATATACTCACTATTGAACCGCAATGCTCTCTCAAAATCGTACACTGCATTTGATGAATTGATTCTATCAGCAGAAAAATTTTTTATTAGCTCATCCAGACTAAACCACTCTCTGTCATCACTTGGGTGCCAACCAAGCAAAGCTATAAAATTTACTAATGCTTCAGGGAGGAAACCTTCTTTTTTGAATTTACTTATAGTTACATATTCATTTGCAGAATCTCTTTTTGACATTTTTGACTTGTTTGAATTAAGAAGCATTGGAAGATGAATATATTCTGGAGGCTGCCATCCAAGAGCTTCATAGATAAGTATTTGTTTTGGAGTATTTGGTATATGATCTTCTCATCTAAGAATATGAGTTACTCCCATCAAATGATCATCTATAACATTTGCAAGATAAAATGTTGGGACGCCATCAGATTTTACTATCACAAAATCAGAAACTTCATTCATATCAAAAGTTACATCTTTTTTAACTCAGTCATAAAATGTAATTGTTCTGGAAGGAACCTGAAGTCTTATTACCGGATTCCTTCATTCTTCCCTGAATTTCTGTATTTCTTCTTGTGTATAATTCCTTTTTCTGTATATAAACTGTTTTTTTTGTTTCTTTGCTTCTTCTCTCAATTGATCAAGCTCTTCAGGAGTTTCCCATGCATAATAAGCATATCCTGAATCCAAAAGTTTCTGAATATATTCATTATAAATGTCCTGTCTTTCACTCTGATTATAAGATTGCATATTGCCTTCTTTTTCTGGTCATTCATCCCATTCCAGTCACAACCGCCTTAATCAGTTTTTTATGTCTTCTCTGTTCTCTTCAGTAGATCTTTCATAGTCAGTATCTTCTATTCTTAAAACAAATTTTCAGTTATTTTTTCTTGCATACAAAAAATTATACAAAGCTGATCTTGCAGTCCCTAGATGCAAACATCATGTTGGTGAAGGAGCTATTCTTGTTCTTATCATTTTTTTTATTTAGATTATAAATTTATTTTTTTATAAGGATTTTTCCGATGTTTTCAACAAAATAACATTATTTATACTTCTGCAGCTAATTTAAGGCAAATAATGAATTTTACTTATATAGATGCAATTTTCTTCAGTATCTAT
>CAZWWJ010000043.1:5352-7907 GCA_964637495.1 uncultured Candidatus Peribacteria bacterium | reverse complement strand
TTGAGAAGTTTGGTTGGGTATAGTAAATGATTTTACATCTGAGGATATATGATTTGATTATCTGAAAACTCAATTAGAAGAATGGGTAGACGAAAATGATTTGTGAGATGATTATGATTTGCAATGAGCAGATAGCTATGAAGACTTGATGGATGTTGTTGCAGCTTATCAAGAACAAAATGGAATTGAATGAGAAGAGTACTGAATTTTGTGACCGGCTACATTATCTAGTTTATTTGATGATTATTTGAATGATTCGGACAAAGATACAATGCAAGAAATGGAAGACTATGTTAACTTAGTTGATAATAGTCAAATATGAGAATTGAATAATTTTCTAAGTGAGTTGGATAGTTCATATGAATTAGATATAGGTTTTAGCTCTTGAGATACTTTTGGAGAAGATACTTATGAATGATTGAAAGCTTTGTTAACTAATGAAAATTGAATATTGTCAGACTTAGTAGAAGACGAAAAGCAGAGATTAGTATGATTTTTTGACCAGGATGTACTTGATAATCTACAAGATAAGATACCAGATGAAGTTGAACTACCAGAGCGATTTCATGATTTAGTAGAAGATGAGTTAGAACATAGAGTAGATGAGGAAGTTGAAGAAGATGGAGTAGTTGATGAAGATAGAGTTGAGGATGAAGACAGAGCAGACAGAGAAAGATGAATCGATAGAAGAGATACAAATCCTGAGCAAGACATACAATTATTAGAAAGTTGATGAGAAATTGCCCAATTTATCCAAAATAATTTTGAAACTATACATGTTCAAACTTGAGAAGATAACTTTGTAAGATATTATATACCTAATGATAGGGTAAATGATGATACTTTGCAAAGACTCAATGCCTTAGAAGAAAATCAGGATTGGGATGCTATAGAGACTTTAGTACAATGACTTAAGGAAAGTTCTGATGTACAGAATTGATGACCTTATACTATTTGAGAAGGAGAAAATTCTATAGAGATAGATAAACTAGCTTTGACAGGAAATGAGATAGTACAAGCTTATTCTGTACAAAATTTAGATTGATCTCCTAATATATGAACCTGGAATACTGTAAGATGAGAAAGAACATTATGGCGGGATGAAGAAGCAGAGCATGAGAAACTCAGAGATAGTTTATCAGAATCTGATGCAGAACATGCTGCAGAAAATATTGAATATATGTTAAGGGATAATGAAATAGACTTTGATGAGTTTGTTAGATTGATGTCACCTGATATTGAAAGTAGGCTAGGAGATATTGTAGATGCTCAACCTAATTTAAGTTTAGATGATAATATATTAACTTTTACTCCGGAAAATTGAGAGGAAAGAAGAGTTGATATAAATGATTATATATGACTAAAGAATTTATTTGAAAATTATTGATTTAGAAATCCTTTGGATGATTTGTATGATTTATACAATAATCCAGATGAAGATAATATTGAAGATAAATTACAGCAAATGTGAAGTGATTATTTTGTGATAAATGAAGACTGATATGCTTTTGATGTAGATTGAATACAGGACTGATCTATTACCAGATGAAGTTTGAATGGTGAGGATATTTTTTTGAGAACTGATAAGATAGCTTCCATAGATGAACTTGACCTTGAACAAGAAGAAATAGACATATTAAGCCAAATGCCTGAAGGTACTCAGAAAGTATGAGATCAATGATTTTTGACAATAAAAGATTGAGAGTTGTATTTTACATGAAAAGTTGATGACAAGCCATTTGAGTTACAAGATTTAATTCCTGACTGGTATCAAGAGCATTGAGATTATGTAAGAGATCCAATAATATTGGCTTTGGCTCTTAAGGTTTTTGGAACTCCAAATCTACCTTCCTTAAGTATGCCTAATATATCTTTGAGTACTCCTCCATTGCCTTCATTGTCAGCAATATCATCTAATGTTTGGGCTGCATTATGATGACTTTGAGTAGGTATAGCAGGTACAAGGATGTATTATTCTGATGAAATCCAAGCTGCAAGACACTATGAGGAACAGGATACTGTCTCTCAAATATATGCAGATATAGTAGATACTGAATGATATACATCAGGTTTTGATAGTTATACATGAGACACATTTGATGCTATGAGAGCAGGTGAAGAAAGAGATCATTCTTTTATGTCAGCTCCTTTTAATGAGAGAGTGGATGAAGATTGAAATACTATACAAGTATTTACGGCCCCTGAATGAGTGGATACTACTTCTTGACGATGGATATTTAGTAGTGGGGTTGAACTTGATTTCAGAGGTAATATCCCTGGAATAGATCATGAATTTTGAACTGATCCTGAAAATGAGTCAGTAGAATTAGAAGAAATCAAGGAAGTGGCTCTATACCAAACAGATGACTGAGAGTATGAAATTAATCGGGAGCATACAAAAGTAAAACTATCTGTAAATCCTCCTGGTTGGACAGGTAGTGATGAAGTAGAAATAAATTGAGTATATCTTCCTTCTCAAGCAAGAGATATTATAAGAAATCGCTTGAAGTGAGAAGAGTAGTAATTGTTAAGTAAAGAAAATATTTTGAAAATAA
>CAZWWJ010000043.1:0-5252 GCA_964637495.1 uncultured Candidatus Peribacteria bacterium | reverse complement strand
TTTGAAAAGTAAATTTAAAATGTATTTTTTTTCATTTATTGTTTTGCTTTTTTGTAAAAAAAATATATAATTTTTATAAGATTGTGTGATTTATATAAATTCAGATTTTATTATGGCAAAAAATATGGACAGATTTTATGATATTCTATACAAAGTTGCAAAATATGATGTTGTATCTGACGTACATATAAAGCAGGACAGAAACATTCGTGTAAGACTTTCTAGTGGTGATGTAGAATCTGTACATGATACACTACTTTCTTATGATGATATATATTGATTTGCTCATGATATTCTTTCGGCAAAGGAACTTGAGCAGCTTTTGGATTGAGAAGAAGTAGATTGATCTTTGATACTGGAAAATATCAGATTTAGAGTGAATTTGTATAAAGATGCTTATGGAATTAGGGCAGCCTTAAGAAAAATTGCCAAGGAAATTCCAACAATGGAAGAAATAGGTCTAGATGCAAATATTAAAAATTTTCTGAATAAAAATAAATGATTAATTTTGGTGACCTGACCTACTGGTTCAGGAAAATCAACAACTCTTGCTTCAATGATAAATTATATAAACAATATTAAAAAAAATCATATAATAACTTTGGAAGATCCAATAGAATTTGAAATACCAGATAATAAATCAATGATAACTCAAAGGGATGTTGGAAAGAGTACAAAAAGCTGGAAAAGTGCTATTAAATATTCTTTGAGACAGGATCCTGATGTGATAATGGTAGGAGAAATGAGAGATATAGAAACAATAAGTTCAGTTCTAACATTGGTGGAAACCTGACATCTTGTTTTCTCTACTCTTCATACTATCAATGCTGTACAAACCATCTCTCGTATTATAGATGCTTTTCCTTGAAATGAACAGAATCAGATTGCAACTCAACTTAGTTTGTCTTTGGAGCTGATTATATCTCAGCAACTTATTCCTTTGAAATCTCAGGAAGGCAGAAAGCCTGCAAGAGAAATTTTGATAAACAATAATGCTGTGGCAAATAATATCAGAAAATGAACTCCACATCATATAGATTCTATAATAGAAACTTCTGTTAAAGATTGAATGCAGACAATGGATTATTCTCTGGCACAGTGAGTTGTAAATCAGGATTTTTCCAAAGATGAAGTAATACCTAAAGTAAAAAGCCTACAAAACTTTTATTCTTATATAAAACATCAAAAAAATAAAATTTCTTCTTCTAATGAAAACTAATTAAACTCAGGGAGTTTATATCAAATTAAATTTTATCTTGATTTTTCAAGTATTTTTTATTATATGAATTGGTAGAGTTTTTTAAATATTAAAAAAGTTATAATGAATATAAGATTAACTACTTCAGGAAGAGCGAAAAATAAAATTTACTTTATCCAGAAAAATACAAAAAATTTTGAGTGGCAATATTTGGGTGAATTTACATCTTCTTTGAAGCTATCCAAAGAAGAAAATTACAAAATATGATATTTTATTGATCAGAATTTTGGTTATCATATAGTAGTAAAATACAAAAAAGAAAAAGATCTAGAAGAAAATATGGAAGATATAGTTGCCAGTTTATGAGATATAATAAAAACTCTTGATAGAGTATTTCATATAGACCTTGATAAGTTAAATTTGTGAGATTTGCAAAAACAGACATTTGCTGAACTTCTTTCAATAAAAATATATGAATTCACCAAATTGAAATCTAAGGATCCTAATACAAATTACTGATTATTGCTTAAGTGTAAGGCTTTTGATAACCAAAAATTTGAAACTATTGTAGAGTCTGTGGATTACTGTAGAGATTTGGTAAATCTACCAACAAATCTATTGTCTCCAGATATATATGAAAAAAACATAAAAGAAAGATTTGAGTGAGTTCAAAATGTAGATATAAAAATATTTCATAAAGAAAAACTTAGAGAACTTGGTATGTGATGAATTTATGAAGTTTGAAAATGAGCAGAATCCTGACCTAGATTGATTATTTTGGAATACAAACCTTCTTCCAAAGAGGAGTTTGATTATGCTTTGGTTTGAAAGTGAGTTTGTTTTGATACATGAGGGTACAATCTAAAGCCAACAGGAGCTATGGAGGATATGAAACTGGATATGGGGTGAGCAGCTACTGCTACCTGAGTTTTCAACTATCTTGTTAATTCCTGAATACAAAAAAATATTTTGGTAGCACTTCCATTAGTTGAGAATACCATTGATTGAAGTGCATACAAACCGGGAGATATAATCACAATGTATAACGGATCAACAGTAGAAATAGCAAATACAGATGCCGAATGAAGATTGGTGATGGCCGATGCTATATCCTATATTCAGGAGCAGTATAGTATAAGTCATTTATTTGATATAGCAACACTGACTGGAGCTCAAGTAGTTGCTCTTGGTAATAAAGTTGCAGCAATGGTTGGTAACAACTCCAAACTTAACAACAAAATTCAGAAACTTTCCTGGCAAATAAAGGATAGATGCTGGGAGCTACCTTATTATACACCTTATTTCAAGCAGTATAAATCTTATGCTGCAGATATGAAAAATGTAAATCCAAATAGATTGTCTCCTTGAACGATTACAGCAGGGCTTTTCTTGTCTCAGTTTGTAGATAACAAGAACTGGGTTCATTTTGATATTGCAGGGCCAGTAGGACTTATGTCAGGAAGTGATCCTGTATGGTGAGAGTGAGCAAGTGGTTTCTTAGTAAGGACATTATGCAGATACATAGAACAGTAAATTAATAAATTACTGTGTTTTTAGGAATCACCTAAAAAAGTTCTTTCTGTACTTTGAAATCTTCTTCATCATATACATTTGTTTTGAATACAGTATCTGACCTTTCTGTTAAATTTAAGACAATATTTTTTCCATCAAAAATTCAGTTAAAAGCAAAAACATTAGGCTGATTTTTTCAGGGTTTTAGTTTTTGTTTCCATTTATTTGCTTCGGTTTTGCTATTGAATCACTGAATAATACATTTGATAACTTCACCTCCTGAAACAGAATCTGAAAGCTTGAGTTGTAGTTCATTATTTTTAGTTATATCTACTTTTTCTATCTGAAATCTTGCAAAAATTTCTGTACCAGCTTCAATTTCATTGCTTGTAAGTTGATAAACATAAAAATCAAGTGGTGAATATTTTTTGTATTTTTCAAAGTTATGTCTTTTTTTCTGGGAAATTATTTCCTGATAATTTGTGAATTCGTTCTGATTTAATTCTTTCCATTTTTTGTTGAGTTTTTCTCATTCTTTGAATTGTTGTCTAAGTTTTTGATTAGCTAATCTTACAACCTTTCTTTTTAAAAACCATTCTTTGGTCTGTGGAGGATATACAAAATGAATCTGGGCTTTGAAATCAAATCTTCAAGCTCTTCCAATAAATTGTAGATAATCTTTTTCGTTTTTGGGAAGATTGTACAAAACTAATTCTGAGAAATCTATATTCATACCAAGTTTCATAACTGATGTTACAAATACTGTATCGATTTCTTGGTTGTTGATTTGTTGTTGAATATAATAATTGGTTAATTTTTGTTTCTTGTTTTTAGTACCTCATGTAAGATAGGCTGCATTGAATCATCTCTGTCTTGCAATTTCTGTAAATCTATGGATAAGTTCTTTGTTTTCTACAAATACTATAGTTGGTCTTTGATTTCTTTTGTTTTCTTTGGCTATTTGTAGGGTATGTTCTAATTTGGGGTGTAAAGTATTTTCGTTTTCGTTGGATAGATTGGATTTAAAAGTATTGATAAACTCATAAATTTTTTGGTATATATTGTATTTTGCTTCTCTAAATAAAGTAGTGGTTTCTGGATATTTCTTTTGTTGAGCTTCATCTGTTTTTTCCAGAGAATCTTGAGCCTTTTGTTCTAATTCTTCAAGGAAAGAGTTAGTTTTCTTAAGAGCAGTTTCATAATCGTATTCTTCAAAAGTGGCAATAATTTTGTTTATCTTATCATACAATGAAATTAATGTTTGGAAAAGATAATATCTGAATTCTTCTTCAGAAAATTTTTGTTCTCAGCAATTGTATAAAAAATTTTTCATTTTTTGGATTTTGTCTTTTGGAATGAAACCAGATTTTTTTAAATTATCTTTACTAAAGTATTTATCAAGGTCGCTTGGGATTTTATATCATTTTTTTCTTGTTCTGTTGATTATAGAAATTATCTGGTGTATTATATATTCTTTGGTGTAATTAAGTTCTTGTTGTAATTTATAAAAATTAGCTGAGTTAATTTTTTTCTCTATTTGTTTGTCGTGGTCGTGTGTTTCTTTTGTTTGTTGTTCGTTAAATTTGGAACCAATGAACCAATTGTTTATATCAAAATTTTCATATATTTTTTCTGGATTTGTTGACATGGCAGTCAGTCCAATAATCCTTGGAGTTGTTCATTCTTGTTTTAGATTTTGGTAAGTTCTTAATGTTGGATATTTTTGCTCTCAGGATTCTCATTCATGGATTTCATCTATTATTATAAGGTCAGTGTTTTGTAAATTTCCTTGTTCCTGTAATTTCTGAAGTCTTGAATGAGTTGCAAAAATAACTTTTGAATCAGATATATTATTATCTTTGTCATGGATTAGTTTGATTTGTGACTGTGACAAGTCTATTTCAAACTGTTTGACAAATTCTTTGAAAGCTTCTTTTTGTTGTTTGGTAAGTTTATGTGTTGGAGTGGTAAAAATTATCTGTCATGAGCTATTCAGATATTTGGTAATTTCTTTGAAGGCAACCAGAGTTTTACCTCACCCTGTTGGGAGAGTAATTATAACATTTTTGTCCTGATTTTGTTCCAGGAACTCTTCAGCCATTTGTTGAGTATCTCTATGCTTCAAAGATTTCTTTTCCTGGTTTTGTTGAGTTAGTGTGCTGTACAAAAGAGATGAAACTTCAGGGCTTTGTAGATCTTGAGATTTAGGATTTTCTGTTCCAAGGGTTTGGATAAGTTCTTGTTTTGTTATATTCAAAAAATATTCCAAAGCTTCTCCATAAAGCCTGTTTTCTAAATTGTCTTCTTGTAGGTGTCTTGATATTTGTTGATAATTTGTTGGTCATCATAATTTCTTACTTATTTCAGTTGCAAGGTTTAGATCTTGATTTTCCATATTTTAGAAAAATTATTTTTAATTTAAATTTGTTAATTAATTTTATTGAAAAACAATAAAAAAGCAATTTTTTGTTTATATAGTAATTTTAAAAACTGCAGATAGAAGTTTACTATCCACAGTTTTTTTGTGTATCTTAATAGTTAG
>CAZWWJ010000042.1:6112-7913 GCA_964637495.1 uncultured Candidatus Peribacteria bacterium | reverse complement strand
AAAAGTTTCATCAAAGAAAATGGTTCAGATAAAAGTATACCTGGAATAAATAAAGATAAAGTATTCAGAAACTATGATAAGACTGAAGGTTTTGAAAAAAAGTTAGAGTTATCTAATGATTTAAAAGAGTTTATAGAATCATTTTATGATTTTGTTAAGGATGATAACTCCGAATTTATACAAAGTGTATTTGATCAAAATAAATCTTTTATTTCTGATTTGTCGAAAAAGGATTTTTCAAATCTAGTTTTTTCTTATGTATTATCCGATAAAGTTATATCAAAGTTTAATCTATCAGTTAATCATGAAAAAGAATATTATTATCTTGGCGAAATAACTGAGATAACAGATTTGATAAATAATTTGAAAATTTTTGAAACATTAGAAGATACTGAAGAAGGGAGTAAATGTTCTTTCTGTAATACAAAAAATGCTATATATGCTCCATTTAGTGCTACGATATATTTTTCATTTGCTAAAAACCCAAAGAATGTTTTCTATAATTTAGATGAACAAAATGCAGATAAACATCTTCTTATCTGTAAAGATTGCTATAAAAACTATAATATTGGAAGGAAATTTATGGAAAATCATCTGAAAAATAATCTAATAGGTTCCAGTTATTTCTCAGTATTTGAGCTAGATGGTGAAAGTAAACAGTTCAAAAAAGCTATGAAATTTCTACAAAACCATAATATTGAAAAGATATATAGAAATGATGACTTGAAAGAGTTAAGAAATAATCTTGAAGATACTAGTCAGGCATTTATTGATCTCGGTATAATAGGCGAAGAAAACAGTATGGGAGTTTCAATGTTCTTCTATGAATATGATAAAGGCTATCGAGTTCTTAAAACTATCAAAGATCTCTATCCTGATAGGATTCTTGATTTAGTAAAAGAAAATGATAGGGTCAATAATTTTTCATTCAATGCTTTCATCAAATCTTTTTTTAGAGATAAAGGAAAAGATAGTTATGACCTTCTTGAGAAATGGAAGCTGGATCTATTTGAAAAGATGTTGCTTAATATCCCTATAAATTATGATTCTCTTGTCGAAAGATTTAATGAAAAAGCAAGCTACAAACTACGTAATAGTCAGGATAAGTATAGAAATTCTGTAAATAATTTTTCAGAAAGATTTCTCAGTTTTTTGGAATTGTTAAACCGGTTAGAATGTGAGATTTATTCATACAACAATAATGTAGATGCTTTTAATGGAGTTGAAAATACTATGGATACGAATTCTATAAATCAACTTGAAGGAAAAACTGGTCAGGAAAAGCTGGAAAACTTCTTAGATAAGAACAAGTTTATGGGCTCTATACCTGAATTAAAAGCAGGTATCCCTCTTGGTATAACTATTAGATGGTTATCAAAGGAAATTAACAACTATGACAAGAGGATGCTTGGATTTGCAAGAAAAAGAATTAACGATAAGGATTCTCTTAAAAAATATGTTAATGAGATAGAAGAAAAAGTGTTAATGCATGAAATGGGGAATCAGTGGAATGTAAAATATTTCTCTGAACAGCTTGTAGAAGTTCTTGAAAAAGAAAGCTTTTCTAAAGACGATTTTATACTAGGTATGTTTACTGGTTACTCTCTTGCCTACAACTTCACAAATGAGAAATCAGATCAAAATTAAGGTGATTGATTATGACTGAACTACAAGACTCAAATATAAATAACAGGTCTGAAATCCTGTTCCTTTACGACGCAAAAGATTGTGATCCAAACGGAGACCCTTTTACAGGAGAACCAAGGTTTGATGAGGAAACTCAAAAAATAATGGTCTCGGA
>CAZWWJ010000042.1:0-6012 GCA_964637495.1 uncultured Candidatus Peribacteria bacterium | reverse complement strand
ACAAGTGTTATGAGTTCAAAAGAAGAAAACAAACAAGGTGCAATGGCTACTACCAGTCAGGTACCTTATGCACTAATCTCAGCAATAGGATATGTAAATCCAAAAACTGCTGAGTTCAATGGAACAAAGGAAGAAGATATAGATTTAATGATGGAAAGCCTTTGGAATCAAGTTAATTTAATAAATACACGTTCAAAGGCAGGACAAACTTCAAGAGCATTGTTCAAAATTAATTACTCGGATGCAGTTTCAAAAATCAGCGATATAGAAAGTCTCATAAATCTTGATGCTTCAAAGGATGAAACCCAATACAGGAATTTCACTGAAATAGAACCGGATTTAGATTTCGGTGAACTAATAGAAACCCTTGATAATAACAGCGAAAAGATTGATTCGATTGAATACAGATTTGATTCTTCAAGAGAATATGAAAACCTGAAAGAGTTCATTGAAACAATCAATAAAAAAGGAATAGAAACCCAAAAAATAAGTTTTTAGAGATGTCAGAGAAAAAAATAATTTCCTTCAGATTTTGGGGAGATTATGCTCTCTATAAGAAGCCGTGGTGCAATAGAGAGCAACAATCCTTTCTTATTCCTACAAAAACCGCCATAATAGGGATGATAGGAGGAATTCTTGGATTTAGCAAAGAAGAATATTTAGAGAGACTTCCTTCAGAAAAGATTAAAGTAGGTATCAAGCTGAATAAGGAGATTGGAAAGGAATTACATGGTTTCAACTTTATGCAGAGTGAAAATCTCAAGAAACAGACTAAAAAACTGTCAAATCCTTACAGAAGAAAAGCAATTGAACAGCCTAATTCCAGAAACAGACTTGAGATGTTAAAGAATCCTGATTATAAATTATTCATCCAAATTGAAGACACTTCAATATACAATCGATTAAAGAATCATTTAGAAGAAAGCAAGTATGTTTTTCCTCCATTTATGGGCCAAGTAAATCTTTTTGGCAATATCTCTGAAGCAAAGGAGTTAGAGTTTAAAGAAAAAGATGTAGACTATGTGAACACTGTAGTACCTTCTAAACTTGTTGATGGTTCTTCTTTAGATGGTACAATATTCAGTGAACAAATCCCATTTAGTATGAAAGAGGATCGTTCAGAACCTGAGTTCATATCTGTATCCCTTAAGAACAAGAAAGAGTTCAAAATAGCTGTCAAAACGGATAAGAGATTCAAAGTAGGCAAAACTTCTGATGGAACAAAAGTCGCATTGTTCTGATATATTAAAGTCTCATCCTGATAAAGGACTTAAAAACCATTTGAAAGAAGTTCTTAATCATACAGAAGATTTGATTAATAATATCAGTTTCTTTAAAGGTAAAGATGATTTGATAAAAACTACTAAACTAATTGCTTGCTGCCATGATTTTGGTAAAAGTTCAGAATACTTTCAAAATTATATAGAGGGGGAACTAGAAAATTCTAAGAAATTAGCTTCTCATGGAGTAATATCAGCTCTGTTCGCTTTATATATTTTAGAAGGAGAAGAATTGAAAGATAAAGACTTTCTTAAGTTACTGGCATATAATACGATAAAACACCATCATGGTAACCTAGATAATATTGAAAAAAAAATCAGATACAAGCAAAATAGGTATATACTAGATATCCTTAGTTCAATAAAGAAAAACAAAAAAGAGATAGAAGGAATTTATGAAGAATTGCTTGGATTTAGTATTAGTATAGATGATTTTGAAAATTTTGTAAAAAATAAAATATTCGGTAGTTCAAGAAATCCTTACTTTATAGTAAGCCCTTTATTTGATAATAAACTAGAAAATGAACAAAGATACTTCTTTATCTTTAGTATCATATATTCAATACTTTTGGAATCTGATAAGAAAAGCGCAAGTGGCACAGAAGAACTTGAATATGTATTTCAACCAAGTGAAAATTATCTAGAGAAATATAAGGAAAGATTTGATTACAATGACGATTTTAATCAGATAAGAGAAAAAATATATAGAGAAACTATCGATAACTTAGAGAAAATCTGGAATGATAAAAGATTTTTTGAGATAGATGCTCCAACAGGTAGTGGAAAAACTCTTACAATGTTAGGAGCAGCTTTAAAACTTAGGGAGAAAATCAGGAATAAAAAAGATTATGAGCCCAAAATCATATATTCATTACCTTTTATTTCAATAATAGAACAAAATTACACTGTTTTTAAAGATGTTATTGAGAGTAATGAAGGTGTAATAGATGATAGAATATTGATGGAGTATCATCATCTTGCTGATGATGTTTTTGAAGTAGGAAACTCAAAGAAGAAATATTCCAAAAGTTCATTTTTAACTAATAATTGGTATTCCGAAATAATAGTTACAACGTTCTATCAGCTTTTTAAATCAATTTATACAAACAAAAATCATCAACTTCAAAAGGCAAACAAGTTCGCTGATTCTATAATACTTATAGATGAGATTCAATCAGTTCCCCCCTCTCTAATAATCCCGATAAGGAACTGTCTAAAATTTATAGCTGAAGAACTGAACTCTTATATTATACTAGGAACGGCAACACAGCCTAAACTAAACAAAGAAAGAGAATCAGAAACCAAAAAATTGAAATCTGAAAAAATATTTTCCCTAGAGCAATCAGATATTTCTGATAGTACTATAGACGATTTCTTCAATAGGTACAAATTCAATCTAAAGCATTTCAACAAAAAGTTAACTATATCTGATCTCGAAAAAATACTTAGAAAATCAAAAGATCTAAACAACTTTATGGTTGTCTTAAATACAATTAGCTCTACAAAGAAGTTATTCGAACTTTTAAGAGAAAGTGAAGAACTTCAAGACTTTGAACTAATATATCTTTCAACCAACATCTCCCCAGCTGAACGTTCAAAAAGAATTGGAGATGCGAAGGATAAAATTAAAGACAATGAGAAGATTATCATTATAACTACACAGCTAATTGAGGCTGGTGTGGATATTTCAGTTGAAAGGATCTATCGGGACAAGGCTCCATTAGATAAAATGGTTCAAACAGCAGGTAGAACCAACAGAAATAATGAGATTAATGGTCTTTCCAATGTTTTTGTTCTCGATCTTGTAAATGAAGATCATAACAACAGATCATATAGTAGCTATGTATATAATAGGATTCTACTAAATATAACTAAAGAACTCCTAAAAGAAAGAGATAGTATAGATGAAAAAAATTTAAGAGAAAATTTGATTCCTGAATATTTTAGTAAAGTTATAAAAAGCATAGCTCAGGGCATAGAAAAAGATAAATCAGGGAATGAAAGAAATCTTATTAAAGAAATTAACTTTATGGAATTTAAGAAAGTTGAAGAAGATTTCAAATTGATAGAAAATAATCTTCCAGAAATTACATGCTTTATAATGGAATCTAAAGATGACAGAGATATATGGAGAAAATTTGTAGAAATTTCAAAAATGCCTTCAAAAACACTAGAAGAATATTTCAGAAAGAAAAAAAGGTTTTCAGATATAAAAAGAGAGTTTAATAAGAGAACTATCACCGTTAGAGTTAGTTCTGAGGATGAAAAAGAAGAAATAAAGCAACATATACATCGTCTATCAACTCATGAGTTAGAGAAAAAATGTAAAGAAATTTTCTTAATTGACACTGACAACAAAGAATTATATGATGATAAAACCGGTGTCAAAGTAAAAGATATTGAATCAGCAATGGTGTTCTAAATTTGAAAGACGTCTTTTCTTCTTCTGCTTATATTACTGGAACTGAAGTAAACTACTATTTTATCTGTAGGACAAAGCTGTGGCTGTTCTCTCACAATATCCAGTTAGAAAAAGAGGATGAGAACGTTAAAATTGGTAAGCAAATACATAATGAAAGTTTCAAAAGAGATGAAAAAGATATCAGACTTGGACCTGTTGCCTTTGATTTTGTAAGAAAAGGTGAAAAGCTTGAACTTCATGAGACTAAGAAAAGTTCTAAGATGGAAGAAAGTCATAGATATCAGGTGTTGTATTATCTTAAATACCTTAAGGATAGAGGGGTGAAATCGGAAGCAGTGATACATTTTCCAGAGGAGAGAAAGAAAAATAGGATTAGATTAACAGATGAAAAAGAGGAAGAGCTTGAAGAAGTCCTTGAAAAGATTCAAGAGATAAAAGAGAAAGAAAATATGCCTGAACCTGAGAAAACCAGGATATGCAGGAAATGCGCCTACTTTGAGTTCTGCTTCTCTTAGAAAATTATGATTGTTACTTTAATAGATAACATTATATCTTAAATATATGTGGTTTTCCAAGGTTATTTACATTATAAAAATCTTTTGTTAATTTAGATGAAAAACAACTACTACATCACATCGGATGGAGAGTTCACAAGAAACGAGAACACGATATATTTCGAGAACAAGAACGGTAAAACCCCGATACCTGTGGAAAAAATCTATTCTGTCTATATATTTGGAGCGGTAAATGTTTCTTCACAGGCTTTAAGACTTTTCTCCATGAAAGAAGTACCTGTGCATTTCTTCTCCAGAAATGAATATTTTTCAGGAAGCTTCTACCCCAGGAAGACAAAACTGTCCGGAAACGTATTGGTGAAACAGTCAGAACATTACATTAATAAGGAAAAAAGGATCGAACTTGCAAAAAAGATAGTAAAGGGTTCGGTTAAAAACATGGAGAGAAATCTTTCAAGGTACGATGAAGAAAAATCAAAAAAAGAGATAGGTGAAATACTTGAAGAATTAGAAACTGTTGGAAAGGTTACAGAGATTATGAATGTGGAGGCAAGGTGCAGAAAAGAGTACTACAGAGCATTTGACAGGATACTTCCAAAAAACTTTGAGTTCTCAAGAAGAGAGAAGCAACCGCCAAACAATATGGCAAACGCTCTGATAAGTTTTGGAAACTCGCTTATGTACGGTACATGTATTACTGAGATTTACAAGACACAGCTCAACCCGACAGTTTCTTACTTGCACGAACCATCGGACCGAAGGTATTCTCTTTCACTGGATATTGCCGATGTTTTTAAACCTGTAATAGTTGACAGGGCAATATTCAACCTTACCAACAAGGGAAAGATAAAGGAAGAAGATTTCAGAGAAGACGTGAACAAATGTCTTCTCAATGAGAAAGGAAAGAAGAAATTTCTGAACCAGTATGAGGACACTCTCAACAGAACGGTTAAACACAGAAACCTTGGAAGGAAAGTCTCCTACAAAAAACTGGTAAGGATGGAATGTTACAAGTTAGTGAAACATGTGCTAGGAACAAAAAAATACAAACCTTTCGTGATATGGTGGTAGAAAATGTATTGTATAGCTGTATACGATGTTGATACTAAAAGAGTGAACAAGGTTAAAAAGATTTTCAGAGAATACATGCACTGGATTCAAAACTCTGTTTTTGAAGGACAACTAACAAAAAGCGAGAAGAAAGAACTGACATCAAGAGTCAAGAATATAATCAATGAATCAAACGATTCAATTATATTCTTTGAACTAAGAAGCCAGAAATACCTTGAGAAAGAAATAATAGGTAAGGAAAAAAGCCCAACTGACAATATTTTATAATATAATTTATTTTCAGTACATCTTTATAAAAGAGTTACAGGATTAGAGGTTCGAGATCAAAACCCCCTATATAAAGAAAAGAAAAACCTTTTTAGCATAGATAACCTAATATAAGGTACCTGTTAGAATCAGCCTATAGTAGGATTGAAATTCAATACTGTTTCCAGATTGTTCATTGATTTTAAGACCGTTAGAATCAGCCTATAGTAGGATTGAAATGAAATCACAATTCGATTAAATGAAATTCATCAAAACGTTAGAATCAGCCTATAGTAGGATTGAAATTATATATTCAAGGCAAAAAATACCATCCTATAATTGCGTTAGAATCAGCCTATAGTAGGATTGAAATGTCAGTCAAGTTCAAGACCTGATTGATGGGAACAGGTTAGAATCAGCCTATAGTAGGATTGAAATGGACGCCAATTGTCCAGCTCTTCATCTGCTTTATTGAGTT
>CAZWWJ010000041.1:0-7990 GCA_964637495.1 uncultured Candidatus Peribacteria bacterium | reverse complement strand
GTATCATACTGTCACATCATTTGCTTGCTTGCTGCCTGATTCTCAACAAGCTCTATATAACTTTTAACATAATCTAATAATAATCAACTATCTTTGATTTGATTATAATCATAACTTAATTGTTCCAATACATTTAGTACATGCCAGGATATAGAGTCGGCCTTTTCCTCAAATTTTCCATAAAAAGCCATATTATGAACATGTTTTTCTTCGTTTATACTTTCAGAATCTATATTGACATGAGGATTGATGTATCCTGCAAGGAAAAGATTTTTTAGCTGCTGAATTCTTGCATAAAGATCTTTTGAATCAATTACTCAATCATTATCTTTTGCATTTTCTAGCAAAGAACATATTTCTTCCAGGCAGGTTTTGGGTTTGTCAAACGGCTGTGGACCTGTTTCAAAATCAACAACAAAACCTATTCAATCAGTTCACTCCATTCCAAATCTACCAGAGTTTTGGGTCCAGATAAGCTCTGAAACTTCAGGAAGTGATAACAAATAACTTAGCAATTTTTCTTTGAATTTATCATCGTAATTCAGATCCTGCAGTTTGTAGATTTTTCTTGCTATCAAGTTCATATTGTTTGCTCCCCTTAAATTCTGAGGGTATTGATTTATTATTCTAATAGGATGTTCTCTTAGATAATTTTCTGCAATTTTTCTTTCATACATTCTGGAAACAAAATCTATATAATCTATATATCTTTGATCTAATGATAGAAAATTATCCTGATTTAGGATATCTACTAGATATTTGTTGAATATTTTTATAAAATACCCAATATTTATTATAGTGTTATTTTGAATAACTGTATATTCAAGATTCCTTGGGACACCTACTTCCTGCAAATACCTTTCTTTATAATCTACTAGATTTTTTGGTTTGCTCAATCAGGTATTTTTCATATCAAAATAATAACTCCTGTCCATCATAAACTTTTTTAAAAGATCTTTGAGAGTTCGATCCTCGTATCATACAGACCACATCCTTAGCTCTGTCCATAATTTACTGGAAATTCTTATGTATCACTCTTCAAAACTCTTAGGTTCCTGATTTAGCAATCACATCAGTTCTAAACTCACAGAAAAATCATCATCTTTGGTTAAACTTTCTGATGAAAAATCTTGAGAAGTTGTAGTATTTCTCATCATGGGTATTTAATTTATGGCTAAAAAAAAGGAAATATATCCAGAGTAATATAAATCATCATAAAAACCAGCATAAATACACTTCATATACTAAAAAAAGGAACTGACTTTTTGTTACCTATCCACAACAAAAAAAATCACACCAGAAAAGTAATCAGGAAAGAAGCAAAAACCACAACAAAAGGCATCAATTCCCCAAAATTCATAAATATATAACCAAAAATCAACACTGCAAGATAAATATAAAAATAAAGGTCATAAACACCCATACCAAAAATCCTCCAATCTTTTCAGATATACTTAATTTCTCAATAAACAATTTCTATCATATCCATAACAAAAATTATCAGGAACAAAACTCACATCACTCCTGCAAGCCAGATAGAATAGAAAAACACATAAAAGAAAAGAATTCCAAGCAAAGCAAACAAATAAAAAACATAAAGTTTTATTTTGTGTTCCCAATAATCCTGGTATCATATAGCAAACAAAACCAAGGCATATATTCAGTAAATAATATACTCTAGTAACATGAAAAAGCCAATAAACTTCTAAAATACTTCATCATCACCAACTCCTATTGAAGAAATCCATCACTGATTACCCTGATACTCTACCTGATACCATACTTCATTATCTTCTTCGTTTACCATAGAATCCAATACCTGTATTGTTGCTCATTCAGGAATAGTAAGAATTATTGGATTTTCTGTCCCGACTCCTTCTCTTAAATTAATATTTGTTGTTGTCTGTGTTTGAACCTCCTGTACTTCATCTACTTCTTCTGATTCATCTGTTTCTTCCTCATCCTGCTGTGTTTCCTGATCTTCTCTGATAAGTTCTACAGAATTTATCATCTCTCAATCTTCTAAATCCTCCTGTACAATCTCAAATTCTCATTCTTTGGATTCAAAATCACTATGTTCTATCAAATATGTATATGTTCATTTTGGAAGCTCTAATTCATACTTTCAATCATCATTGGTAACTCATTCGTACTCTCCATCCTGTAATGAAATATTTATACCTTCCAAGTAATCTCACTGATTGTTTGTTGTTTCAAACACCACAGACAACATATCAGATTCTTTGGTCTCTTCCTGATCTTTTATATCTTCTTGCAGTCAGACAGTATCTACATCACCCTTTTCTTCATAAACATCAAGGATTTTTCTATACTGTTGGTTGTTGAAAGCTCACTCAAGGTAAAGACTATGTATTCAGTCTATAATTTGCTTTTCTGTTTTTTCTCAAGATAATTCCATCTCTTGAGGTAAAATCTGATACATATAACCAATAAATCCCAAGAATCAAATCATTAACAAAACATAAAATCCTCTTATTAGATTTGTTATTTTCTGCTGTTTTCTTTTTTCTTTTTCAACATCAGTTCACAAAACGTTGTACAAAGACTTAGAAATTCATTTGTGAACATATATTACATCTACATCTTGACTTTCATTCTGAACCAATTGCTTTATTTCTTCCAGTTTTTTATTAAGGTTTTCTTTGTTCAAATGGTCATATTTGATATTTAACAAATAGTTTTCCTCCTCAAGAATTCTTTTGATCTCCTGAAGCTTTTCTTCAAGCAAAAGATTTAGTTCTTTTTTGTCCATAATTAAATCTTATCCAAATAAATAGACAACTGCCTTAGTGTCTCCAGCCTGACATCAAAACTGTAATCATCCATTTTTACTTGTTCAAAGGTAACTCTTCACTCTATGAATTCCAAAAATGTTTTATAAAGCATATTATTTGTGTATCCAAGATACCTATAAATTTTTCCAAATTCAGTTTCTTCTTTGGCAAGAAACATACTAAGCATATCTCCTGTTAGAATTTCATAGTAAAGAACAGGTTTGGCTTTGGAAGTAAATTCCTTCAGAGGATATTTTCATTTTCTGAACATTTTGTCCACCAAACCAGTTAATAATTCCTTAAATTGCTTCTCCTGTTCTATTAGCTCCTCGTTGTTCAACCTGAACCTTGAATAAATAAAATGCAAAAGCTCGTCTTTTTCCTCGGGTTTGTAGAAAAGACACTCACTTTGGACTGCCTGCTCTGTTGTAAGAGGCATCTGAACTATAGAAGCATTCACCATTCAAAAGACATCCTTCCAGTTAAGCTCTGATTTGTCAGAATAGTACTTCAGCATAGAAAGAAAAGCTTCTGCTGTTCAAACATGGAATGTACTTACAACTGGCATAGAAGCAGAAATTTCATTAAACACTCCAAAAACATCAAATGTTCTCAATTCTCCGAAAATGCACATATCCAGGTCTGCTCTTTTGACTCACATTATTATAGACTTATAATCCTCTATATCCTCATCATCTACTTCTACCTGCTTTAGATAATAATCAAATCACTCTATGGGGTTTTCTATCATCAATATATTTTTGTTAATTCATTTGCTTCTTTCATACTCATAGTATTCTTTCAGGATATTTTTCAAAGAGGTACTTTTCCAGGAGTTTGTTTTTCAGTTCAGCCAGAAAGTTCATTTGGTAGAACTTACAAGTTTGGAAAATATCATATCCACATCTTCCTGCTGGTATCCCAGAGGGAAATCAATATCAAAATGCTTCATTTCACGATTTACATCAAACCAAACCATTGGATTTGAATTGTCTTCCGGGATAAGATATTTTCTGACCGGTACTCACGATCTCTCCTCCAAATCTTCTACTTCATAAGGTATTCCCTCTACTTTTCTGAAATTCAGGAAATAAGTTCAACTTTTTCTAAGAATCAACACCCTATAGGTAAATCTACCAACTTTTACATTTGTTACTGTGACAACTCATGACAATCTTCACCCCAATGTAATTATATCACCATCCAACAAATTAAGATCAAAATCATAAATATTATTAAAATTAAACATCCTATAATGGCTTTTGTATCTTACAGAAGCATTAACTTTATCAGGATTTGATTCATCTCAATAAAAATATGTAATATTAAGGTCACCAAATTCAAGATTTGTCATACTATTACAAAGGTAGGTACGAAGATAAGGGTTTTTTATTTGTCATAATCAAGAAACTCTGCTGTTTTTGTATTTTTCTATTTCTGCTTTGTATTTGGAAAAAATATAATTTGAAAGAACAATTATTTTGTAACTTTCACTATCTTTTATATAAAAAGAAAAAGCTCTAATTACCGACAAATCAAGATTTTCCTTAGTTGTATATACATACTCAACATCATCTCCCTGTAATATAAAAAATGAATCCATTATTACAAAATCAAGTTTTACATACTGATACTGAGAAAGCTGAAAAAGATAATAAGCTTCATCCTTTATTTTGGAAGAAATTGTGTCATCCAGTGAATCAAAACTTTTGTCCAGATCCCTCAAAAATGTTGGAAAATCATCAGTTTGTATTTCCATGTTTTCCCAGACTTTCTCAAGATCCGGACTAATAAAATCTGCATTAAAACATTTTGCTATTATATTTGGCGAAAGTGGATTTCTGTAAAGAAATCCTAAATTATCTGCATTAATATCAGACTTCACTGACAATAGATCTCTTTCTTTCTGAGAATAAAGCCATATAATATAATCTGTTACCATATCAATAAAAAACTTTTCACTTGTTAACAAGGTTCTTCTTGGAATAATCAGATGAGAAATTTCCAAACTTCTTTTAAGAATATCTTTTACTTTTGCATGAAGCCTTCCCTTAAGAGTTTCTTCTTTTTTGAAAAAAGATTTTAACATAACTTTTAGAACAATAATTTATAAATAATTACACCTTTTTTATTTTTTTTAAAATGCAAGTCAATAAGTTTTTATAAAATAAACAAACAAAAATATCAGCAACAAACCTGTAATAATTAACACTGCATCTACAATACTATAAAAACCAAATTCTTTTCTGAGCAATTTTTTCTCTATCAAATAAGCCTCTGAGAGTCTTTCATTTATCACTTTGATCAACATATTCTGTATTTTGGGGACATAAAGTGTTTCTCTATGTAGCTTCAGAAAAAACTCTTTTATGAAATAGTATATATAAAATCAACTGTATATCTGGTGAATTATGAACAACAAAATAAAATAAAGAGGAAGTATAAAATCCTGTAATTCAAAAAAAGAAAGCACCAAAATCAAAAGAAGAAAAGTTGAAACAGTATACAAAAGATAAAAAATCTGCTCCTTGGTTCATCTTTTTTTCACAAGAAAATAAATATAAATAAGACCCGTTAGAATAGTTAAAGTTGCCATAATTTCTGAAAGCATATTTTTTTATTAGCTATTAAACCTACATTGCAGACATAACTACAGGCACAATCATTGCCATTACTATTAAGGTTATCACAAGATACAGAACAACTCATTTCAAATCCAAAAATTCTTTTATCCTGTCAAATTCTTCCTCAAAAGTTTGTTTCAGCATATTGTTATAAATTATGTTCTTTTCTGCTACTTCATCCAGAAAGTCCAGTTTCTCCTTAGCTCATTCATTCTGAACTTCTCTCAAACGCTTATAATCATTAATAAGATCCTGTTTCAGAAAAGGATTTCTTATATTAACTGTAGCTCTTGGATTTTCAAGAAAAAAAAGTACATCTGTAAATTCATCTTTCTGAAGATAAGGATAAAGAGTCATAACTACTTTATTAAACTCCTGATATACATTAATATATAACATCTCAGGTCTTTTTCAAGGACCTTTGTAATGATAATGCCTTAAAAGCATATTATAAATTGCTTGTTTGTATTTTAGAAGTAGATAATATTTTGAAAAAGGATACACCATCATTGGAATGTGCTTCAGGTATGTATAAATAAAAACTGAGAAAACAACAAAAAACAAAAAACTTGTTAACAAGTAATTTAAATCATAAAAAAGAAAAACAGAGCTTAGGTCTGCATGAATAGAACCCAATTCTATCTGCTGAAACTGATAACCAACAATAAAAAGTATCCCTCCCAACACAAAAACAAAAGCAAGAAATATTGATCCTTTGGTTTTAAACAATCTGTTAAATTCTGTATCTATTCTTTTGAAAACATTTCAGTTATCCACTTTTGCTCTCAAATAATCTATTAATTTATCATTTATTTCCAATATCAGAATATTATTTGTTTCTTCATCAAAAAGACTGTGATTGTGCTTCATATCTGCAGTAATGTATACAAGATTTGTTTTCTTGAGGTATTCCGGATCTATCTGAGAGATAAAATCAAACAGATCTTCTCTTCTTTTTACAAGCAAAAAATAAAGATTTTTGAAATATACTGCTTCTTTGTATTTCAGAACTATGTACTGATAAATATAGCCAAGATCTTCTATAGAAAGAGTTAGAGCTTTTTCTTTTCTTTTAAAAATTCTCATTTATTTTTTTATAACAGTGTAATTACAATTTGCTTTTTAGTATAGTCAATACTTTTTTCAAAACAACTCAAATTTATTTACTGATACAGGATGGTTCTTGTTTTCAGGACTTCCAAAATCAAAAATATTTCATTAACAAAATTTATCAGAAAATAAACTGCTGCAGTAAAAACCATCAGGAACAACAAATTAACCAAAAGTTCACCCAAATCTTCTCCTAGTATCATTTTATCTAAGTAAGCTATAAATCCTGCTGTATTCAGTTATTATGATTCATTTTTGATAATTACACTGTTTTATGTTTTGTTTGTGACTATATTCTTTGGTATCTACTTCAGATATTCAACTATAATCTTGGTCTTCAAAAAAATCCATCAATTCATCCAGAATATCTTCTTCATTATCAGTTAATTCAACTTCATTTTCATCTCAATAATAAATATGAGTATCATCTTTTAAGATAAATTTAGTATTATTATTATCCAAAAAAAATCAAATTTCAAGAGCAGTTATATCAGGTCTGTCATTTTCATCATATTCCGCCAAAACATCCTGTAAATCCTGATAATAAGACTTTTTTGAATAATTCACGGTATTGGACAAAGGTATAGAAGTAATATCCTGATAATCATGTTTGTATTCCAGTTCTCATATTGCATGTCTCAGGACAGAATCATCTAGGTTGGTTTCATAATCATCTATTAAGTGCCTGCAATCATGAGGAGTAAGGTAAGAGAATTTGTAAGTATAATTTTTGTGCAAAAGTTTGTTGTCATCTTGAATATTTGTATCCATGTATATATCTTCTGGATGTTTGTTGATAAGGGCTTCAAAATTGATATCTTCAAAAAACATTCAATCCAAAACTCAGCTTTGGGCACCTTCAAAGTGAACTACGAACAAAGCCATCAGTATAGTAAACATTATAATATTTCAAACAAAAGATATCAATTTAGTAGCATTTAACAAATAAATTTATTTTCTTAATTAGAAGCTTCTATCACCACATTTTCATTAGGCATTTTAAAATCTATTTGAGAGTCATTAAGATTATCACTATCAAGTCCTTCTATATCATCTATATCCACTTCATAAACTATCCATTCTTCAAACCTCTCGCCTTCTTGAGGTTGTTCTGAAACAGCTTCCAACTCTACATTTTCTCAACTATATACATCCATAGTTAAATCATCATTTCCTTCAACATATTCTCCAATATTACCATCACCTATATTTATATTAACACCTATTTGCTTATGACCAGATTCCACTGTTAAGTAGTTACTTGGTAATTCCACAAATTCTGCTGTTAATTCTATATCTTCATCTGGCATCTCAAAATCATTATCTGCACTATCTTCATCTATATATTCTACATCTCAGGTCCAAGTATCAAATTCATAACCTCTTTCTGATATTGCTTCTATATCAACATTTGCTCAACTCAAAACACTATATTCTCATTCTTCATAGTTTCCTTGGATA
>CAZWWJ010000040.1:0-8098 GCA_964637495.1 uncultured Candidatus Peribacteria bacterium | reverse complement strand
TTACTGACAATTCTATTTGTGTCTAATACTGACAATTTAACATTGCTGTCACAAATTACTTGAAAAATAATAAAAAATGGTTATTTATAAGTTTAATATTCAATTTTATTTTAGTATAAGTGTAAGTTATGCAATATTTGCAACTTCAGATTCTCCTCATAGTGATTATAATAAATGTAATATAAGACAGGAGAATTTTGTAGTTGCAGACTAATTAGATAACATAAAATATTCTTGTTAAGATTATAAATGCTTCAAAACTCTCCTGTCTTTTAAAAAGACAAGGAGGTTTTTATTTATATTTTAAACTTAATAATTATGGAAAATAGAAAACTTTTAGAAAATAAATCTTGTACAGAAGAATGAGATATTTCTGAAAAAAGAAATAATTTGAAGACAACATCTAATGAAATTAATGACACCAAGAACCTTCCGGAAATGCTTTTTTGAACAAGTAATTATATGGATGTTGTTTTAATGAATGTACTTGATGAAGTTTTTGCTAATATGGAAGGTATGTCCCCTGATGAACTAGTTTCAGCAGCTTCTGAATATGTAGATAGAGCAGTTGGTTTAAGTATAAAACCAAGGAATTTAGTAATGATTATGACTTCAAAACCATGAATTGAGCTTATTAATTATTATAATAAAATAAGAAATTATTATGGTTTTAACTCTCTAGATAAGTGAAATTATATCGCACTTCCTAAAAAATTAAATTTAATGACTTTAGCTGATATAAAATCTCTTGCAGACTTAATTATTAAAAGATATCAAAAAGAATTAAATAAAAGAAAAGAATTGGAATGAATCCAGTTAACAAGTTTTTTTGAACAGGCAACAGCTCTAAAATTGTTTAATTTATTGAATGAATTCAGTGTTGAAACATACAAAGACAACAGTATTGAGGTAGATATGGAAAAAGTAAATGATAAGACTCAACAAAGAAAAATTTTATCCGATTTTATGGTAGTATGAGATATGGTTTCTTTGGAACAATCTAATGAAGAATTGCAGAAAGAATTGGAAGAGAAATTTGATAAAGGTAATGGAGTAATAGTAAGACTTCCAAGATCTGTTTCATGATGAGGATTTGAAAAAATAACCACAAAAGAGGAAATCTCTGATTTCGTAAATAATATGAAATTGGTAGATTGATGAAGTAATCTAAATAATAAGTTAACTATTGAATCTTCAGTGATTTGAGAAGATTGGACTTCTCCAAATGTACAGGTTTATTTTGATGGGAAAGGTAACCAATATGTTTTTGCAATTACAGAACAGATACTTGATGATTATAATCAGCATAATTGAAATGTTGTATTGAACAAAGAAAATAATAGAGAATTAACAGAAAAAATTGAGGAAGTTACAGAAGAAATAGGTAGAAAATTAAGCAACGAATTTTTTGTTGTTTGACATGCTTGATTAGATTTTATTCTTGCAAAGCCTCACAATATATCTCCTTGAATGCTTAGAAATCAAGAAAAGGTAAAATTTAATGTTAATAATGAAACATATTATTTGATTTTATGTGAAGTTAATCGAAGAATTAATTGATCTTATGGCAGTGCTATGATTTATAATATGTTTCCCGAATTTCAGGAGAATTATATAAGTAACTTAAATTCTGTTAAGCATAGCTTGAATGATTGTGAAAGTTTGGATATGATTCATAATAAAATAATTAATAAACTAAAATATCAGGGATTATTATTTCAGCCAATGAAAAAAGATCCAGAAAAAACTTATTGAGTTTATCCTTTTGCTGTTCATCGTAATAAAATTCAACTTGTTTTTGTAGCAAAAAACAAAGAACATTTTAATAAATTAAGAGAGCAGGTAGATGAGGTATTAAATTATAATTTTGAAGAGTAATATATTTTTGTTTATTATTTTGTAAAGAATTTAGTTGTTATAGTAAAAAATATTTATAATGTGATAATTTAAATTTGAAATGAAAAATCAAGAAATAATAAATCTTACAAAAGAATTAATTAGAATTCCTTCAACCAAGCATAATATTCAAGATTTATATAATATAATAGATTATGTAGAAGGTATTTTTCAAAATTATTCTAATGTAATTATTAGAAGATTTGATTATGATAATAAACCATCTATTATTATTCAAAATTTTGATGGAAAATGGGCAGACATTGTATTGAATTGACATCTGGATGTAGTGCCTCCTTCTGATGAAGGCCAGTTAGAACCTGTGATAAGAGGAAATACAATGTATGCAAGAGGAGCTTGAGATATGAAATGATGAGCTTCAGTAATAATAAAAGTTATGGAGGAGCTTATTAAAGAAAATTTTAAAAACAAAAAAGTTTCACTTATTTTAACTACAGATGAGGAATCATGAGGTTTTTCAGGAGCTGCAAATCTAACATCTGAATGATGGTGAGGTGATATAACTTTGATTCCTGATAGTTGAAGTTCCGATAGTGTAATAACTCGTCAGAAATGAGTTCTTTTGTTATGAGTTAGGTGATATGGTGTTTCATGTCATGGAAGTAGACCCTGGTTATGAAAAAATGCTTTGGATAATGTTTTTAGTTTGTATTATATGATAAAAAATTATTTAGAAGATCCCAAAATAGTTTATGGACCTTCTCATTGGGGTAGTACAGTTAATATAAATACAATATCTTGAGGAGAGGCACCGAATGTTATTCCAGAAATAATTGATGCAAAGTTTGATATAAGATTTACAGAAGAATACAGTACTTATAATTTGTATGATCAGATTAAATTATTTGTTCAGCAGTGTGATTGTGAAATAACTTCTTCTATAATATGAGAAAATTTGCATACACCCTCAGATTTTCCAGAGCTTATATCTTATATAGATATTGCAAGAAATGTTTTTGGGAAGGATATAGAATTGGATAAAGAACATTCAGCTTCTGATTGAAGATATTTTGATTGAATTGGTTCAAATGTAATACTTCAGAGACCTACAACCTGAAATATTCATTCAAGAGATGAATGGGTAAAAATAGATGAATTTGAAAAATTTTATGATACTTTTTTAAGATTTATAAAAACTTTATAATTTTTTGATTTTGATTCAATTTCTTAGATTAACTAAGTTATACTGTTTGTTTAGTCTATATTTGTAATTAAAAAAAAAGACACCTTAAAAAGTGTCTTTTTTTGTAAAATTATTTTAATGATTTAATTGAATTAAAAGTTTGTTCCTTCATTAATTTCATCTGCGTTGATGTAATTAGAAGGTTTGGAATGTTCAAATTCATCAATACTTGTTTGTTCTCAGGTAGCATTTATATCAATAAAGGCACTATCTATATCTACACTTTCTCATGTTACAAATACCATCATACCAAGCATTTGTTCAGGAATTTCCGTGATATCTACTTCAAGATCAAAAGAACTTTCTTCAATAGTTATATTAATATCTCCTTTTACTCCTTCAATATCAAATTCTCCACTAAGGTCTTTGTATGTTCTTCCAAGTTCTCAGGATAGTTCAAAATACTCAGGATAATTAACCTCAAGGTAATCATCTTCAAATTCTATATTTCCGATTTGTTCTCTTTCAACTCAGTAACCACCTCCTGAATGTATAGGCTGATAAAAATAACTTATTCATTCATCATCAAGGATTAATGTGGTTTCTTCATCAAAATCCATATTTGCTTCTTGATTTTTTAGTTCGTAATTATTGTTATCTTTATCTTCTAGTATAAGGAAATTATTTTCCAAATCACCTTTGAAGTCTTCATAGAATTCACTATCATCAAGGTTTTCAAATTTAGTAACAAGATCAAAAAGATTTTTGTTGTACAAAAGTTTGAATTTGTCTTCTCCTTTTGTCTTGGCTTCTTCGTATACACTAAGCATAGGTTCATTGTATAGTTCTTCTATAATTAGAGTTAAAGTTTCTGTATCAAAATCACCTTCAATTCAGTCCATAAGTCAATCTTGAAATCCTCTCAAAAAGTCTTGATTAGCTGATTCTTTTTCTACTTTGATATATTCTCATAAATATTCTTTCATTTCATTTATTTCTTCTTCATCAACATCCTCAAGTTCAAATAAACTATCTGAAAGCTCCAGTTCGTTAAATCTTACAAATGTTTCACTGTCTATAAATTTTGTTGTGTAGTTAGTGTTTACAAAAAATTCCTCAATTTCAAATATGTTGGAAGCATAATCAAATTCAATTCCTATATCTCAGGCAAAGTTATTATTGTCTATGTTTTGATCAAAATCATAATCTACATTTCATCACAACTCAAACGTATCTCATCCTTCAACTCAGGCATTAAAACTTAATTCTCCGGAATTGTTTAGTTTGTTGTCTTCTTGTATATAATTTTGGATATTTTCTTCGCCTCATAAAATAAGCTCAATCAAGTGTCTTTGTGTATTTAGTATCACATCATCATATTCTTTTAATCTGTTTTCGTATTTTGTTTGGTAAAATTCTTTTTTATCTTCTTCCTCTTCTTTATCTACTTCATCATCATCTTCTTCCTCTTCTTTGTCTACTTCATCATCATCATCTTCATCTTTAGTCTCATCTTCATCTTTTTCTTCTTCACTAATTGCTGTTGTATCTTTTTGTTCCATTTCTAATCAAGCCTCTATTGTTGCTACAAGGTCTTGAACTACTTCTTCAAAACTTCTGTAGAACTGATAGTTTTGCTGGTATCCTTGTTTTATGCATCAACTGTTAGTTGCTCTTACATTTTCTACAAAAGAATCTTTTATTTGGGAGTATGTATTATAATCTGTGTTGGTAAGTTTTTCTCAAAAATACACATCTAATTCTTCAAAATAATCAGGTATTTTTGATATTTCATTCATTTGATTAGTGCTTATTGTGTTTGAACTACAATAGAATTCTTCAAAACTGTCGGTATCTTCAAAGTTTATGTTAATAGAAGTTTCATCAATTTGGATAGTTTGTTGGTTTTCTATGATATAAGAAGTATTATTTATTTGAACAACACAAGAGTTGCATGTGACTCTGTAATTTCAGTTTCCAAGGTATTCAAAATGGTTTTCACTTCTTTCCAGTGGAGTTTGAGTTTGTTCACTATCTTCAGGAGTTTCTTGATAAAATTGAGCATTTGCAAATGATAGGCTTATAACTCCTGCAGTTAATAATAGAGCAATAATGGTATTACTTTTTGAGTTTAACATATTTGTATTAATTAGAATCTAAAATACAATTAAAGTATACGAAAAAAAATAAGCAATTTCAATAAAATTTAATATTTTTTTAATGCTTTTAAACTTGATAGAAAATACTTGATTAATATAATAAAATCTGAATATTTTATATTAGTAAGTTTATTAATATAATGAAAGAAGAAAGAAATAACATCAAAACTTTTTTTGAAAAAGAAAAATTACTTGATTTATCTGGTGCAGAGCAAAACTTAGTAAACTCATTAGAACAAACATATATTTCAAACAAAGATAGCCTAAAAGTATCGTTTAAAAACATCATAGATCAATGATTTGATAAATTGCATATTCTAACAGATTTTGACAGAACTTTGACTACATGATTTGATTCTGAATGAAACAAAAGACCAACTCTTATCTCTGTACTTAGGGATAATTGATATCTTTCTTCTGAGTATTGCAGAAAAGCTCAGGATCTTTTTGATAGATATCATCCAATAGAAGTGTCAGCAGAACTTGATATAGATTATAAAAAGTCCAAAATGGAGGAGTGGTGGGAAAAGCATGTAAATTTACTAATAGAATACAATCTTAATATAAAAGATATAAATCAGGTAATAAGTTATGACTTCTTGAGGCTCAGAGACTGAGCTAAAGCAATGTTTGATTTTCTAAACAGAAAAAATGTTCCTGTAGTTATAATTTCTGCAGCTGTCCTAGGAGAAGAATCAATAAGAAACTTTTTGGAAAAAAACAATATTGATACCTCAAATATTTATATAATATCAAATTCTTTTAATTTTGATGATAACTGATATGCTATATCTTATAATCAACCTTTGATTCATACTTTCAACAAAGATGAAACAATGGTAACAAGTTTTCCTAAAATAGATAATGTAATAAATACAAGGAGAAATGTTTTGTTGTTTGGTGACTCACTTGGGGATCCGGATATGATAGAAGGTTTTGACTATGAAAATATTATAAAAATTGGTTTTCTAAATAGTGAAGTAGAAAAGTATATCACCAATTACCTAGAAAATTACGATTTAATAATCCCAAATGATGGTGATTTTTACTCTATAAATTATATGCTTTCTTTTGTGGGAAACTAGAGTTTTCTGAGCAAAAATTTCTGGTATAATTATCATCTGGAATTGACTTTTGAGATTATGTATTTATAAAATTTATTAATATTTATTTTTTAAAAAAATAAGATGAGAAATTATAATTTCACTCAAGAAGGCCAAGAAACCTTTGATATGCAAAGTATTCAGGAAGTAAATGCAGATATTAGTTTTGTGCAGATTCAGGAGTTTTTGGAGTCGTTGGATGAAGTTGGAGATTTTTCTGAATTCATAACATTCAAGAGAAAGTTAAATGACAAGATAATGGAGTTTTTTGTCCAACAAACTGAAAACAGATCAGATGAATTTCAAAAAGCTTTACATCAATGAAATATAGATATACTAAGCGAAGATGATCCACAAAAAGAAACAGTTAAAAAACTGCTTTATCAGAAAAACAGAATATATAATCAGCTTTTGCATTCTGCTTTGCAAAAAGGAATTTTCAACAAGCTTTTAACTACCAAGCAGATAAGAGATATACAGAATTTAATAAGCTCATGAATTCTGGAGTATTTTGATGAGCTTTTCCTGAATTTTGAAGAAACAGCTAAACAAAATATTCATTCCTGAAATCTACCTGCAGAGCCTGAGCAATTAAATTTTGGAGGTGTTCAGAATTGAGAGTATGTACCATACAAATATTTGGTAGAAAACTCCAATATAAATATGGAGATTATTGAACAGATTGATGATGATAATCTAAGAAGTTATCTTGTTTGAATAGTTGATCTTTTAAATAACTGAATTATGAGTTATGATGACTGGCTTGAACAAGAAGAAAAAACAATGCAATGATGGAAAGAAAAAAAGAATCCTTTGTGAGTTATAGCTCCTATAGAAAGTTATGTATTGGCCAAAAGATGTATACAACCGGAATTGGCGTTTTTTCTAAAAGATACTTCACTGGATACCGATAATACTTCTTTTCAACAGCTTTCCAAGAAATTTTTTGGAGAAGAATATAAAATGGAAGATGTTATTTTGGAGTTTGTAGAACCTGTATTGGAGTGATGAGATTCCACTTTTTCAGGATTTATCTGAAAAGCATTTCCAAATAATTCTAATATTGCACAAAAATATTGAAATATGATAATTATAAAGCTTGATTCTATGAATTGTGTACTGGACAATGCTCAAAAAGCTATGTATTCTTTTTTTGGTAAGGAGTTTGAGTTTGATAGAGAAACACTTAGAGAAGAACTAATCAAAGAGGTTACTTATCATGAATTTTGACACAGTCTTTTTATCAAATGACATTCCAAATCCTTGATGGAGGAACTTAAAGCAACTCTTTTCTATTTTCTGAAATTATATGATGAAAATCAGGTTGAGGTGTACAACGATGATGAAATCAAAAAGATTGTAGAATTTGCAGTAATGGATTCTATAAGAAACATACAAAGAATGGACAACCCAACATTCCAAAAATACCTAATATCAACCAAAGTTATTTTGTTTTACCTTTTTGAAAATAATATTTTGGAATGGTGAGATGATGATAGATTAACTATAAATACTGATTCTAACTTGTTTCTTAATTTTCTTGGAAATCTAAAAAAAGAACTTGATTATATCAAATATCTTTATGAATTAGACGACCAAACTCGTGAACAAGAAGAAAACAATCATTTACAGAACTTACAAAACAAAATAGACAATGATATTGATAAAATGTATGAGATAATACTAAATTCATAAAAAAACTATTTCTATATGTCTTTGCAAAAAGCTATTCAGCAGTTTAATTGGTATATAAAACACTAATAATACTTGATTCAAGCTCTAATATGCTTATAAAT
>CAZWWJ010000039.1:0-8198 GCA_964637495.1 uncultured Candidatus Peribacteria bacterium | reverse complement strand
AAAAAGAGGATGGTATACCACCCTCTTAAATCTTGGAAATTCCAAGAAATTAAAGTTATCCTTGGTTTTCTTCATAAATTATATCAACAAGCTCAATATCTAAACTTTTGAGCCGAACTATCAACCTCCTGAATCTCACCCATTACCACATCACTCTGCTTGGCAAGCTCATCCACAGCTTCTCTGCTTTGCTGAGTTTGACTATGAATATTAGAGATATTTTGTTCAATTTCCCGAGAAACCTGAGCTTGTTCTTCCATTGCTCCTGCTATCTGATTAATATGATCATTAACATTTTCAGCAGAGCTTAGGAAATTGTTGAAAGCATCCTGTATCATTTCCATATCTGATATCATTTTCTGTGCTTGCTGCTGATTAGCCTCCATAGAGTTAACTGTATCTTGAATATCATTTTCGATTTGAGAAACCACTCCACGGATCTCTTCTACAAGATCTTGTGTCCTACCTGAGAGCTTGCGAACTTCTTCTGCAACTACAGAAAAGCCTCGTCCTTGTTCTCCCGCACGAGCAGCTTCTATTGCTGCATTAAGGGACAGCAGATTAGTTTGCTCAGCAACCTCCTGGATAGACCCCAGTATATCAGATATCTTAGAACCACTCTGCTTCAGTTGTTCCACATACTCTGCTGAGCTTTTGATCTGTTCAGCAAACTGTTGAACATTACCAACTATCTGCTGAACTTCTTGTTGTTTCTCACTGGCAATATCTTGCTCTTGCCTTGCTTCATCAGCAGTTGCCTGAGTGTTCCTTGATATCTCTTGTACAGACTGCTGCATCTCAGAAATTGCAGAAGAAATCTCAGAAACAGACTCCTCTTGTTGGATTGCTCCCTGATGAATCTGATCCTTTTGAGTGTTAACCTTATTGATACTATCCCTAAGAGACTGAGTTGCTTCACTCAATTTCCTAACAGTATCCCCAAAGTTTCTGATTAAATAGTTATAGCTTTCTGCAAGTCTTCCAACCTCATCTTTCCCACTTACATCAGATTGCAATTGCAAATCAAGTGAATTAGCAGCATTTCCAATTGTATTATCAAGACGACCAATGCGAGTAGTAATGTTACGCTGAATACTGTAAGCAACCAGTAATCCCAATATCAGAGAACTTCCTGCAGTCAAAAAGATAGCCCACACCAAAGCTTCCTGAGTATTTCTAACTTCTTCCATCTGAGCATTACGAAGATAAGCCAACTCCTCAAGAACGTCTCTCATTCGATCAATTAGTTCTCCACTAACTTCTTCCATCCGATCATCATAAATTGCACGAGCATCATCCCATTTACCTTCATCCTGTTTTGCTCGGATATTATTTTCAACTTCATGAAAAAGTTGATGTTGATCACTTACAGCATCTATTTGATTATGTACATCTTCAGGAATAGACTGCCAAAAACGATGGTCTTCAAAACGCTCTAACCACTGTGCATAAGCGCATTCATCGTAATCTGGTCTTTCATCAAAATAATTCTTCTCTATTACATGATTGTACAGCAAATACAGTCTTCCCTGATGCCGGCTTGTCACATCAAACAGCTCTGTATAAACCTGATTATAAAAAACTCTTTTTTCATCAGCAATATGAGCTTGATCAACAAAATAAGAAGCAACAACTGCATTTATAAGCAAAAGAAAAGCAAAAAAGAAACAAGCTATACCAAGTTTATACTTAATGGATATGTTAGACAAAAAGCTCCTCATCACAACCTCCTAGACAATTTCTCTACTCATATTAATTTAAGAAGACCATTTCTCTTGGCATTTACATATATAAATATTTAAACTCTAAATATCAAGCATTTTTAGCTTTCTTAATATTTATACTAAAAATAATTTTCTTGGAAATGGCTATGTATAAAAAAAGAAGATGGACATACCATCTTCTAAACTTTTGGAAATTCCAAATCAAAAGATTTTTCTAAATTTATGCCTACAAGAAAAATGGAACCAAAAAACCAGGTAACAAAAACAACATAACTATCGGTGCACCAAAAGGAGTAAACAGAAGAAATACTAAAACGATCCAAATAGCAATCCACCTCCCTAGTGTGTATTTGATTTTCTTGCCTGATAACTGCCTAAGAATCCAAATAATTAATAAAGGGAAGAATATGAAAAAAATCACACTCCAGGCTAACCACAACCCTTCAAACAAACAAAAGTTTATTACTTTCTCTTCATACATTACAAACCTCCAGTATTTTTTTTCTAAGAATCTAATTTCTGACAAACTCAAAAATAAATAAAAAACATAAAATATCAATAATTATTAATCTATAACTAGGTAAATACAAGTTTTCGCAAATTTAAGCTAAATAATTTAAGCATTTTTAAACCATTTTTTAGATAAATTATTTGCATTTTTTGTTATACTAAGTATACTAATTATACTAGTTATATTTTTTATACTTAAAAACTAAACTAATGGAAGAATTAACTGATCAGGAAACTTGTGGAGTAGAAATATACGGTACTGTAAAGGTTGGTCCCAAAGGACAAATTGTAATACCTCAGGAAGTAAGAAATAAACTTGATTTGAAGCCTGGTAATAATTTGATGGTTGGAACAAAACATAACAAAGTAGTATGGGTAATCAAACCAGAAGATATAAACGAATTCTCTAACAGAATGAAAAAAGAAATTGAAGAAAAAGAAAAAATAAGAGAAGAAGATATCAAAAAACAGGCCTACAAAGATATTGATAAAATGAAAGACACACTAAACAAATATAAAACTAAGAACAATTAATTTAAAAAATAATGAAAAGACAAATATGAAAAAGGTAAGTTTGATAATTTTATTTTTTGTTATGGCAGGTTTTTATGGTTGTGAAAATAATAATGAACAACCAGAAAATCAACAAAGAGCCTACGAAATCAACACACAACAAATACAGGATTTTGATACTGTAACTTATTTCAAAAAAAACTGAAGGGTAATGTCTGCAAAAGAAACACAAGTATGAGCTCAGGCAGCTGGTAGAATTTCTTCTATAAATGTAAAAGAGTGAGACAAAGTAAATGAATGAGAAACTCTTCTGGAAATGGATGATTCTGTAGCTAACTATGGACTACAACAACAACTTGCTCGAAACAACCTAAGACAGGCAGAAATTGAATATGAGCAAACCCAAAGACAACTGGACAAAAACCTAAGAGACCTACAAAGATGAATAGACCAGGCAGAACTTGATTATCAGTCTGCAGATTTAGATAAAAGACAAACTGAATCAGAGTTGGAAAAAAACATAAAAGCATTAGAAAGAGCAAAAAGACAGGCAGAACTTGACTATGAGATAACCAAACAAGATTTTGAAAAACAAGTAGAACAGTTAGAATACGAAAGATCTCTTAGAGACATGCAAGCTGATGATTCTATTGCAAAAAAAGAACTTGAAAATCTAGAAAGAGATTTAGAAAACACAAGAGATGAACTTGAAAACCTGGAAACAAACAACCAACAACAAATTAATTCCTTTTCTACTAACATAGAAAACATTTATGATGATTACTTAGATTTGATAGACGAAGTAAACCACGAAGCAGATAAACTACTGGGAGTTACTGATGCAAACAGTAATTATAATAATGACTTTGAAACATATCTTGGTGCAAAAAGTAGATCAACCAAAATAAGAGCTGAAAATAAACTTAGAGAAAGTATAAGAAAATATGAAAATCTTGAGGATCAGGATTTTGAGGATCTGTCCCAAGAAAATATTCAATGAAAAGTACAAGATCTTGTTGATTGATTAGTACAAACAAGAGATATGCTTGAAGACATAGAGGTAACTCTAAGGAATTCGGTTACATCCTCTAGTTTTACTCAAACAGAAATTGATGGATACAAAGAACAGTTTGGATGATACAGAACAAATGTTTGATCAATGCTTTCAGAAACAAGAACTCTAAGAAACGAGATAGATTCGTTTTTTGAAAATTACATAAGAGAAGAAAGAATGCTTCAAAGGGATGTTGATAGAATGGAATCAGAAAAAGAAATCCTTAAGGACGAATTAGAACAAGCAGATTTTGATTTGGAAATAGAATACGAAAGACTTCTACTTCAACAAGAAGAAGCAATAGAAAATGCAGAAATTGCACTTGAAAATGCTATTGATGATCTGGAACAAGCAAGACAGGACAAAGAATACACAATGGAATCCTTGCAAAATAGTGTAGAAAACGCACAAATATGACTGGAATGAGCAGAAGACGACTATCAACAAGCTCAGGATGACCTGGATTTGGATTTGGAATCAGCAAGAAGTGCTATGAATTCAGCAAGAATAGAATATCAAGAAGCAACTGAGGCTGTTGAAAACTTAACAGTCCAGGCACCAATGGATGGTAAAATCAAGGAAGTACATCTTAACGAATGAGATGAAGTAACTGAATGAGATTTACTGTTTGATATCTCATGAGATGCTGAAAACCAGATAAGGATATCTTTTAGAGAAAAAGAAATGGACTATGTTAGAGAGTGAATGGATGTAGAAATAATACACCAATGAGAATCACATATATGAAGACTTTATTCTATCTCTCAAACTGCAGATGAAAATCTGAACTACTCTGCAAGAGTCAGACTTCAGGAAGAAATACCAAGACTTTGAGATTTTGCAACAGTCTTAGTATTTGTTGATATGCAATCCCCTATTATTCCTGTAAATATACTTGAAAATCTAAATAACAACAAAGCCTACATAAATATATATGAAGATGGGCAGCTTCGCCAAAAAGAAATACAAATAAAAAAGATAATCTGAGAGTGAGTTGTATTAGACACCGAAATAGAGGAATGAACAGAAATTATAACATCCAATATGAGATGATACAATGAAAATGATTTTTATCTTGAAAAATAATGAATTTTTAGTTTGTAATTTAGTTTTATGAAAGAGTTTGTAAAATCTTTGGAAAATAGCTTCTTTGGTTTTTGGGTAAAAAACTATAAATTATCTTTTTTGTTTATACTGATAATTTTATTTCTTGGTGGAACTGCTATTTACCAGATTCCCAAAGAAAGCACTCCGGAAATAGATATCCCTATGATACAGATAAATACTTCTTATGCTGGAGTAAATGCTGATGATATGGATTCTTTGGTAACAGACAAGATAATAAGACAGATACAGTGAGTTGATGGAATAAAACAAATTGAAGCAACAAGTAGTTTGGGTGTTTCAAGTATTAGCGTTGAACTCTATGATAACATAGACCCCAAAGATAAACTTATAACAATAGAAGATGAAGTAGACCAAGCCAACTTACCATCCGATGCAGAAGATCCAGTTGTATCTGATATAACAACTGAAAATCAACTTATTTTCAATCTGGTATTATATTCTAATGATTACTCTCAAAACCAACTCAAAGAAAAAGCAAGACAAGTAAGAGATGAACTTGAATGAAGATGAGGTATAGCAAACATAGATGTTGTTTGAACAGCTGATTATGACTACAAAATAAGCATCAATCAAGACGAAATAGACACTATCGGACTTTCTATTAATGATGTATCTGATGTTTTGGAAGCTTACCATACCAATACACCTCTTGGAAACTATACTGTAGAAAATTTTGATTATGATTTCAGGATAGAATGAGAAGTAGAAGAAATACAGGAATTAATGGATCTTGTAATACATTGAGAAGATGGATCTTATGTAAAACTTGATGATATAGCCTCTTACGAAAAAAACTATGAGGATGATGCCAAAAGGTATGCTTGACTTATTCAGGATAGCAAAAGATATTCTTCAGTAAGTTTGGAGTTTGAAAAAGACCAACAAACAAGTGTTTTTGCAGCTTCAAATTTTGCAAAGTCTGAGATAGACAAACTAATAAACTCTACTGAATTTGCCTGAATCAACTATTTTTATACTTCTGATCTAGCTGCTCTAATTATAGAAGATTATGAAACTTTAGCCAAAAACTGATTAATTACTCTTCTTCTTGTTTTTGCTCTACTATTTTTATTTATAGGATTCAAACAATCTATACTTGCAAGCCTTGCTTTACCACTTGCTTTTATGATAACATTTGTTGTTTTGAATGAATTATGATTTACAATGAATTTTTTAACCAATTTTTCGTTGGTTCTTAGTTTCTGAGTAGCTATAGATGTAATCATTGTAATTGTAGAAGGAGCAACTCAAAAAATCAAACTTGGATATTCTCCCAAAAATGCAATACTTCTTGCAATAAGAGATCTTTGGAAACCTATGACTTCATGAGCAGCTACCACTCTAGCAGTATTCCTGCCTATGATGTTTCTACCTTGAATGATGGGAAACTTCCTTGCTTATATTCCTATTACAGTATTTTCGGTTGTTTTTTCTGCTTGGCTTTTGTCTTTGACTCTAAATTCAGCAATCTTTTATAAACTAAACAGGAATCCCAAGTACTACTTTGGAAATCCTGATGCAGAAGACTTATTATCAGAAAATGAAAAAAAGCTTTTAGAAAATGATAGAAAAGAAAAACACGAAAAAACAGACTGAAAACAAAAAAAAGATGTTTTTTTCGAATATTTACAAAACTGATATATAAATACATTAGAAATAATTTTAAAAAACAAATTTACCAGACTGTTAACTATATGGATACCAATTGTTTGACTTGTTTTAAGTTTTGTTTTTCTTTCTCCAAGAATAGGTTTCACTTTATTCCCAAGTTCTGATGTTGATTTTATGCAAGTTAGTATAGAAGGACCAAGTGGTATAAGCAGTGAATATATGAGTAAATATACAACCTGATTTGAAAGCAAATTTAATGATATTCCAGAAATTGAAGACTACTCTTACTATGTAGACTGAGATAGTATATGATTGGATGTTAACTTACTTTCTGTAAATGAAAGACAAAATATGAACCTAAGAACAATACACGATGTAGAAGAAGAAATAGTTGACAGGCTCAAGAACCTGGAAACACAGTGACTTGAAATATCAACCGAAATTCAGGATGGTGGGCCTCCACAGGATGCAGATCCAGTTGGAATGAGAATAATTGCTGACTGAATAGAATATTTTGATCAACTTCTTGAAGTTTGAGATGATTTTAGAGAGTGGCTTGCTAAAAGAGAATGAATTTCAGATACAGATATTTCTTCTGATGAACTTCCAGGACAGTATGTTTATGATTTTGATAATTACGCACTGCAAGAATTTGGATTAACACCAGATGTAGTTAGTCATCAGGTATTCTCGTATCTTGATTGAAACGAAATTTGAAGTATTACAAGATGACAAGACGAATTTGATATAGTAGTTAAATCTGATCAGTTTGGAGACAAAATAAATCCTGCTGATATAGAAAATATACCTGTATGAGAGTGAATTCAGTTTGGAAATGTAGCTGAAGTAAAACTTGACAGGGCTGTAGACGAAATCAACAGAAGAGATCAAAATATTGTACTTTCTGTATGATGAGACTTGGCAAGATGATTTGAAGCAAGAACTGCTGATATTCAATGAGATTTCAAAGAATTTGCTCAGGAGTATGATTATCCTGAAGGTGTATCTTTTGAAGAAGCCTGAGAAGCTCAAGAAAATGAAGAATTAATAATATGAATAATAGAAGCTTTTGTTATTTGAATATTTGCAATTTTTTCTATTTTAGTACTTCAATTCAACTCTTTTTCTAAACCTTTGATTATACTCTATTCTGTAATACTGGCTGTATTATGAATAAACATATGATTATGGGCTACCTGAAATCCTTATAGTATGCCTTTTGGTATTGGTTTTGTAGCTATGGCTTGAATTGTGGTAAATAATGCAATAATTTTAATAGACAGGATAAACTCCAATCTTGAAAATACAGAAGACAATATGAAAGCATTACTGGAAAGTTGAAGGTCTAGATTAAGACCAATAATTTTGACTACGCTAACAACAATTTTTGGTATCCTGCCTCTTGCTTTAGAAGATGAGTTCTGGGCAAGTCTTGGATTCACTGTAATTTTTGGTTTAGCCTTTGGATGATTGATGACTTTGTTTGTAATACCAGCTATTTATTATGAGTTTTTTATCAAAGAAAAAAAATGATTTATTGGAAGATTTTTTGGATGGACAAAAGAAAAATTTAGTTTTATCAAAAATTAATCACAACTATAACGGCTCTCCTTTTTTTGCAGTAAGAAAAATTACTTGAAATATAAATGTTACCTATA
>CAZWWJ010000038.1:0-8220 GCA_964637495.1 uncultured Candidatus Peribacteria bacterium | reverse complement strand
ATCAGAATTGAAATGATAATTGGATATTAAAACATAATAATCAAGCCTATGAATGGCAAGTAACAGAAATATGAGGAAAACAGCTAAGAAATAATGCAGTAAGTAATTTTTATTATGTTAATAATAAAACATATCCAAAGGTAAGAGTAACTTGAGATAATAATAATGAAAAATATTGAATAATAAGTTTGGATGAGGGAACACCTATATGATGATGGTTTGATGAAATAAAAGAAATACCATGATATGGTGGCTTGTTTAGGTTTCAAGAGAATGGAACATCAGGATATATGTATATAGATCAAGGAACAAATTACCCTGTCTTTCTAAGAAATGTTAATGGTTTGGAAGAAAGAAACTGAACTGCTCAGGTAAACTTAGATATTGGAGAACAAGAATCAATAAATGTAAATTTTGATTTTAGAAATAAAAAGTTCCAGGAAACAGAACAATTAAGAATTTTGGATAGTAGTGGAAAATGAGGAGATGCAGTATTTGAAGATAAAAATACAGGTAGAAAAATTTATGTTAGAAGAAAATATTATAATCAATGATGATGAGAGTGAGGACATATATGAAAAATAGAATGAGAAGTATGGTGAGATTATTCACCTTTGGAGTGATCAGATGATTATTTTAAACTTTCGAATGAAAATACTACTAAAATTGTTAATAAGAAAACTCTACAGGAGGTTACAATTCGTAGAAACATAATGGTAGAGGAAGTGATAAATAAGTGAGATAGAACTTTTATAAAGTGAATTACAAATGATTGAAAACAGTTTTGGAAAGATATTACAAGGGTAAACTGAGAACTTGAAATTCCACAAAATATTTGTTATTCTGCAGTTTGAGAGATAAAAGAGTTTAATTGAATTTATTATGTAAAAGTAGAAAAAGAGAATTGAAAGCAAACCTTCTTTAATTTGAATAATTCTCAGGAATTTAGATTTTGAGGTTATGAATTTTTCAATGTTGGGGAACCTCAGGAAGTAACTGTAAATTGAATGAGAAAATCAGTTTTTAAAGCTGAATATACAAAATCAGTAGTTTGAATTCCATGATATAAAGCATATAATTATTTTGACTTAAAAACTTGAAAACCTTTGATAAGAAAAAGAAATAATAAATCAGAAAAACATTGTCGTGATATTTGAGATATACAATCAGATAACACTATTCCTATAAAAAATGGAAGAGAGTATTTTGATTTAAAGGATGGTAGATTAAAGCGTATAGAAAAAGAACAGAAAAATAATGATGGTATTAAAAATTTGGTTAATAAAACTACAGCACCTTTTAGGTGATTAAGATGGCTTTTTACACGGGAACAGAAATAACATTTAAAAATAAATAGAAAAAATGAGTATCCAAGATATAGAAAACTGGGATAGATTGCTTGAAGAACATAATGAAATTTGATGACATGATGTAGAAGCTTTGAATGAAGATATCAGAGATTTTTTTGAGTGAACTAATTTAGAATGAGAATATGAAAGTATAGATCGAAGTGATTCTCAAAGTGTAGAATCCTTTAGAGAACAACTGGAATCAAGTAGTGATTTCAATTCTCGTGAAAAAGAAATG
The DNA here is from genome assembly GCA_964637495.1 of uncultured Candidatus Peribacteria bacterium. Classification (GTDB taxonomy): domain Bacteria; phylum Patescibacteriota; class Gracilibacteria; order Absconditabacterales; family Absconditicoccaceae; genus CAZWWJ01. The sequence goes on along the minus strand of CAZWWJ010000038.1, from coordinate 6,633 downwards.
TTGGATAATTTAATAGAAAAACTTTACAACATTGATGAAATTATTGCTGAAGAACAAGAAGATGCAATATGACAAATTAAAACTGATTTAGATCGTATAGAATTTTTTTCTTCTTCTCATTCGTGAAGATCGGAATATTTTGATGAAATGGAATATTTTAGAATTCAAATTGATAGAATAGATAGAGAAGATATTTCACAAGAAGAATTTGAAAATGCTATGTTAAGAATTTCAGAGAGTATCCTAGAAAGACCTTCTGACTATCATAATGTGAGAGAAATTTTTTCTCAACAAGATTTAGATCCTGTAATTTTGGATGTGAACTTAGCAAGTAATATTATACCTCGTGAAATGGCTGTAAATATGGATATAGAACAATTAAATCATGAAAACATTATTGATGAGATACAGGCTCATTGAGATGTATATAGTAGGTTAGATATTACAGGAAAACATGATGAAATATCAAATATACTGCTTTCTATTTTTTGAGATAAAGAATCTATACTAGAATATATTATTGGTATACAGGAGATAGAAGAAAGCAGATATCAATCATTGAGAGAAAAGTGATATTCAGGGCATATTTGAGAAGGAGATATTCATTGAGCATTATCAACTGTTTTTGCAGATGCATTTTCTACATTGTGAATTTCTGAATCAGATAGTACTGCAAGAACTGCTACAAATTTAACTTTGGTAGGAGGTGGTCTTTTTGTTGGTTATAAAGCTATAAAATGACTTTTTTGAAGTAACTGAAATCCTTGAAGAGTTATATGAAGTTTGGCACTTTGAGTTTGAGCGCTCGCAGCTGTTTGAGGTGTGAGTAGAAGATCTTCTGGTGATGATGCTCCAACCAGGCAGGAAATGATGGAAAGATTTTCAAGTTCTGAAATGAGAGAAGGTCATGCATCCATAGCAGAAAGTGTCTTTGGAAGTTTTTCTGCTGCTGATATTATTGAAAATTATGTACATACAGAAAATGATAGATGGCATTCTATGAATCTTGATTCTTTAATAGATTCTCTTACTGATGCTCAAAAAGAAAATCTAAGGCAAGTTATAGTTTGATATAGTTCTGAGGATATAGATGAAGAAGACGATTTGGATACTCTTATACAAGAAAATCAAGAACAAATATCTGATTTATTGTTAACATCCTTAAGAACAGTATGAGTAACAGAAGAAAGTTATTATACAGATTCTGAGATACATTGAAAAGAAATAACTGAATTTGTAGATGATTTTAGAGAAGAACAAAGAGATTGGGAAAGACAGAATGAGATAAGAGAGCAGAATGTTCAAAGATTGTATGATTGTATAGAAAGAAATAATGTAGAACTATCAACTAGGGAACAACAAGATTTAGACGAATTGATTCAGGCATATAGAACTTTTAATATTACAGGTTCTCAATTTCTTTCAAGAGTAAATGAACTAGGTATACCTGAAATTCGTATAGAATGATCTTTGAATTCTTAAAGAAAAAGTAATGAGTATAGAACAATATGAACAAAGAATAGACGATATAGAAAATCAAGTTAGAGAACATGAAGAAATCTCTGATGACCAAAGAGAATGATTTTTTGATCAGATTGATAATTTGAGAAACAGAATTGAAGAAGAAAATTATTCTGAAATAGAGCAGCTCGAACAAGAAATTGAAGAGTTGGAAAATGAGGTGTATGAGTTAATAGAACATAGTCAATATGATTTGAATGATTTTGCAAGTGAAGTAGAATCAAGAATAACAGGAGAACAAACAAGAGAAGAATTAGAAAGATTAGGAGAAGAAATGGAGACATTATCATTAACCGAAGCAACTGAAAGAATTATGCAAAATAGTGATGAACCACTAGAAAATCAAAGAGATGAAGATGTTAATGCTTTTGATATGTTTGTAGGCTGGGAGTTGATATGAAGTTTTTTCAAGTCTCTAATTGAAAAACATAAAGATGAAGATACATTATTAGTTGACGAGGATGAACTTATTGTAGATTTAAACAGAGATGAAAATGATATATCTTCGGTAGAAGCATTGTCTTCAGCAGAATGAGATTTTAATACTTATCAAAGAGAAGTAGTTGGTTTTCTGAATTCAGATAGTAGATTTGCAAGAGAATATAAAGAAAGAAAATATTATGAGGTATATCAAGTTATGAGAGAATATATTCCCGAATTTGTTGCACAGTATAATGAAGCAATAGAAAATGAAGAGGATTTAGAATGAGAAGAACAAAATCTTTGGGATCAGATGAAGGATGTGTGAGTTGGATGAGTGTTTGATGGTGAGAACTGGGATGAAAATACTTGAGCAACCGCTGCTAATGCTTGAGCTATGGCGGTAGGTGCTTTGGCTGTAGGAAGGACAGTGTCAGGTTTTTTCAGTGGTTCTAATAATTCCTGAAATAATTCCTGAAATGATTCATCTGGAGGATGGTTTTCATGAGTGATGTGAAGTGTGGCTAAATGGTGAGCAGTATGATGAGGAGCTTATTTGCTTTGGAGATGGTGGAGAGACGATGAAGGGGATGCAGAAAGATCAGCTGATAGGTGAAGTGATTATTGAGAAAGATTTGAAGATGAACATGTAAGAGATTTTGAAAGTTTGGAATCTGGTAGAAGATCTGCATATAATAATTTTGCATCGGGAATAGACAGATTTTACTCAAGTATATACTGAGTAGAATGATGAATTAGTGATCAAAATGATATGATGTGACAGTATCAATTTGAGGAAGAAAAAGATGATTTTGAATATGCGGGTGTATATGCTTATGCTTTGGATAGAAGATACTCAAGTATAAATGATATTTTATCTGATTCTGCTTTTTACACAGAAATAGTTAATGCATCGAGAGAAGAATTTATTGAATCTATAAGAAATTGGTGATATGATAAGTTAAAACCTATTTTGGAACCTTTTGCCGGTTTGATAGATGGTTTGACCCCTGATATTTTTAGCAGTTCTGATTACTTTCAGGAAAGAATAGAACAACTTTTGGAAACTGATGATAATGTTTTTGAACAGATAAGAGAAATTTTTAGAAAAAATGTTAAAGTAATTTCATTTTTGCAAAATAGATCTACAGCATTACAATACAAAATAGCAAAAAATGCTTTGGAAGAAAATGAGCCTGGTTTTCAGGATAAAACTGATGAAGAGAAACAAATAACAATAACGGAGAAATTAGAAGATGAAGATTTTTTTGAGCAATACATAAGTGAAGATTTGGAAAGATTTATGAATAAAAATATTTACGAAGCAACAGAAATGCTTGATGAATATGATCTTTTGGATTGAGAAGTTATGAGCTATACAAGTGAGGAAATAGATCAAATAGATGATCGGTATGAAGATTTATTGGGAATAGATGAAAACTGACAATCTATGATAGATGATATTATAGTTGACTTTGAATCTTGGGATGATCTTGAGTCTGCTGAAAGAGAATATCTAAATGAAATAGTAGAAACATTAAGTGATGATATAGAAGGATTTGGTGATAGAGGATGGGTACAGGCTTTGCTTTGACCGTATGCTCATATGTTTGATTTAGAATCTTCAACTAGAAGAGAAATTTTGGAAAATACTGGTTATGAAGATATGGTATGACCTTGGAGGGATGTGTTAGAAGAATTTGAAGATCCAAGTAATGTAACAAGAGAAGATATAGAAAATCTAAGGCAAACTGCAGAGGATTTTAAAATATTTAAAAAAGAAATAACTGTTTGAACAGAATCTGTAACAGAATTAAATGAGGAAGATTGAAATTTAATTATTAAATCAAAATTTACAGCAAGACAGTTTTGACAGGAAATTTCAAGTGCAATAGGATTGATATTTGAAGGGGAATTTAAAGACTGATTTTTTGAACTTTCAGCATGAACGTGAATTACTGTATCAATGCTTTGAGGATTTTTACTTAATAGAACCAGAATTCCAAATGTTTTTAAACTGCCTAATGCTACTATTACAGCACCTGTTAGAATTCCAGCAAATATGCTTGTAGATCCTACATTGAGAAGAGCCCCTGCTATGGTATCTCATATGGCTTTGTATAGATGATGATCATGAGCTTGGAATTTGTGGTATGATCTGTCTAGATGAAGGATTAGTCTGGAAAAGGCACATACTATTTTTAATAGAATGAATTCTGACTGAATATTTAGAAGTCCTCAGCAAACAAATACACGTAATCTATCAAGGTTCTTTGATAAAATTGATTCTAATTTTTCTCATATTTCATCATCTGAGGAAAGGATGAGAATTTTCAACAACTATTTGGAAAATTCTAACTTTAGAAAGAGTTTATACAAAAAACCTTGAAGATTTAATTTGTCTTGATATAACCCAGAGTTTGATGAAAGACTTTTTCATGAGTTATGACGTATTGATGAGTTAATTCAAAGTACTAGCTGAAATGAAAATGCTTTTTTAAGAAACTTTGTAAGATATTATAATTGAAATATTGATAATTTAGAAAATATTGTTAATAATATATGAAACATTGATTGAATTGATGATCTTAGCTCTAGACAAATAAATCAATTATCAAGAAGTCTTGCAAGGCATTCAAAAAGTCTGGATCCAAGTCAAATAAATAGGCTTGCAAGTAATATTATATGAGAAATAAATGAGTGAAACCAAATAAATATTTCTACTTATGTAAGAAATTCATCAAGATATCTCAGGTCTTGAACTTCTTTTGATTCCTTAAATGATATACCTTTCGAAAAATTAAATACTTCAAGGCCGGTTAGATATGCAAGAGAATGAATTTCTGAAGCCAGGAATATTTTAAAAAGTAATAAAGATAATCCAAGAATTCCTCAAAGAATTAGGTCTGGTATGAATACAACAATAGATAATCTTACAAACTTAAAAAATAATATAAATGAGTCTACTGCTAGGGTTATGAATAGTGAAAACTTGAGGCACTTTAGGTGAATTGAAGTTTCAAATTCTTGAGAATTTACAAGACTATTTCAAGAGCTTCAGTGAAATAGACAACTTAGAAGAAGTCTTGCTCAGGCTTCAAATGTGGAGGATGTGAGAGAGCTTCTTAGATCAGTAGACTGATTAAATGTAGATAACCTTGATAACTCTGTTTTGAGAAGAATAGCTAATTCTGGTAATCAAAGATATATAAGTGATATTGTTGATTATGCACAAAACTACGATAATATGACTAGACTTCAGAGAGTTATGCAAAATCCTACTATGAGGTGAGTTGGTAGAACAATTTGAAGAGCTTTGATTGTTACAGAGTATGCATTTGCTTGATTTGAATATTGGATTGGAATGGAAGAAGCTGAAAGAGTAAGAGAGCATAATGAAGAAAGAGCTGACTGGATAGAACAAAGAACTAAGTGGGCTAGTTGAGCGGCTTTATGAACTGCTATAGTATCTACATTGTATTGAGTATCCGCCAAAGCTATGTCCGTTCCCGGATATTGATGGGCATTGGGTTGAGCACTAGCTATTTGAACTGCTGCTTATGAATGAGTTCATGCGTATCATGATTATAGAGAAATGTATAAAAAAAATTTAGATGATTTCAAAAGAAAAACAGATACACAAACAAAACAAGCTTTGGTTTCAATTGTTTCCTGAGCTGAAGATATAGAATGATCTCTTGGTAGTTTTTTAGCTGATGCCTTGGATACTTTTAGTTTTGGTGATATAAAAGAAGATATAGAAGAATACATTGAGGAGGGTAACCCAATACAAGCTGGTATGAAGTCTTTGATATTTTCAGAAGAAATTTATAACTTTCCATGAGCTAGACTTGATATAGATCTTGATAGTCGTGAAGGTTCTGAATTGAATGATGAGGAGGCAAATGACATAAGGTCTGAAAGGAGAGAATTGTATGATAGAGTAGATAGAAGATTAGAATACATAAAAGAAAAAATCACAGAGTTAGAATGAGATGATGCTGATTTAAGAAGTTTTCTTGGTAATCAAGTAGAAAATTGAAACTGAATTCAAGCTATAGAGAGTCTTTTGGAATCTTCAAGAACTAATAATGATTGAGAAATAATTACCGAAGATTATTTGGAACAAAGAAAGTCAGAATTGGAAAGGCAAAATCCTGAAGCTTTTGATAAGCTTGAAAACTTATTTGCCTGAGATAAATTTGAGGATAATAAAAACTTATTTTTTCAAATTTATTTTTGATCTTTTCAGTATCAATCAATGTTAGATTATTATGATGAAGATGATAGAGAACTTATAGCTTGAAATATACAATTTTTTAATGAATATGCTGAATATAAAATTAATGAACAAAGAATGCATCCAACTGATTTTCCAGATATTGATTTATGAGACACAGATGAATGATATTGAGAAATTGATTACAATATGTTAGAAAACTTTTTTGAGAATTTTGAACTAGAGTATTCAACTTATTCTGATGAAGATATTGAAAATATGGATTTAGAATTGGATTCTCAAGAAAGATATTGATGGTCTACTAATCCAGCACAAAACATTCTTTATAGAATAGCAAAAGAAGTATTTGGTTACAACTGACCAAATAAGATTTATGCAGAACAAGATGAAGATTGAGATGATGAGCAATATAATCCTAATGCTTCTTTATCAGATTTTTTTGATTCTAATTT
>CAZWWJ010000037.1:0-8288 GCA_964637495.1 uncultured Candidatus Peribacteria bacterium | reverse complement strand
ATTTTTTGTTTCTCCTTGATTTTGTTTAAATATTTGATATAAACTTCCTTAGATTTTTAAATCTAATCTTCTTCTGATATGACAAATATAGTAACCATAGGTGGAGGAACCTGAACATATAATCTACTCTCGGCATTGAAAAATCTTGATGATGTAGATGTTTCTGCAATAGTTACAATGTCAGATGATGGATGAAGTACAGGGAAAATAAGAGATGAATACTGAAGTTTACCTCCCTGAGATCTTAGAAGAGCAATTGTGGCACTAAGTGATGATGAAAAAACTCAGATACTTAGACAAATTTTCAATCACAGATTTCAGTACTGAACTTTTGAGGGACATAATCTTGGAAATATTATAATGACTGCTTTGGAACAAATGACAGACAATTTTGGTCAGGCAGTAAATATGCTTGAAGAGCTTTTTGATATCAAGGGTAGAGTATATCCTGCAACTTTTGAAAAAACAAGACTTATTGCCAAGCTTGAGAATCTTGATTATATAATTTGAGAAACAAATATTGATATTCCAAAGCACGATCCCAACCTTAGGATTCAGGAATTACATATCATCAAAGAAGAGTATGTCTCCGCAATAGAAAAACTTAGTTACGAAAAATGAATTTCGCATCATATAATAGAAAGTGTTTATGAAAAGTTTTTTGAAGACAAACCGGCAGAGAATCCTTATATTCCGGATGTTATAGAAAAGGCTGACTATATAATTTTTTCTCCAGGTGATCTTTTTACATCTTTGTTGCCAAATATTTTGGTTTGAAATATAGCTTATAATATAAAGAACTCCAAAGCAAAGAAAATTCTTTTTTGAAATCTTTTTACCAAATATTGAGAAACTACCTGATTCCAGTTGTCAGATTTTCTGGATGAGTTTTCAAAATATCTTGGAAAAGATGTGTTTGATAAAATCCTTGTTCAGGACTGGGATAATCATTCCCTTGATGATGAAATTCTTGAAAAGTACTCCAAAGAAAACAAGACTTTGATAAAAAATGATATTCAGGATTACAGAATAATTTCAAGAGATTTTATAAAACAGTCTGACCTTATAAGGCACGATGCTGAGAAAATGAAACAGGTGATTATGGAAATAGTTAGATGAGAAGTTTAATTAATTAGAAGTACTCTTCTTTGGTGCTTTGATCGCCGTTGTTAATATTATGATTGAAGATAATATCTTTGATTTGATTTTTGTATTCTGCATCTCATTCAAATTCTATCTTGTTTTCTTTTTGGGTGGTTTGTATGTTTATATCCTGTAGCTTGTTATCAATTTCCTGTAACAAATCTTTGTTGTTTGTTTGGATGTATCAGTTTATTTTGTTGTTTTCCTGAATAATAGAGTAAGAAACTTCTTTTCAGTTGATACTGGTTTGTCAGCTTTCTTTTGAAAACATTGAGCCTCCACCTTCGTCAAGATTTCTTGGAATCTCTACTTCTTTGTCAAAAAAGTTATCTTCTTCAAACAAGGAGAAACCATCAAAAAAATCTTCCGGAGTAGGTTGTCTTCTTTGCTCAAACATTTCAAAAACATTGTTTTCCTGATTTTGTTGTTCTTCTTCTGGTTTGGTTTCCTGAATTTCTAAAGCTTTTTCTTGGATACCTTCTTCCAGGTTTTGGTATTTTTGAGAGTACTGGTGATCAAGATAAAAGAAAAATCCCAGTAAAACGGCTAAGTTAAAACTTACTAAAGTAATTATAGTGATCAGTATTTTATTTTTGGTTTGCATTTTTGTGGGTTAAAAATTTAAATTATTTTTTTTATTTATAACAAAACTATCCGGAAATTTCAAGATTTTTGGCATCAAAAAGCTTCAAAATAATCTTGAATAACTAAAAAATTTTTTTATATTAAGTCTAACAAAAGGTTTTATATAATAAAAAAAAACAATGTGAAAGAAAAAAAATGAAAAAATGATAAATATTACTTTGATGGCATTCGCAGTTTGATTTATTGCTCTGGTTGCTTACAATATAATTACTTTTAGTTTGGACGATGAAGCAACTCCTACAGCAGATACCCAAGATATAGAAGAGCTTGGTGAAAATGCTGAAACCTGAGAAGTGGAAGTTTCACTGGTAAATGAAATTCGTGAGAACAATCATATAAAAGGAGAAGAAGATACACAGCTTACCTGGATTGAGTATTCTGATATAGATTGTCCTTTTTGTCAGCAACAAAGCAGAGATTGAACAGTAGATCAGGTGATAGGCGATTATGAATGACAAATATGATATGTTTATCAAAACTACCCTGTTCAGAGTCAACAGTCAGAGATGTGAGCTAATGCTCTTCAGTGTGCTTCAGAGCTTGCTTCTGATGGAGAGAGCTTTTTTGGATTCAAAAACTGAATTTATGCTTTGGAAAATATAACCAACAGAACAAGATGGGAAGATGTTGCTGAAGAGAACAATATTGATGTAGATGAGCTGAACAACTGTATAGATGAAGAAAGATATCAAGACGAAATAAACGACCAGGAGAATACTGGTAGAGGACAGTTTGGTGTTACCTGAACTCCTGCAAATATTATAGTAAATAATGAAACAGGTGAATTTGTTTTGATGTCTGGAGCTCTTCCTGCTGGTGAGTATGATGATGTGATTGAGTGGCTTTCCAATTAGGTTTATTTTCTTTATTAAGATTATTTAATGTGATTTTCAAAAATTGCAATAATCTGAGGTACTTCTGATTTTGGTAAATGGTGGCAAAATTTCTTTGAAAGAAAAGGTTTTGAAGTTATTGTATCCTCAAGAAACACCCCAAAAACTCCAGAGCAAGCGGCCAAGGAAGCTGATGTAATCATAATTTCTGTAACTATTCGTCATACTCTGGATGTGATAAAAAATATAATAGAATGTCTACCACCAGATAAACTTCTTATGGATTTTACTGGTATAAAGGATCAGGCTACCAAAGAACTTTCTAAATATAATGAATGAGAAGTAGTGGCAACACATCCAATGTTCTGACCTTGGGTTGATTCTCTGGAAAATCAAAATATTGCATACGATCCTGTGAAACCAGGAGAAAAACGAAACAAAATGTACAAGATACTTGAAGATGAAGGAGCTTTTCTAATTCAACTGGATTCTAAAACTCACGATGAAATTGTTTCCTTATTGCAGTCAACAATTCATTTTTTGAATTTGTTGCTTGGTTATGTCTTGAGAAAAAGGCAGGTAAATCTAAAAGATCTGAATAAAATATGTACTCCTAATTCCAGGATGCAGCTTTTCTTGATGTCAAGATTTCTTAAACAGCATGCAGGGTTGTATACTGATATGCAAATGCATAATGAAGTCTACAAAGATGAAATAATTCCTGAGATAAAAGAATTTGTAAACTATCTTGAAAATATGATAGAAAATAATGATGTAGAAAAATTTCAGGAAGAGTTTGAAAAAATAAAAGAATTTGTAGGGGAAGATTTTATAGATAAATGAGTAGATATAACATCCAAGATAGATAAGAATTTAAAAGATAATATTTAACATAAATGAAGATATTTTATCAGTGAGTGATAGGTTCTTATTCTCATCTTGTTGCAAATATTCTTAATAATTCTATGGATGAGGATGTTGATATAGAAGGTAAGTTTTCTTTTAAGGATATTTTTGAGGATATTAAAAATGATAATCTTTGAGTAATACCTATTGAAAATGGTTATGCAGGTTCTGTTATTGAGAACTTTTATAATCTTTCTTTTTATGATGTAGAAATTATTGGTGAGTATTACAAAACCATAAATCATCACCTTCTTTCTGTAGCAGATAGTTTGGATAAGGTAAAGTATGTATATTCTCACCCTCAAGCCTTGATGCAGTGTGAGTGATTTTTAAGCAGAAACAATCTAGAGGCAATATCAGTTTCTGATACTGCAACGGCTGCAGAATATGTAAGTTCTCAAAATAATTCTTCTCTTGCTGCTATTTCTTCATCTTATTGCAGGGATATTTATAATTTGAGTTCTCTGGCTGAATCTATTCAGGATCAGCAGGGGAATACTACCAGATTTTTTGTTATCAAGAAAAAAAACAAGGAGATTGCATTACCTCAAAGTTATTACGAAAAATTCAGTTCAGGGTCCAAAGGAAAAATTTCTTTGCTTTTCAGGACAAAACATCAGCCAGCAAGCCTATATAAATGTCTTGGTTGTTTTGCAACAAGAGATATAAATCTAACCAAAATAGAATCACTTTCTGCAAGAGACAATCCTTTTAGTTATATGTTTTGGATAGATTGTGAATGAAGTTTGGATGACCAGTTTGTAAAATGAGCTTTGGAAGAACTTGATTTTTTTACCTCCAAACTTTCTGTACTTGGTTCTTACTAAATTCTTCAAACAATACTTAAAAGTTTGTAGTATTTTTTGATAAGAAATTCATGGAAAGATGTTATTCAGCTTCTTATTAGTAGTTTGAAGTTTGTTTTCTCAAAATCATTGTATTGTATTTCAAAATTGTTTATATTGTTGGTAATAGTTTCAAAAATTTTTTCCGGTGTTGTTTCTTTTTGATGATAGGTTTTGCAGCAGTTTCATATATCCTGAATATGATGAGCATCACTTCCAACAGCTACGAAATCTCTTTGGTTAGTATAGTCTTTTGTTGGTATATCCAGAGTGTTGTGGATTTTTTTTATTTTTTTGTTAAAAACTAGTTTGAAAGGAGCTTTTCTGAAAAGGGAATATAAATTATCATAAGATCAGTTGGAAATTTCTACTGCATTTATTAGATCAAGTGATGTTTTGTACTGAATATTTCCAAGCTTGGAAACAACTCAGCTTAAATTCAAACTATAAGGGTGTGGAATAAATCCAAATACATCAGGAGTAGAGTTGATAAAATTTATAAGCTCAAAATAATCAAGTTTGTAAGGCTTAAACTCCTTGAATGAAAAAATGTCTTCCCTTAGAGAAAAGGTAATTACATCAACTCACTCTTTGCTAATGCATTCAATTCAAGGGAAACAATAGAAATTATTTGGTTTTGTTTCTTTCATTATTTGATATGCTTTGGAAGGATTTTTGAAAGAGTGTTCTGTAACAATTACACAGTTTATATCTTTTTCCTGAAATTTTTTTCGGATCTTTTGGGCTTTTTTGTAAGCAAGTTTTTTGCTTAGTCCCGAGAGATTTGGATGGAAATGATAATCAATTTTTAGGTTCATGTTTTTGTTTATTTGATAAATTTATCTTTTATTTTAATAAAATATCTATTTTTTGCAACTTAAAAATTTTTTAATGAAGTTTTCTGATAACAAAAAATCCAAGTATAAAAAATACAATTACAGATATCATTGCCATTTCATAAGAGTAAAAATTTGCAAGAGCTCCAAAAATGGCAGGTCCAAAAAGTCCTGACATTCTGGCGGTTAGCGATTCAAATCCAAATATTGAGGAGATTTGATTAGGTGGGGTGATGTAAGTTATTGTGTGTCTGTTTAGAGCCCATATACCTCCAAAAACTATACCTCAGACACAGCTTGTTAAAAGAAATGTATAATAGTTAATATCAGTTATCATTATTGATACAACTCCAATCCATATAATTAGGCATAGTTTGATCATCTTGAAAGGTCAGTATTTGTCAGAGAGTCTTCCAAAAATTATAGCCCCAATGGCTGCAAATATTGAAAGAAGGCCAAATATTGGGAAAAATTCTTTCATTTCCATTCCCATATCTTCTGTGGCATATAATCAAAGGAAAATAACTATACTGGACATAGCATTGTTATAAAGAAAAGCTGCTCCAAGGAATCTGCCAAGATAGTTTGTTTTTGGAAGATTTTTTATGTTTTTTATAACATTTTTCAGTGACTGTTTTAGAGTATCGGGGGATAGTTTTTTGTTTACTCAAGATCTATCAGGGAGGTTCAAAAGTATTGGCAACATAAAAATTATGTACCACAAAGCACACATAACAAAAACATATCTAAATCCTTCCAGACTTTCCCATCACCAAAACTCCAGAATAAAAAAAGCAACTAACAAAGAAGCTATTGTTCATATATATCCAAACAAAAGACCTATACCAGAAACTTTTCAGAAATTTTGAGGTTGTGTTGTTTCTATTATTTTGGAATCATAAATTCCTTTGGAAATATAGTGAAATATTTTGGCAAGCAATCAAAAAAGCAATGCAAGGTAAAGGTCTACAAAACCTGTAATTATTCAGAAAATTCAGGTAAAAACTCATGCAGTAAGTAGTATATAATTTCTCTTTCAGATAATATCAGCTGTGGCTCATATCCATGGTACCAAAAAGGCAGCTGCAAGAACTGACAAACTTGATACAATACCTACCTGCAGTTCGTTCCCTCCAAGGATCTGGACTATAAATATTGGAAATAAAAGAGTAATAAAAATTGCCTGAAAAGCTTGGTCAGCAAAGTCATAGAATGCCCAGGAAATAACTTTTTTGGAAGGGAGGGATTTGGTAGGCATTTTGTATTAATTATCTATATGAATATCCCTTGTGTAGTTGTCTTGTTTTGTTATATCCACCCTTGTAAATTCTTCATCCTGATACATATTTGTGAATTTTGGCCATTCTATGCATATATAATCATAATCTTCTATCTTATCAATAAGTCATTTTTCTATGATATCTTCTGATTCTTCTATCCTGTACATATCTATGTGCAGAAGAGTTTCCTGATATTCGTTCATATAAGTATAAGTAGGACTCTGGACAATATCCTGATTGATACCAAGAAACTCTGCAAATCATTTGGTAAACTCAGTTTTGCCTGTTCAAAGATCTCAAAAAAGCAAAAATTTGTGATGACCTTGTTTTCCAAGTGATTTGGCTATGTTTTGCATTTCTTGCGGATTGTATGCAATCATAATTTTTTTGAAAAAATAAAATTGTAATTTAGATTTTTATAATTATTTATATGTTTGTGGATTTATATTCATAAGAAATTGTTTTTCAAATGATTTATGTTTTTATAGGATATTTAGTTGTTGTAAATTTTTTAACATTTGTATTGTTTGGTATTGATAAATTCAAATCTGTGAAACAGTCTTTTCGTATAAGTGAAAAAATGCTTCTTAATTTAACGGCTGCCTGATGATTTCTTGGTTGATTGCTTGGAATGATAGCTTTTTCACACAAGACAATAAAATCATCTTTTCAGATTCTTTTTTTTGTGATAGTTTTTGCCTGGATTATTTTGCTTTTTGTATTATCACATATTTGGCATAATTATTTATAATCTAAAATTTTGTTGATGAATATACCAAGAATTACCTGACAGCAAATTCAGGAAAAGGACAAAAAGGTGATAAACAAGATCTGATCTGAACGTATAATGACGGTTGTTGCTACTCGTACTGTGGATTTTATTAAGTATACACTTGGTTATAGCGATTTTCACAAAATAGTAATAATTGCTTCCAAGGGTAACAATTGAGGAGATGCTATTTTGACAGCTTCTTTTTTGTGTGCACAAGGATACCAAACAAAACTTTTTCTTTTGTGTTCAGAGGATAATCTTTGAGAAGATACCAAGAACAACCTGGAAGTTTACAAAAATCTTGGATGAGAAATCATAGATCTTTTAGAAGATGGTGATCTTATAATAGATTGAATTTTTGGCACAGGTCTTACAAGTAGTCCAAAAGCAGAATCAGCTGAATATATACAGAAGATAAACAATATGGAAGCTAATGTTTTGTCTTTGGATATACCTTCTGGTTTGGATGCAACTACAGGAGAGGTTTTTTGTCCGTGTGTGAAAGCCAACTGGTCAATTACATTTCATATACCCAAGGAATGACTTTTTTCTGATAAGGCAAAGGAAGTAGTAGGGCAGTTATGGTCTGTGGAATCAGGTCTTACATTTATAGAGTTCCCTGAATTGCAGGCAGATTTGAATGAATTTTATTCTGAAAGTAATATTGTTAGGATTTATTAGATTGATAAATCAACTATGTTTTGAGTAAAAAAATAAATTATTGTAAATTCAAAAAGATTTCAGGCCTTGTTTTCAAAAAAATAATTGAAGCAATTGAAATTTCTGGAAAAATTAATAAAATATTATAGTAAAAAATTAACTCTAATCAAAAAGGATGGAACTTACACCAAGTTTGAAAAACAAAATACAAAATTCTGAACTTCTGGAAGAAGAAACAAAATATCAGTTAATTCAGAACTGGTGAAGATTAGATGATAGTACAAAAGAAAAAATAATAAATTTGTTGGAAGAAATTAACGAAGATGAATTTTTCCGGCTAAAGTAAATAGCCGTAATTTTTTGTTTAG
>CAZWWJ010000036.1:0-8319 GCA_964637495.1 uncultured Candidatus Peribacteria bacterium | reverse complement strand
ACAAAATCGCTTCTAAAAGACAAATTTGAGAAAAAACTTGAAGAAAAAACACAGGAAAAACAAACGAAAACTCAATCCCAAGAAATAAAATTCCCTGAAGACAAACCTACCTTTGATATTAATCTTTTACAGCAACCTTGAAATTCTGAAGATTATGAAATAGAAGACAGTTACCTTGTTGAAAAAGCTGAGTGAATAAAAGACAAACTTAATGAATTTGGTATACCAGTTAGTATAGAATGATTCAATATCTGACCTACAGTAATACAAATTAAAATAATTCCTGAAGGATGAATCAAAATATCAAAAATAGAAAACCTAAAAAAAGATATTTCTCTTGCTCTAAAGACCAAATCCTTAAGAGTTATAGCACCTATCCCTGGCACAGAATATGTTGGGATAGAAATACCAAATCCAAAGCCTCAGATAGTTACTTTAAGCGAAATCATTTCATCCAACGAGTTTTCAAAATTAATCTCAAAAAATACAACAAACCTTGCAGTATGAAAAAACATTGAATGAAAGAAAACAATCTATTCATTGGAAAAAATGCCTCATTTATTGGTAGCATGAGCAACAGGATCGGGTAAGTCTGTATGAATAAATACATTTATATTATCATTAATTTACCAAAATACTCCGGATGAACTCAAATTTATAATGATAGATCCAAAACAGGTAGAACTGTGAATATATGATGGAATACCATACCTTCTTTCACCTATAATAACCGAACCCGAGAAATCCACCAAGGTGCTTAAATGGATTGTAGATTTTATGAACGAAAGATACAACAAACTAAAAAAACTTAAAGTAAGAAATATAGATCAGTACAACAAAAAAGTTCTGAAAGAAGAAAAAATGTATCGTCTTGTTATAATAGTTGATGAATTAGCAGATCTTATGATGAGCGGAGACAAAAAAAGTGTTGAAAATTATATTGCAAGAATTGCTCAAATGGCAAGAGCTGTTGGAATACACTTGATAGTTGCTACACAGAGGCCATCTGTAAACGTAATTACTTGATTAATTAAAGCAAACATACCTACAAGAATAGCTTTTGGTGTTGTTTCACGACAAGACAGTAGAACTATACTGGATGTTAAGTGAGCAGAAGATTTGGTTGGTAAATGAGATATGTTGTATATGGATCCCAACACTAAATTCCCAGTTAGATTACAATCTCCTTTTGTAGATACTGATGAAACAGAAAAAATTGTCTCTAGTATCAAAGAAAAGTATATGCAAGGAATTTCAGAAAACGATATCTATCATCCTGAAATAATAAATATACTTGAAGACAATCCCGAAAAGTGAGAGGCCGGCAATAGTTGAGATGATGATGAATTAGTAGAAGAAGCTATAAAAATAATTCAGGAAACAAGAAAAGCATCAGCTACTATGCTTCAAAGAAAACTTGGTGTATGATTTGCAAGAGCTGCGAAAATAATGGATATTTTGGAAGAAAGATGAGTTGTAGGACCAGCAGACTGAGCAAAACCAAGAGATATTTATGTTTAAAGATCCTGCATAACTCTTCTTACAGAAAATCCATCATCTTCATCAATCAAAAGAAAATACTCCCTAGTTCAGTCTATATAAGTAATTTCAAATAAATGTTGATTTTCTGAAATTTCAATGAGCTCTATATCCTCAACCTCAAACAAAGGAATATCAGTTCTTTCCAGCAAATTATCTTTAAAAACTTCTTTAAATATACTCTGATATTCATACTTTTGAGTTTCGTGAGTTTCTTGAATAGAAGCTTTAAAAAAATTATCATAAATATCGTATCCTGTAAAAACAACTATCAACGATACCAAAAAACTTCAAACAGAAATAAAAACTTTTTTAGTATAAAATATATCCTTTGAAAATTTATTTATTTTTTTTATTTTTTCCATTAAAATGCTTTTGTTTTGCCTGTTTCTAAGTTCTTCTAATTTCTCCAAACCGGGTTTTGTTATTTTTACTTCCAAAATATACTTATAATACAAAGAAGGATCCACAGAAAATGCTTTTTTGGAAGTTTTTTTAAAAATTTTCCTAACAGGTATGTTATATTCTTTGAACTTTTTTCTTACATACTTAAAAGAAAAATTAGAAGGTTTTTTTAGTTTTATAAACCCAAATCCAACATTATAAAAAACCCTTTTTCTGAAATAACCTATACCTACTCAAAGTCTTTTTATATATTCTTTGTCCACTATTTGATTTATATTTACATATCATGTTTTTTGCTCTAGAAAATGATTTTCTAACAAAGTTAGAATATACAAATCTAAATAAAAATCTATGTCGTCATCCTTATAATTGTAGAAAAAAAAACTCCTTAGATTCATAATTTTATATTTTTGTTTTTTAAATATCTTCCATAATTAAAATATATATTTTTTTTCATAATAGTCAATATAAAAAAAGCCTAAAAATTAGGCTTTTTAGCAAATTTTAAGCTTAATCTGCTTTTTAATACAATATGTTATTCTTCTTTTTGCTTTTTCTTAACAACTACTTTTGAAGAGTTGTCATCTCATTTCTTAGAACCCTGAGAAGACTTAGTTGATCTTCAGGATTTTGAAGTTTTGGATCATTTTGACTTAGAAGAGCTTTCTTCATTTTGTTCATCTTCCAAAGCCTTTATACTAAGACCCATTTTTCTCTTATCAGGATCCATTAAAATAATCTTTGCTTTTACCTTCTGACCTGGCTTTACTGCTTCTGCAGGATTAGCAAGTTCCTTATTAGTAATTTCACTTAAATGAACCAAACCATTAATATCATCATAAACTCTTATAAAAACTCAGTAAGGGACATATCTTATTACTTCTCATTCAACAACATCTCAAATACTGAATTTCTTTGGAATAATTTTCCATGGATCTTCTTTTAATTTCTTCATAGACAAAGATATTTTTCCATCATCATATCATATAACTTTTACTTTAACTTTGTCTCCTATCTGACCAAATCTTTCTATATTATCCACATGTCAATAAGTTATCTCTGACACATGAACAAGTCCTTCTATTCCTCATCCGATTGTTACAAATAATCAGTAACTTGAAACTCAGCTTACTGTTCATTCATAAACTTCTCCTATATCTAGGGTTTCCATAATCTTTTCCTTTTCTTCCCTCAAAGCTTCTCTTTCTGACAAGATAAGTCTTTTGTTTTCTTCATCTATATTAATTATTCTCACCTGGAATTCTTTGTCCATCAACTCCATAAGCTTTTCAAAAATCTTTTCCTGATCACCATCCTCTACTCTTGGGTAATTAACAGGTGCTAGTTGTGACAAAGGAATAAATCATTTTATTCCGTGCATATCTACTAGCAAACCACCAAGATTTGCTTCTGATGGTGTAACAGTAATTGTTTCGTCTTTTTGAATTTTTTCTTTGATATTGTTCCAGATATCATACTGGATAAGCTTGGATATTGAGATCACAAAGTATCCTTCTTCATCTCTTGTATCAAGATTCACAACCTCTGCTTCCAGTTCCTGTCAAACAGATAGATCAAACTGATTTCTTTCCAGATCCTTAGCTTCTTTTGGTAATATCAAACCTGTAAATGTACCATTAAAACAGTCTACCAAAACTCATTTTTCTATTCTTTTGATAACTGTTCCTGTAACCTTTTCTCCTTCCCTTATAGTTGGCAAGGGAATTTCTCAGGATCTAACCTGCTCCAAAAATTCTTGTGTATTCATTGTTATGATATAAATTAATTAAATATATAAATAAATAGCCGCCTTTTCAAAAGTCAAGACAATAGTTTTCCAAAAGTGTAAATCTTAAACTTTAAGTTTTAATTTTTTGGTTACAAAATTGAATCTTTCAAGATCGTTTTCTTTTAAGTATTTCAGATATTTTCTTCTTCTTGCAACTTTCTTTAGAAGACTTCTTTTTGCATCTACATCCTTTGGATGTGTCTTCAGATGATCTTGTAACATTCAAATTTCATGAGTAAGTATGCATATTTGCACTTCTGGAGAACCATTGTCTTTCTCATGCCTTTGAAAAGGTTTGATTATTTCCTTAAGATTACTCATAAATGTTATTTATAGTTATAAATAAAGACCTCTTTTCGATTTGCCTTCGGCAGGATTCGAACCTGCATCTGCCCCTTAGGAGGGGGCTGTTCTATCCATTGAACTACGAAGGCATTTCATTTTGCATTTATAAAGATTTTTTTTTATAATTCAACATCAAAAAAATATAAAATTTATAGTAAAAGAAAATATTTCAGCACAATAAACTATTTTATTTTGTTTTCTAATTTATCTAACTCCAATTGAATTTCAAATTCCATATCCCTTTTTAGATTTTCTTTTTTGTTTTCAGCATCGTATATATCTTCATTTAGATTTCCAAACAATCAAGAATCATAAAAATTATACAAACTAACAGAAAAATTATAAATAACCAGTCTTAGATAAAAAAGTCTTAATATACGCAAAAACACCAAAAACAGAAAAGTTACAAAAAAATTAGAAAAAAACAACAACAAAACAACTAACAATAATAAACCAAAATGGCTTCATTTTCGAAAAAGCAGTAAAATATTCAAAACATAAGTTTTTTCAAGCCAGCTTATAAAACCTTTTAATAAAAATATTATATACTCTCTTAACATATAAGACATAGCTAAAAATATCCATATGATTGCAGAAAACAAAATTTCATTCAAATACTTTCATGCACCAGAATCTATATACAAATTAACATCTTTCATTAAAATATTTGCAACAAAAAAATCCAATATTTTATTTACTGTATTTATATTGTTTATAGCTTCCCTAACAGTATCGTAATCTCAATTTTGGAAAGCGTATTTTATTTTGTTGTTTTTTATTAAATACTGAAAATTTTTGATAGACAGCAAAAACCAAACCTCTTTCTCATTGGTACACAAAACATCTTCAACATTTATTTTTTCTCTGTTTTCTTTGAAAAAAGTATCAGTAACTTCTAAAGGAATCTTAATCTCTTTATTTTCTTTATAATAAGATAAATTATTCTTATCAAATTTGTAACAGTTTTTTTCTTCTGAATTTTTGCATAATTTACATCAATCACCCTCTTGTTCAGATATTAACGAGTCTATATTTTGTAGAAATTTTTCACCCCAAGAGTCTTCTTTTTCTTTTCCATCTCTTGTATCAACTTCCATATCCCCTCCTGAAGACTTATAATCATTTGACTCTTCCAAGGAATATGAAGAAAAATTGGAAGTATCCTGATTAGGACTTTCAGGATCTTTACCTTCTTCTAAAGAAATTAATAAAACAAAAAAAGAAACTACAAAAAAAATTACAAATATTTTTCTGTTTTTATTTAAGAAACTAAAACTTTCAAAAATGTTTTTGGATCCAATGTTATTTTCATTTTTAGGAGTTCAATGGATTTTATCTATACACTCTAAAATTTTTTCAAAGTTATTTCTTTTACCTTCTGGATATAGAAATTTTAATTCAGAAGCATTAGACAAAACAGCAAGTTTTCTTATATTTTCATAATCTTTTTTTAGATCATAATTATCAGTTATGTATTTACCATCTTTTGTATCTAAATTCTTGTCTGTTAATCAATTTAACTTTTCTATATGCTCAACAAACTCACTATAATCAAATTTTTTTACTATATCTATAATTTTATTTAAGTTTTTTTTGTCCAAATTATTTTCATTAAGTATAATATACTCATTGTTTTTATATAACTTTCAATTCTCTCAATCTAAAAAACATTTTTGGTTTTTCTCAAAAGGTTTTTTTAAAAATCTTTGAATAAAATAAAGTATATATAATTGTACTTTCCCAATAATTCACTTATTATTTTTCATTTTTTTATGTTTTTGTTTTAAATTTTTGTTGTTCAAAAGTTTCACTTTATAATTTTATACAAAAGAAGGGAATACCTTTATCTGTGAATAAAGATATCCCCTATAAAATACTTATTTTTTCAGAATAACTACCAAGACCATTCATATTCATGCAAATGCTATTAGAACAATAATATAAAGGAATATTGTTGAAAGATCATCTTCATCTGAACTAACATCTATACTTGTGTCTGGAGAATCCCTTGTATCTATATCCATTTGATGAGCTTCTTGTTCAACAGAATCAGAATAAAATGCGTCTGACCTTGTATCTACTTCAATACTTTCTTCAGTGAAACTAGAAGTTTCAGATTGAGAAACATCTGTTTCAAAAAAACTTTCCTCTCTTATTTGGGATGTACTCTCTGATGCATCTGTTCAAGCAGCTCAATCTACAAAGTTTTCATGTTCTCTTTGGTATCTATCCTCCTGCTTGGAGTATCTATCAAGATCTCTTTGCTGTTGTTTGGTTTCCAAAGCTATAAAACTTGTATATTGATTCATAAAATCATATTTTTCTGCAATAAATGTCTGAATATCACCTATTTTTTGCCAGTCTTTATGTTCTTTTATTCAAGACAAAAGCTTTCTGCTATAATTATAACCTTCAATCTTTTTTTGATAGTTTTTAAAATCTTCTATTTCCTTACAATCACCTTCTAATGAATTTTCACTAAAAAAATCCTCTACTTCTGCATCATACACATCATCAAAAACTTTATACTCTCCTTTGGAAGCCAAAATAGCTTTATTTAATTCATCTTTCAAAGATCTTATATTATCTCCAATCTGAATTAATGATATTTTGTTGGAGGCTAATTTGTTATAATCAATATCTTTATTTTCTTCTTGGTTTATTTCAAATCAGTTGTCATCAGTTATAATTAGAATATTTGAATTTTTAATATCATTGTTATTAATATATTCAACTACACTAGCAGAATCAGAATATCACCAAAAATTCAAATCATCAATTTCATATCATTGTGGATAAACATCATAATTAAATGTATACAAATCCAAGATCAAATCTTTATCAAGCCAACTATCTATTATATCATTGTAGAATTCTTTTGCTCAAGATTTATCTGCCATACTCCTGGAAATATCAAAAAACACAACATTTTCTTCTAACTGTTTTTCTTCTTGTTTTATTAAATTAATATCTCAGGTATTTAAGCTTTTTTCTTTGATCTGGTTTAGTGTTCAGGTATTTATTTTAGTCTCATCATTGCTTTTATCACCAATTTCTTCCACTAACTTGTTTATATCCAAATTCTTATATTCTGCCTTTTTTATAGTATCTTCCATCAAAGAACAAATTTTCTGCTTTTCAGGTTGTATTTCATCTCACTGATAAATATAATTTTGTTTAAAAAACTCTTCTACATCCTCTTGAATTCCATCCTGATAAAGAACCTCTCCATTGCTTTCTTTCGAAAGTCTTTTTATAACCTCTGTATTTTCATTTATCGATAAGTTTATAACTTCTATTTTGGGTGCAATCACCGGCTTTTCTCATTGGCTCAAAGGAGTAAGATATGTAAGTTGTACTCTTTGCCTTCATTGAGTTTCTTCATCAAGCTTACTCAAAACCGGAAAAACTCTCAAAGTATAAGTTTTGGGAGATACTTGCTGAACTATAGCAGGATCAATATTTCTTTCCAAAGAATCATCATATACCTGTTGGGCTGCTCCTCTAGGCGCTAACTGTCCTTCAAGCTCCAAATCAAGTCAAAGATTAAGATCGGTTACTACTGAATCTGCATTTGGAAGTCTTAATTTAAATATTACTTCTTGATTTTCTTCCGTTGTATTTTGGAAATGATAATCAACTGTTGTCTTGATTGCATTAATTTCATCTAAATACTTATTATCATATTCAGCAGAAGTTAGATCAACCTCAGCATTTTCATCCTTAGATAAGTAGCTTGTTGCGTGGGTTGAAGCATCCTGATATTCATTGGGATCTATATCTTTTTTAATTGCTTTTTGTATAGGTTTATCAAATATTTTTTCAAAAAGCTTGGTGTTACTATATTCCTGATTAAGATATTGTTGTTTTAAGAAATGCTCTAAAAACCATATATCCTGTGCTTTAGTAAATCATTCTTTATTTTCTCATTTTTCTTCCAGTATTTCTTCTGCCTTAGCTATAGCTTTCTCTCAATAAAAATCATACACACCTTTAAAAATAGGTCCAAGAACAAACAATACAGCAAAAAACAACAAAGGCGATACAAAATAATGTTTTATATTATTTTCTTCTCGGAAAAAATTTGATTCGGATTGTTTGATATTAAGATAGTTGTATACAAGAAAAATTATTAGTACAAAATTTATATAGAAAAACAATAAAAATTCTCAAAAACTCATTGTCGAAGGCATATCATCTATCAGAAGATAAAGAAAATGCAAAAAGTATATAACTCAAAA
>CAZWWJ010000035.1:0-8571 GCA_964637495.1 uncultured Candidatus Peribacteria bacterium | reverse complement strand
CTCTTCATCTTCTTCATCCTCTTCATCCTCTTCATCCTCTTCATCGTATTCCTCATCATAAAAACCATCATCTAAATCATCATCTAAATCATCCAAGTCAAAATCTAACTCTTCTTCTGTTCAAACATCTACATCTTCTTCTGCACTTACATATAAGCTATTAGAGGCTACTACTAATAAAGATAAACACAATATAAACATCCTTAGTATCATTTTTTTGTTTTTTTATTATATAAATCATCTTTTTTATTCCCTTTAAACAGGTACAACTCTATTCTAAATAAAATTTAAAATTTTGCAAATTTTTGTATTGTTTTTTATTTTTTTTTGATTATAATGAAAAGTGTGGTCTCAAAAGGATTCCTAAAAGAAAAGTTATTTATAACATCAAAATGTTATTTACAAATAAAAAAATTATTGTGTGAAAAATTTAGATTATAACCCATACAACATGGATCTAAAAGAAGCAAATAAACAAATGGAAGAATCTATAACATCTTTAAAAGAAAGCTTTAATCAATTACAGGTTTGAAAAGCTTCATCTAATATGGTAGAAAATATTAATATATATGTTAAACAGCGATGAATATCTCAACCTCTTGGACAACTAAGTAATATAAGTATTTTAGATTCACAAACTATCAAAATTGAGCCTTGGGACAAAAATATCATCTCCAGTATAGAAAAGGGAATAATTGACAATGATTTGTGACTTACACCAACCAATCAATGAGATTATCTTATAATAAAAATACCTCCTTTAACTAAAGAAAGAAGAGAAGAACTAAGTAAAGTAGTTAAAAAAATGGGAGAAGAAACAAAAGTTAAAATAAGAAATATTAGACAGGAAAGACAAAAAACAATAAAAAACGACTACGAAGATGAAAATTTATCAGAAGACCAGAAAAAAGCTGAAGAAAATAAACTTGATGATACTACCAGAGAATATACAGAAAAAGTTAATGAAATGGTAAAAAACAAAGAAGAACAAATTATGGATATTAATAGTTAAAATTATTTATTAAAATAAAAAAAATATGGAAGTATACATTGATGAAGCTTGAAGAGGTCCTATTGCAGGACCTGTTTATTTATGATTTGTTTCAATCAACGAAACTCTTTGAGATTTTTGATTTAATGATTCAAAAAGCTTAACTTACAATAAAAGACAAGAATTATACCAAAAAGCAAAAGAATTATCAAAAAACAACAAAATATTTTATTCTTATATTAGTATTTCAAACTATTACATAGATAAAAACTGAATATCAGCTTCTATGAAAAAATGATTAACAGAATGATTAAAAAAATTCACAAAAGAAAACAAAATAAAAAATTATGAAATCTCAAGTATATTATTTGACTGAAATACAGATTTTCAGGCCTCAAAAGAATTACACACTTCCATAAACTGTATCAAGCAGTGAGACAAAAAATACTATCAAATATCTATTGCAAGTATAATTGCTAAAGTATTAAGAGACAGATATATGGAAAAAATATGAAAAAAATATCCTGAGTATTGATTTGAGAATAATAAAGGATACTGAACTCAAAAACATATCCAGGCTATTCAAACTTATGGACCCTGCCCATATCACAGAAAATCCTTCTTAACAAAAATTATACATTAGTAAACTTGCTTAAATCAAGAGAAATTTTCTTATCAGAAGATTTTTTATAATCAGTTATCAAAACTCAATCTAAGTGATCTACTTCATGCTGAACAATTCTTGCATTCAATCAGCTTAGTTTATCTGTAATATAATTACCCTCCAAATCCTGATATCTTACTTGAATATTTAGGGATCTTTCAACTTCTACTTTAATCCCTGGTAAACTTAAACATCATTCATAATCCTTTTCTTTTTTTCAACTATATTCAAGGATTTCAGGATTAACCATAACAATATTATTTGTTAACTTCAAATCATTTCAAATTTTTTGCCAGTTGGTTACTGTAATAACTCTGATATTGTAACCAACCTGAGGAGCTGCCAATCCAACTCATTCATTTTTTTCCATAAAATTAATCATAGATTCTCAGAAATTTTTTAACCAATCATCAAAAGTGGTAACCTTTTTAGAAGTTTTTTTTAGGTAAAGGTTTTCCTTTCATTTTTGTAGTACTAAATTCATTTATTATAATATATTATATTTAAAAATCTATATTTTTAATCCGGTATTTTCATAAACTTCTTTTATCTTTTCACTGGCTATTTGTTTTGCTTTTTCAGTTCAATTATACATAATTTTTTTAACTTCTTCATCAGAAAGATCCCTTTCTTTTTCTCTAATTGGATTTATAAACTCCACCAATTTTTCATACAAGTAATCTTTTACCTCCTTAAAAGAGAGGCCTCACTCAAGATATCTTTGGTATATTTTGTTGTTCTCTTCTTCTGTTAAGAATAATCTCAGGATATTATATACATTACATTCTTCAGGATTCTTTGGTTCTTCAATTCAAACCGACATTGTTGTAATTGACCTAACCTTCTTCAGGATAAGATCATCATCATCAAACAATCAAATATAGTTATTATAAGATTTTGACATTTTTCTTCAATCTATTCACGGAATTGTTGCAACTCCTTCAGGAATATAAGGATTAGGAAGTTTAAAGGTTTCACCAAATGTATTATTAAATTTTTCTGCTATATCTCTTGTATATTCTAAGTGTTGTTTTTGGTCGTTTCATACAGGAACTATATCAGGTGAATAAAGTAAAATATCTGCTGCCATCAAAATTGGATAACTAAAAGTGCCAACTGTTGTTTTTTCTTTTTCTCAGCTTTCCAAAGCATCTTTATAAGAGTGCATCCTTCACATATATCACATTGTCGTTATACAACCAAGAATCCAGGAGAGATTTGCATGATATCAAACTTCAGCAGGATTATAAATCAATGTTTTTTCTGGATCTATTCATACAGCAATATAAGTTCTTATTGCTTTTCTTCAGTAATTGTAAAGATCATCTTTGTTATGAATAGTTGTTAATCCATGCATATTAGCCAAAAACAAGAAAGTTTCATATCAGTTATTCTGAAAATCAATTATATGTTTCAAAGAACCAAAATAATTTGCAATATGAAGATTTTCAGAAGTTGGCTTTATTCAGGTTAATACTCTTTTTGACATTCTTATTTTCTTTCAAGAAATAAAATCTGGGAAGAACCTCATATACTTTGATTAATTAAACTACTTGCTTGCTGTCTAAACATATTCTGATCTTGTCTAAGTATATTTACTAACTCAACATAATTCAATACCAATTCTCTTTTATCTGAACCTAATTCCTGAAATTGTTGAATAGACTGAGGATTTTGTGCTCACCCTATTAATGAAGCAGCTACTGGTTCTAATTCATCCACATCCACATTTTTACCATGTATAGATGCCAGATCTTCCAAACCTTTTATTTCCTGAAGTCTATTTGAGAAAATATTCATAATTAATTCTATATACTCAGGTGAATCCTGCCAATATCTTGCTGTTCACATCATACCTCTCAAGAAAGTCAAATCTTCTTCTGAATAATCCATATCTAACTGATCTACTATATTCATTATCAGTTCATCATCTGCTTCAAAAGCATATTTCAGACCTATATTATTGGTTTCCTGAAGTTTTATGTATCAGTTTTGAGCCATTTTTATCAACATACTCAAAGCTCAATGGTTTTCTATTGTTCTTTCATGTTCGTTGATCTCTGCAAAAAACCTATGAAACAAGCTTATATTACCATCACCCATAACCACTGTACCAATATTCGGATCTAATGCTATATATTTAATTCATTGATCCTTCAGTCTAAGATATGAATTACAAACATCCTCATCTGAAGTCATCTCCCACAACCGGGTGACAAAGTTATCTGATTCTATATTGGACTGATTCTCTAAGAAATACTGAGCATAAGTTCATGCAATAAATAATCCTTCTTCAACTTTTCTTTGATCAACCTTCTCAATAAACTTATCATAATGTCAAAACTGCATTGAAAACACATCTTCTTTTGTATAAGGGGTTTCAATTTGTTGTACCTGATCAATTTCACCAGTATTTTCATCTACATTAACTGTAGTTTCATATCCTGCTCACTGCTTATACCACATAAAAGGTCATCATCCTCCCTGAGTAGATATTCTTATAAAGTTAAGATAAAGCATTATAAACATAGCAATAAACAAAGAAACAACAAAAATATAAGGCCATATTAATTTATCATCTTCTTGATCTGATAAAAGCCTGTACACAAACAAAATAAAAGTAATAATAGTCCATACCACCAGACCTAATCAATACCAAAAAATTCCTCCACCAATAAAAAACCATATTGTCCAAACAAGAATTGTAACTCAACTAACTCAAATCAAAAACTTATCAAAAACAATAATTGAATATATCAAAGACATAAAAACAAATATCAAAAGAATTAATCGTATATAACCAACATCTGTATAATAACTACTTTCGTTCTGTAGAGACCAATTAAACACCAAATTAAATGGAACCAAATAATTGTAAGGAATACTTACATCCTTTTGATATTGCATCTGATCCTTTTCTAATCCTTCACCTATGTATATATTTCTACAATCTTCTGGAACTTCCTGGTCTTCAGAAGCAACAATACATACATTTTCAACTGTTATTACTGTATCTTCTATATGATCCTGAATATCAGATAATTTATCTTCATATCAGTTAGTTACACTACTGTTATCAAATCAGGTTTGTAATAAACCATCAAGTTTCTCATACTCAGTAGATCATTCATCAAATTCATTCTTGATATCCTGTATTTTTCACTTATCCTGAGTATATAATATATCCTTTTGGGAACATAATTTATTTGCACTTGAACTTGGTCAAAGACAGTAATTTCACTGAGGTAAAAACATTCACCACCAAGGATTTTCAAATGTTCTTTGTCAAAAACCTATATACCTTCAAACATCTTCTTCGTATGTATCTCCTGGTGCTTCTTCAGCTTCGTCATAAAGATCTGAGGTATCATCTATATTTTCCAAACTACAAGAATTATTATTATCCGATGTATGCAAACTATTATGTTCAGTGGAAGCTAACAATTTCCTTTTCTGCTCCTCTTCACTTCTGTTGTCTTCCTGTTGGATATCTAAAGAAGGAGAAGTTTTTGAAAGATAAACATCTTCAAGAAAATCCATTGGCTTTAGATCATCCTCACTAATTATTGTCTCATAAAAAACATAACTTCATTGAACTACAAATATGGAAGCTACGAATACTCCTCACCAAACAAATATATAAACAATATAGGGGATATATTGTCTAAAAAAAGTTTTCATAAAATCAAAAACTGTTAAACCAATTCAAGATAAAAATACAAAAAATCAATAAGTATAAGGTATATAATTTTCTATTCACCTAAAACTTATAAAAGAAAGCAGCCCTATTATCATTAAAAAGACTCACAAAACTGCTAATATTCAAACCCAAAGCCGTAACAATAATAAACCAAATCAAACTGCATCAAGCATTGCTGTTGGTTTACTCATAACAGCCATAGCAAATAAAAAACCGGAAATCCCAAAAGACATAAGAAAATTTTTATTGATCACTGCATATCAATTCTGAATAACATATTCTGTTACTTTTTTAATTGCTATTATTCAAGAATATATAGCTAATATTACAAAAGTTAGTACTCACAAATCTGTTTTGTTATCTACAAACACAAGAAAAGCTCACATTCAGCTTGTAAGCCACAAAAGCAATAAAAACCATCATATATAAAAAACAAGCTTTTCATTTAATCATCATTTTCATTGCAATTCTGATCTTTCTCTAATGTATTTTAATACTTCTCTAAATAAGGCTAATCAGAGAATTAGTACAAAAAATCAGCTTAAAAAATTCATAACTATTGCATATGTATCTGCAGAAAGCCAATAAACATATTCCAAGGGAGTTCATAAAGCAAACCAATAGGTTATATAAGAATACCATATCTGAGTGTCTCAGGTTTCTCACTCATCTCAATCCCAATAAAATCATGCATTTTCCTCCCAAACCTTTGGATTAAACATATATGCATGATTTGCATCCCAAGCTGTTGGATAAGGAATAAAAGCAAGCATAAAACCAAAAAATAAATACATCAAACTTGCTGAAAATAATCCTATTCCAAGATAATTTAATTTATCTTTTTTGAGATTAGATTCTTTGAAGTTCTCAAACAATTCAATTAACAAAGACGAAACATAGTATAATTTTTCTTTTTGAAGGTAAGCAAGAAAAAGCATTCAAAAAAACATAGCCCAAGCTAGCGCTGAATAAAGCAAACCAAAAGAAAGTAAAGCAAAAACTACAACCAGTAAAATTGCTAGCCCAAATCAAAATGACAAAAGTACTTCAAAAACATTATCAGTATTGATTTTAAGAATTCTTTCTTTTACGTAATTTCAAAGAGAAAACAATCCTATAACAAAAAGAAGAATCAATACATAAAACAAAGCTGAATTAATAAGAAACATAAAAAAACCTCCGCCAATTATCTGATCTTTTATTGCAATAAAAGCTATTCAAAAAAGAAATTTTGCAAGAAAAGTCCAACCTAGAAATCACAATATGGAAACTTTTTTAGAAAATATTAGATACAAAGCAGGAATCAAAGAAATTAAAAATCAAAAAAATACTAATAAGTTATTATCAAACGAAGCAAGCATATCAAAATAATAGTCGTGCCTTACAAGATAAGTGAAAATTATTTGAACTCAAAAAAACACTAACAATAAACTACTTATTATTGCAAAAATTTTTCATTTCATAAAAACACAAATTAAATAATTAAATTTCTAAGCATGAACTACTTCTTGGTCTTCAAGATAATAATCTTCATTCTGATAAAAAAGTATAAGCAACTCCCTTGTTAAAGGTACAACTACAAGTAGTATCAATATTATATTTACTATCATCATGGTTCAGAATCCTCTGAAAACATTCGTTCCTATCAAGAACAAAAGCAAAGCTATTAATCACGTAGTTAGATTCCCATCTCTTATAGCAGAAAAACTTCTAGTGAATCAATCCTTTACTGAAAGAACTTTTCATTTTCAGGTATTCATTTCTTCTCTAACCCTTTCAAATATCAGCACGTTTGCATCAACAGCAAGTCAAATAGTTAAAATAATGGCAGCTATTCAACTCAAAGAAAGAGCATATCAAAGCAATTTGACCAATCAAAGTAAAAGAACCAAGAATGAAAGTAAACTAAAAATAGATACCACTCACATTTTGAATCAATAAAAAGAAATCATAAAAACAAATACTAATGCAAAACCAACTCCAGCAGCTATCAAAGATGCCTGCAAAGCTTCTTCACCAAGGGCTGGTGAAACCATTTCTTCGTGAGAAAGAATCAAAGGTGCAGGCATAGCTCATTCATTTAAAGAATCCGCAAGATTTCTTGCCTCTTCCTCTGAAAATCAATCAGCTCAACCTCCTGAAATTTGAGCTGTACCACCACAAATTGGTTCCCTTATTGTAGGTGCTGAAACCATCTCTCCTCCAACAAATTTTGCAACTTGTTGACCAACCTGCTCTGTACTTATATTACAAAAAATTTGAGTTCACCTTTCATCAAAATTTATTAGTACCACACGTTCTCCTGCCTCCGAATAATCTATACTTGCATAATTGAAAAAAGCAGCATTAAGAATTTCATCAGAAGCTGGATCCTCTGCAATCACCCACTCAGGATGGAATCCTACAAAAAATTCCTGAAATGAATAATTTCAGTTATCTTCTCACTCAAATCAAACTATATACCACCCTTCATCTTCTTCTGATTCTATCAATGAATTATAAACATTACCTTCTCATAATTCTACCAATTCATCCAGATTATCCTGAATATACTCAGGCATATCTTCCTCTTCAACTTGAGTATGAGTTTGATATGCATAATTATTATCCTGATAATCATTTCTAACTTCTTCAAAAGTTGTCTCATCTCTTACTAGCTGAGTTAATATTTCTTCTGCCTGGATTTGTCTTGAATTTTTCTGCTCTTGAGGATTTTCTCACTCATAACGTACTTTAAATTCCATCTCTACTGTTTTTCAGATTATTTCCTTAGCAGCATCTATATCTTCCACTCATCATATTTCTACTACCAAAAAATCATCATCACCTATTTCTTGGAAATAACTTGAATAGTCACTTACACCAAGAGCTGATATCCTGTCATCAATATTTTGTAATATAATAGGCTGAATTCTTTCTTTTACCTGTTCTAATCTTGCTCTGTCATCATAAATTTCTTCATACCTTGAATAATCAATTCTGTAAGTTAACCTAACTCCTCAAGCTATATCAAGTCACTTTTTAAAGCCATCAAGACCATCCATAGGATTGGTTTCTATTACCAGATTTTCGTCCTGAGTTTGCTCATCCACTTCTCTTCCTATAAAGAAAATTGCAAACAAAGAGCACAAAAAAAGCACTAAATATACTACTAATAAACCTTTATTTATCTGCATCAATTTTATATTATTAATTTTCTAAATTTTTTTAAATATT
>CAZWWJ010000034.1:4951-8649 GCA_964637495.1 uncultured Candidatus Peribacteria bacterium | reverse complement strand
TATATTATCCATAATTTTTTTTATTTGTTTTAAATTAAATAATTTATAAACAAATCTAGAGGTTTTTCAAGTAATAAATTTGTAAAAAAAACAATACAACATAAGGTTGACTTATTTACTTTTCTTGTTATAAACAAGATCAGAAATTTATATTATTATCTAAATTATACAATGGAAAATTATTTTGAGCAAAGATGAAAAATTACAGACAAACAAACAACCCCAAAAAATTTATCTATTATAAAGTCTTTGGAAACAAATATTTGTCATATACTTGTTGACCAGGATGGACTTGAATATGAAAGAGCCAAACAAGATTTTGAGAACCAACCAGAAAATATATTAACTCAGGAAGAAATTAATGCTTTGTATCAAGGCAATAACTCGTAATAAATTTTTAATTTTTTGGTTGAAAAAAACAAACAATTTATTAATTTGAAGGCAAATATTTTTAAAAAACTTATTTTTAGATAATGAGCAACAAATATTCACTTGTACTTTGATGATGAGCAGCCAGAGGATTTGCACATATTGGAGTTATCAAACACCTGGAAGAACAAAACACTGAAATAGATGAAGTAATATGAACATCAATGGGAAGCCTTATAGCTGCTTGTGTTGCTTTTTGATATACAACTCAGGATATGAAAAAAATAACAGAAGACACTAACTTCCTGAAATTCCTTGATTTCTCCATGTGAGGAGGTATACTGAAATGAAATCAAATGTACAAAAGACTTGAAGATATTTTCGGCAACAAAAAAATAGAAGACCTTCCCAAGAAACTAAAAATAATAGCAACAAATATAGAAAACTGAGAAAAAAAAGTATTCACCAACTGATACATAAAAGATGCAATAAGAGCAAGCATATCATTACCGTGAATTATTGCACCCCATACAATAAACAACGAAAAATTCGTAGATGGTGGTCTAATAAGCAACCTTGCTGTAGAAGAAGCAGAAAACCCCGATATTATTGCTGTATCCATAATCAAAAACATAAAAAAAGAAGATATCAATTACAAACCAAGCTGGCTTTTTGGTAAAGGCAGATCTTCAAAACTTAAAATACTTCAGAAAAGCATTCAGATTATGATAAAAGAAAATGAAAACCACTCTCTTAAACAGACAGACAAAAATATAATTTTTTTAAGTCCAAGTTTTGACAATATTGAGTATTATGATTTCTGGAAGTACAAAGAAATTATCAACAAAGGTTATAACTATGCCAGAGAAAAAAACATATTATAAACTATCATAAAACTCTTCCAAAGCCTCAAAAAACTTATCTATATCCTGAAAATCATTGTAAATATACAAACTCATTCTACAAACTCACTGATATCCCATATCTTCAAGATAAGGATGAGCACAGTGCCCTCCACACCTTATACAAATATTTTTCATTGCCATATATTCTCAGAATTTGACAGGTGAAAAATCTTTCCTGAAAACAAAAGAAAAAACTCCTACTCTGTTTTGATTGTTATCTTTTCCTATAAGTTTGATTTTGTCTTGCAGTTTTCTGAATTTTTCAAGAGCATAATCAACCAGTTCCAGTTTTCTTTGTTCAACAAAATCATATCAGCCAATACTTTCAATATACTCAAAAGCATACTTTAGACTTGCTGCTGATATTATATTTGGAGTACCAAACTCAAATCACTCATTGTTACCAAGAGACCTGTATCCTTCTTTTGTTACATCCTGAATACTCCCTCCTCAACCAAAGGCCGGAGTAAGTTTTTTGATCAATTCCTTTTTTCAGTAAAGAACACCTATTCAGGAGTAACCCATTATCTTGTGTCAGGTAAAAACAAAAAAATCAATATCCAGATCTTTCACATCCACCCTAAAATTTGGTACAGCCTGAGAACCATCTATCACCAAAAGAGTATCTTCCCTTAAGATACCAGAAAGCTTTTTAATATCAAAAACTGATCAGGTAACATTAGAAACATAATTTGCAGCAACTAATTTTACATTGTTATCATATTTTTTGCTGAAATCTTCAAAATCTATATCAAAATCTTTGGTCATCCCAAAAAACTCTACCTGCACACCAAAATTTTGCTGCAAAGCAAGCCATGGAACTATGTTTGAATGATGTTCACCTATACCTACTAAAATCTTATCTCAACTTGATATCCAGCCAGAAACCAGCAAACTATAAGCAAGCATATTCAAACCATAAGTAGAATTGTAGGTGTATATTATTTCTGATGATTTTGCATTGATTGTATTGCCTGCAAGCTTTTTGGAGTCCTGATATATTTCTTCGGAAACTTCAGAAAGATTGTACAATCATCTGTGGATATTAGCATAATAATTACTTACATATCAAGAAACACCTTCTATCACATAAGAAGGTTTCTGAGTAGAAGAACAACTATCAAGATAAACAAGACCTGGATTGTTTTCAAAAACAGGGAAGTCTTTTTTGATATCTTTCATCTACAAAATTTTTTTATAAATATATTACTCCAGACTTACTCTTGGTAATGTATCAAGCAGTATCTGTTCTGAAGTGACTCAATCTACACTTGCATCATAACTTAGTATTATTCTGTGTCTTAATACAGGTAAACTTATTTTCTGAATATCTTCAAATGTTACATAATCACGACCCTGAAAATATGCAACAGTTTTGGAAGCTCTTTGTAATGCTATTGATGCTCTTGGGGAAGCACCATATACAACATAGTTCATTGGCTCTCTGGTAGCAGCTACCAATCTTGATATATAATCCTTAATATCTTCAGAAACCTGTACCTGCTCAATTTCTTTCATTATTTCAAAAAACCTGTTGATATTAATAATTTTTTGTACACTTATGGAATCTTCTGTTTCTATCATGTCAAGTATTTTTTTCTCCTGTTCAGGAGTTGGATAATCAAGTTTGGTTTTGAACATAAATCTGTCCACCTGAGCTTCTGGGAGTGTATAAGTTCACTCCTGCTCTACAGGGTTCTGAGTTGCAAGCACGAAGAAAGGCTTAGGAAGTTCAAATGTATTTCCTGAAATTGTTACTTTCTTCTCCTGCATTGCTTCCAGCAAAGCAGACTGTACTTTTGGAGTTGTTCTGTTTATTTCATCAGCAAGCACTATATTTGCAAAAACTGGTCATTTTTTGGTTTCAAAATCCTGTTTTTTGGTGTTGTATATTTCTACTCAGGTAATATCTCCAGGCATCATATCTGGTGTAAACTGAATCCTTCTGAAGTCCATATCCATTACCTGAGAAAGTGTTTCTATTGTTTTGGTTTTGGCAAGTCAGGGAAGTCCTTCTACAAGCAAATGTCAGTTAGAAAAAATATTTATCAAAGTAATATTCACAAACTCATCTACTCATATTATTTTTTTGTTTATTTCCTGTTTCAAAGAAGATATATCCTCATTCAGTATATCAAGCTTGTCCAAAGTAGTACCAAAGTTTTTCTGGTCAAGGAAAGAGGCTTTTACAGTTTTTTTGGCTTCTTCTTCGTTTTGAGGAAGATTAATGTTTTCTTCATCCTCTTCTCTCCATATAGAATACAAAAAGGCTACCAGTACAAATACTATTACAAGCAAAGCTATCAAAAGCACCCACATAAACTATCATTACAAAATAAATTCAAAAAATATTATAATCCTTTGTTCAAATATTTCAATTAAAAGTTCAGAAAGTTTCAATCAGATTTAACATCAACTTAAGTT
>CAZWWJ010000034.1:0-4851 GCA_964637495.1 uncultured Candidatus Peribacteria bacterium | reverse complement strand
AATATCTCATCTATTTGATAACCTGCTTCACGAAAAGCAGCAGCAACATTTGGATCCCCTAAAGCTTCAGTTAAACTACTATACTCACCAACACCCTCATGAGAATTTAACACTCTCAAAATTGCTTCTTCATGATCAAGTATATTAAGTCAACTTCCAAAATTTCCATCTCTTAATCTACTGGCTAATCAAGAAATATTAGCCTCATCATCACCAGAAGAAGCTGCATTAGAAGCTATTTCCTGTGATATTTCTGCACCTTCTCCAGTTATTTGAGTTCTAAATCTATCACTTAATTCTCATAATTGTCCCTCTTGATACTGATGAGCTGCTATTTCTTGAGAAGGCATAGCAGTTGCTTCATCTTTAAACCTTCTAAGCTCTCATATACTATGCATTCCCGCTGGAGAAGGTACAACAGGAGCAGCACTCATAATATTTCAGGCAAAAGTATCCATATAATTAGCAACTCACTTGGAAAATTTGGAAAACTTCAAAGCTGCCATCACCAAAGATCGCATAACAAACAATCCAAATGCATTAACCAAAAACCAGGAAAAATAATTCGTTAAGAAACCTACTCCTGAATGATCTCACTGAACCTGCTCAAAACAAAACACTGTATCTGCTCCTTCTATAAACCTTCGTCCCTCTTGTCACTCTTCACAATCTATACCTTCATCACCTGATTCACTGTCTACTTTCTCCAGGAAAAAAGGATTTTCTTCCTGTTCGTTATGCAAAGAATCCTGCAGGATATTCAGAACTACTATATTAATACTTAACACAAAGACCACGACTGCAGGCAAAAATATAAGATAAATTATTCCACCAAGACTGTACTTATCCAATTTTTCTCATGGCTTAAGATCAAAAGTTCGCATTACCACAAACAAAGGAGAAAACATTATCAAAAACCACAAAACAAAAACTCTTATAATCAAAACCAACACCAAAATAAATAGAAGAACAAATGCAACAAAACCAAAAATAACCTTCATAATAAAAATTCAGGACAAATTAGCAATATTTGCAAGGTCAATATCCACTCAATAACTGGAGGTTACCATCTCTGTGGTGTTAAAAAAACTTGAATACAAAGTATAGAAAACCCCTGTCATTCATTTTGCAGATTCTGTTATATCATTAAGAGAAAATCATCAGGCATCTTCGGCAACTATTTCTATATCTTCGTCATCCATCGCCTCCTCTACCATCCCAAAGGTCATTGTATCTGTTTCTACATCATCAAAACCTTCCAAATTATCTCTATCTTCATCTTCTAGTTCATTAACCTGGACAGGCTGTTTTCCAAAAGATTCAACTAAACAAATATCGGTTTCCAAATCTTCATCCACTCCCTCCATATCTCCAAATCTATCTTCATAATCTTCTTCCATATCATCCATAACACCTCCAGAGAAAACAAGGTAACCATCTTCATTGTTTTCAAAAGGGCAAGGAAGGTATCTGTTATCTTCTCCTTCGTACCAAACAAGATTGGAGTTGTCTCAGGTTCCAGCAAAATCTTCTCAAAATCACTGCATATTGATGTCTCAATTCATAATGAAAACTTCTTTGTCAAAATTTTGATTTCAGTCTACTACTTCCAGAGGTAATGCCCCAAAAGCATAAATCATTACAGTAGAAAGATCAACCAATACAGCAAGCACAAACCAGCTTGCCTGTACTCATACAGTAGATACTACAAGTTTTGGCAAAACCTGTTTGGGACTAAATTTATCCTGTTTATAGTTGATCATATAAAAAAGTATACTAAGAATCAAAATGAACCCTATCAAGAAATTAGCAAAATTCTTGGTAATATTCCATACCTGCCAAAGATATATATCCATATTGAAAAAAGAACCATACACCATAGAATTATCCAGTGCTATTCAGCCAATATACAACACTGGAAACAAAAGAAGATATAAACCATTCAATATTCATTCCAAAATCTCAAAAAATCATCCACCATCTTCAGCAAATCCAATGGAGGTTGTATTTAATAAAACTACAGCAACAATGATTAACAGTTTTTTCATTTTATTATTCTTGTAATGGTTCAGCTAAATTTCTACTCCTATGATATTGAATTTCTCACTTCTGATAAGCTTCTTCAATTCCAGTTTTAGAATCTAAGTTAACCTCGTGATTTTGTATTGCTCCAGTTACTACCTGTTGTGCTTTATCATTATTCAAAGATGCATCTAGATCTACTTCTCAATCTTCAATATAAAAACCATGAGCTCTTAATCAGTCTTGAATGTTGTCAGAAGATTCATTTATTGCCTTTGCCAAGGTATCACGAAAAACTCTATCATCCCATCTAATAGCATGTCATTCTGCTCATATTTCCCTTATCTTTTCAAAAAAATAATCTAATTTTTGTCCAGAGCCAGCTCTACCAAGAGCCCTATCTAACTCATTCCTGTGAGTTTCTGTTAACTGAGTTTCTTCACTTCCAAACATATTCTGAACAGCTTGTACTCATTCTTTTCCTTGCTCTCTTTGTAATGCTCACCAAGTATTTCTTTCTAGCTGACCACCAAACTTCTCCAATGCTCCATAACTTATATTAGTACCAGGTATTGGAGTTGCTTTTACAGAATCTTCCACAAATTTAGTAATAGAATCTGTAACTCCAGAAGTTATTTCAGAAGTCTTAAATGACACCTTTATCAGAGACCAAACAAGGAATATAGATATCAAGGACATAAAAAGCCACCCAAATGATCATCCTACATACTGTCCTGCCTGATCTACAAACTCTCATTCTACTCTAAACTGAGCACCTTCATCTTCATCTATAAAAACTGTAGCTTCATTACCATCTCAGGTATCATCCTGGAAATTAAAGAAATCTGACACCTCTTCTTCTTCTCAAGGATTGGTCAAAGCAGAGCTCATTGTATTCAAAAATACAAGTATCAAGGACAAAGCCCCTATCACTACTACAGGCTGGAAAACAAGACCAACAAAGTTTGAAATTGTAAGTTTTTTGGCTGCTCACTCCATCTTTTGGGAAACCACATTCCCGAAAATAAAATCAAGCACAATAAAAGGAGAAAAAACAATAAAAGCCCATATCCAGAATATCCTAATAAAATTAATTACTGCTAATATGAAAATAGGTATTACAAACAACAAAATTATGAAAAGATTTATCAATCATTTGATAAGTACATCTCCTGTCTGGGCCTCAGAGCTTCACATCTCTTGTATTTCCAATATGGACATCCCCACATAAAGCAAAGGTCAACTCATATTTGTAGCAGATGCAGACATCTCTCCAAGACTAACTCCACCATCACCATCTTCAGGAGGATCACAAAAACTTTGTAGATATTCATGATCCATTTCCATTTCTCAGTCTTCTTCAAAATCCAGATTAAAAGTGCACCTCACAGGCACTTCTACTTCCTCTTCTAGCTCATCTTCTATAGTTTTTTGCGGCAACTGCCCAACTGCAGCTGTAGCTACCATAGATATATCCACAATAATACCCACCAAAAACCAGGTGAAATTAATCAACACTCACCCAACAAGTATTTTTGGAAGATAGTTTTTGAGGACACTTGCAGGTTCTCCGTAGAAAAAAGTCTTAATTATTACAAAAAGAAATATGAATCACAAAGTAAAGTTTGCAAAATTTTTCATCATATTCCATATCTGCCAGAGATATACATCCAGATTGAAGGATGCTCCATAAATAAGCTCATTACTCATAAATGTACCTGCAAGTATTGAAGGTATTATCCACAACCAGTTAAGAATTTGTAACAAAACATATACCATATCTTCAAAAGAACTTTCATCCTCTTCTCATTCTGCAAACACAAAATCACTGCTTCCAACAAGCAACATCATTCCAATCAACAATAATATCTTCACAAGCTTTATCATCATTTTTGTTTTTGTTTTGTTTAAATTTTTAGTCAGAAGAATCTTCACTAAATGATGGTCTAAATCAAGTTGTATCACCATCTTCATCTTCTATTTCCTCAATTTCTACAGGTATGTTGTTGTCATTAATTGTTATTTCTCCCGATGAAAAATTACTATCTATAGTAACCGTAGTTACTAGTCTATTTATAGTAGTTACTAGGCTTTGTATATCATCCTCTAATTCATCATCTTCATCATAACTTCCCAAGCTGGTAAAAACATCACTTAAGAAATTTTTCAAACCCTCTTTATCTTCCAAATTAGATTTTCTTACTGCTGTTATTATCTGAGGATTATCATCATCTTTTGTATTAACAACTGATATAAAATCACCATCACTAGTCGATTTTTCACTTACAACAAAGTCTTTATTAACATCATCATCTTCAACCCTAACCCGCCAATCATCAGATCATCCAGTTGCTGCTCTTGCCGCTTCGCTTCTTGCCTTACTAGTCCTTCTTCTTGCTTCTTCTTGACCGGATTCAGTATTTGCTCCTTGCATCAATATTCAATCAATATCTCAACCATGTTCTTCAAATGCCACTCTTAAAGCTGGATCTTCTGCAATTTGGTCGTATGTTTTTCCACGCAACTCTTCAGGCATTTCTGAGTTATTCATTGCCTCATTAAATGAATCAATAAACTCCCCAGCATTAAATCATTTTGGAACATTTCTCATTTCATTATCCAAATCCTCCACACTAGAAGCATTCCTTATGTTATCTTTTTTTTCTGAAACCTGTCAGGTAACTGTACTCCTTGCTCTATCATTGATATCTTGCAATCCTCATCTACTATACTGATCTGCAACCATACGATCAGGTGCTTGTTTAAGCTGTCAGGTTATATCTCACATACTTCAAATACTCTGAGCTCACCAAGGAGAAGGCATAATTG
>CAZWWJ010000033.1:0-8677 GCA_964637495.1 uncultured Candidatus Peribacteria bacterium | reverse complement strand
AAAAAATTAATTTGTTATGAGTGATTACAAAACTTCTATAAAAGATGTTTTTTATTATTTTTGAAAACAGCTTTGGCAAATAAAGTGGCTTGTACTAACTACTATGGTTACTATGACTGTTTTGAATATATTACAACTTATGGTGCCTATATATTTTGGTAATATTGTAGACATAGCTGCAAATGATGAATTAACAAACAATGAGATTGTCCAATGAATTATGCAGAATTTTTGGTATTTTGTTTTTACTATGATTTGAATGTTTTTTCTGTGGAGAGTTTTAGATTTTAGTATGAACTACTCTACAACAAAGCTTTTTTATAATATTGCCCAAAACTGTTTTGATAGCTTACACCATCACTCTTATAATTTTTTTGTAAACAATTTTGCCTGAGCTTTGGTAAAAAAAACTACAAGGCTTGGTCACTCTCTTACTGCAATGCTTGATATTATGGCCTGGGATATACTAAGAAGCATTGTTACAATTACTTTTGTAATAACAGTGTTTTACTTTCAAAATACCCTTTTGGGAGTTGTTTTCACAGTATGGATACTTGGATTCTTGATAGTTGCATATTATCTGAATACTTACAGAATTCCTTATGTAAAAGCTGCTGCAGAAGAAAGCTCCAGAGTTTTTGGTCAGTATTCAGATACTGTTACTAATAATTTTAATATAAAACTTTTTGGAACATTTTTTAGAGAAAAATGAATGTTTACTCAGGCTCTGGAAAAGTGGAGACAAAAAGACCTGAAATCAATACTTGTATTTATGCTTATATTTTTTGTTGTTTCAATAATAGCTTTTGGATGACAGATAGCTTCTTTGTATCTTGCTATTGAGCTTTGGTTTGATGGTTTGATTAGTATATGAGTTTTTGTGCTTTTGGTTACTTATCAGCAAATGATATGACAACAGCTTTTTGGTTTGTCTTTTGTAATGTCCAAAATATCAGAGAATTTATGAAATAGTATGGAAATGTTGGATATATTAAATACTCCC
This sequence comes from uncultured Candidatus Peribacteria bacterium, assembly GCA_964637495.1. Taxonomy (GTDB): domain Bacteria; phylum Patescibacteriota; class Gracilibacteria; order Absconditabacterales; family Absconditicoccaceae; genus CAZWWJ01. The sequence continues at coordinate 7,674 of CAZWWJ010000033.1, read as the reverse complement.
CATGAAGTAAAAGATGTTCCTTGAGCAAAACCTATAAATATCAAAAATTGAGAAATAAAGTTTGAAAATGTTGATTTTTCTTATAATGAAAATGAAAAGGTTTTTGAAAACTTCAACTTGGATATAAAACCTTGAGAAAAAGTAGCTGTAGTTGGCAGATCCTGAAGTGGTAAATCAACTTTGGTAAAACTTTTGTTTCGTTTTTTTGATGTAGACAAAGGTAGAATTCTGATAGACAACCAAGACATATCACAGGTTAGACAAGACAGTCTAAGAGGTCAAATTTCTATGGTACCTCAGGAACCTGTACTTTTCCATCGTAGTTTGAAGGAAAACATTGCTTATGCCAATCCTGAAGCTTCACGGGAGGAGATTTTGGAGGCTTCCAAGCTTGCACACTGTCATGAATTTATTTCTAACCTTCCTGATGAGTATGAAAGTCTTGTTTGAGAAAGATGAGTTAAGCTAAGTGGCTGAGAAAAGCAAAGAGTGGCAATAGCAAGAGCAATATTGGCACACAATAAAATTTTGGTGCTGGATGAAGCAACCTCAAGTCTGGACTCAGAATCAGAGCAATATATTCAGGATGCATTGGACAAAATAATGGAGCAAAGAACAATTATAGCAATAGCTCACAGACTTTCTACTATTATGAAAATGGACAGAATTATAGTAATGGAAAAATGAAAAGTAGTTCAGCAGTGAACTCATGAAGAATTGTTAAAACAGTGAGGTTATTACAGCAAACTATGGAATATTCAGTCATGAAGTTTTCAGGATAACTAAACAAGGTATGTTTTTTATTAGAAAAAGGAGGCATTATTCTGCCTCCTTGTCTTGGAGATTATTTTCTCCAGAGAAGACTCATGATTTGTCTTGGAGAGTGAAATCCGCTGTTTTCACAGGCGGTTTCACTAATTTGATTAATTCCCTTCATTAGCAGGAAGTATATAAGTAACACAAATCCAGTAAGCACCACAGGCAGTGTAAACAACAAAACTGTAATGGCTGTAAGTATCCATCCAAGGATACTAAAAAACCCCGCAAAAACATACAAGAAAAAATTTTCAAGACTGCCTGTTTGGTGGCTGTGTGTTTCCATTACATTTTTTCCTTTGGTTTGCTTTTATAAAAGCAACATTATATTAATCAAAAATACTGTGTAATCAATTCTTTTTTTGTTTAATTTATTTCTTTGTATCACCAGAATTCTTCTAAGTCTTTGTTGGTTAGGTGGTATTTGTGTAGCAAATTGTTGAGATTTATTACTTCTTGTTTGTATTGTTTTTTTAGGTTGTTTTTGGTGTTTTCATCCATTTTGGGCTGACTTTCTTTGGTGGTAGTTAGATTCCGAATTAAGTTGCTTACTTTTTTCCTTAGAAAATAGGGAAAAACCTTCCTTGCTATAAGTTTTGTTTTGTTGTTGTAAAAAAAAGAATAAATACCTGGATATTTTAGTGCAGATCTTGTGTTAGTTTCTTTTTTAGTTATGCTTATTTTGTCAATTTCAAGGAAGTTGGTTATTTCATCAATTGTTTTCTGATTGTTTTCCTTGAAATCTTCGTAAAAAACAATTTTGATTTGCTCTGTAGGAAAATGTTCAAGAAATCTTTTCAAGTGGGTAGAGAATTTAACCATTTCGGAGTAAAACAAAAGGGAAGGATTTGGGCATAAGGAAGGAATATTTTGATGGTTTTTTCTTTGAGGTTCTGCTTCCAGAGCTTTTTTGAAATCTTGTATATCTTCAATTAGTTTTTTGGAAAGCTGAGCATGCCAACTTTCCAGGAATGATATAGGTTCTCTGAAACAAAAAAGAATTTTTGCATCTTTGTTGAAATTATAAATATTTTCTGCAGCGTTTTCACTATAAGAATAATTAGTACTGGACTCTCCTGCTATTTTGTGGTTGTTGGCATCTTTGAATAAATTAAGGTAATTTTCTTTGTTTCTGTAAGAGCTGATATCAAATTGTTTTCAGTGGAAATTATCGCTTTCCTGATGTAGGTCTGTACAAAAATAATGAGGTTCTTTGGGTTCGCTCATAAAAATATCAGGATGGTTGCTTAGATAATCGTGGATAATGCTTGTTCAGCATTTTGGTTCTCCTACTATGAAAAAGTTTGGGTGATTCATTTTATTGTTTTTGGGTTAAACATTTTGTTTATAACAAATATAATTTATTTTTCAAATTTTTTTGTAATTAATATTTTGATTAGTCAATAACAATTAAGTAATAATCTGATTAACTCAATCTCTAATTTTGCATTTTCGGAAAACAAAATTATAATAAAATAAGGAATAGTACTTGAAAAGATTGCCTAAATCTTTAAAAATATAGTAATTTATTACCTTAAATAAACAAAAAATGCCTTATGATCACAAGAATATTGAATCCAAATGGCAAAATTACTGGGAAGAAAACAAAATTTTTAAAGTAGAAGTAGACCACAGCAAACCAAAGTTTTATGCTCTGGATATGTTTCCTTATCCTTCAGGGTCTGGGCTTCATGTTTGACAACCAAAATGATATGTAGCAAATGATATAGTTGCAAGATACAAAAAAGCTAACTGATATAATGTACTTCATCCAATGGGATGGGATGCTTTTGGTCTTCCTGCCGAAAACCATGCAATCAAAACTTGAGAACATCCAAAAACAGTAACAAGACAAAATATAGACAATTATAGAAAGCAACTAAAAAATATATGAATTTCTTATGATCGGGACAGAGAAGTGGACACAACTGATCCTAATTATTACAAATGGACACAATGGATTTTCCTGAAAATGTTTGAACAAGGTCTTGCTTATGAAGATGATATGCCAATTAATTATTGTCCAAGCTGTAAGACAGGTCTTGCAAACGAAGAAGTTCTAAATGACTGAACATGTGAAAGATGTTGAGAAACAGCTACCAAAAAACAACTTAGACAGTGGATTCTTAAGATTACAGATTATGCAGAAAGACTTTTAAATGATGTAGACAAGTTAGACTGGCCTGAACATATCAAGCAAATGCAAAGGAACTGGATAGGAAAATCAGAATGATGCGAGTTTGACATGGAAGCATTCAGAGGTGAAGAAAAAGTTTGAAAAATCTCTGTTTATACAACCAGGATAGACACTGTCTTTGGTGTAACTTATGCTGTAATTGCTGCAGATCATCCGGAGATACATAAATTTATAACCAGTGAACAAAAAAAGTCTTGCGAAGAATACATATCACAAGTACTTGCTAAATCAGAAAGAGAAAGAATTGCTGAAGAAGAAAAAACCTGAGTTTTTTCGGGATGTTATGTAAAAAATCCTTTCAATCAAGAGTTTGTGCCTTTGTATATTTCTGATTATGTGCTTGGTAATTACTGAACTTGAGCAGTAATGGCAGTGCCAGCTCACGATGAAAGAGACTATCAGTTTGCCCAAAAAATGTGATTAGAAATAAGAAATGTTGTAGCACCTTATTTTGAGCCAGAAAACTCTGAGGATTCTGTTAGAGAAGACAAACCAACTGTCCAAAGACATCTTGTTGTTTGAATTTTGTTAAACAAAAACAAAGATAAAGTTTTTGTCTTGGATTGGGAAGGTTTGAACTGGAAAAGTTTTTTGGTATGATGAAAAGAAGAGTGAGAAACTCTGGAAGAAGCTGTAGTTAGAGAAGTAAGAGAAGAATCAGGTTATCAAAATATTAAAGTAACTAAAAAATTGTGAGGACAAGTCCAGACCAAATTTTTTGCAAAACACAAGGACGAAAACAGACATGCTGTATTGGATTGATTTTTGCTCGAGTTAGAAGATGATACTTATCAAGAGCCTGCTTATGAAGAAACAAAAAATCATAAATGATTTTGGTTGGATGTAGACAAAGTAGATCAGTTTATTAATCTGGAAAACCATAAAATATTTTGGGATTATTATCAGAATTGAGATGGTGCATATACAGAAGATTGAGTATTAATTGATTCTTCTGATTTTTCTGGACTTAAATCTCAAGAAGCAAGAGAAAAACTTATAGAATATGCCCAACAGGAATGATTTGGAACTCATAAAATAAACTATAGATTAAGGGACTGGCTTTTTTCAAGACAAAGATACTGGGGTGAACCAATACCTTTGATACACTTGGATCCAGATGATGTCAAAAACCTTCCCAAAATCAAAGATTTAAGTGAAGCAAACAACTCAAATGCTTATGTTTTAGAGAAAGATAATGCCCAGTACCTTGTAGTAAATCAAAAGGAAATATCCAAAATTTATGACGGACTTTATACAAAACTAATATGAGACTACAATCTACCTGTAGAGCTTCCTAATGTAGAAAAATTTGAACCAGCTGGTGATGGTCGTTCTCCGCTGGCTTTGGCAGACGATTTTGTGAATGTAAAACTGGCAGACAACCTATGGTGACAAAGAGAAACCAATACTATGCCTCAATGGTGATGATCCTGCCGATATTATCTTAGATATATGGATCCACACAATGATAATGAAATTGTATGAGATGAACCTCTGAAATACTGGAATTGTGTAGACAGTTATATTGGATGAGTAGAACATGCTGTTTTGCATTTACTTTATGCAAGATTCTGGCACAAGTTTCTTTATGATATACAGGTAGTTAATTATGATGAACCTTTCCGAAGGCTTGCTAATCCAGGGCTAGTACAGGCTTTTGCTTATCAAAGATCCAATGGTGGTCTTGTTCCTAATGATGAAGTAGAAGAAAGTAACTGAAAATACTATTATAAAGAAACTGGAGAAGAAGTAGAAAGAATCGTATGAAAAATGAGTAAAAGTTTGAAAAATGTAGTAAATCCTGATGATGTAATAGAAGAATATTGAGCTGATTCATTCAGACTTTATGAGATGTACATGTGAGAGTTCTGAGATGATTCTCCATGGGATCCGCAAGGGATAGTTTGATGCAGAAGGTTCTTGGACAGAGTCTGGAATCTTTTCCAGAACTGAAAAACATCTGATGATGACAATGAAAGTATGAGACAGCTTCACAAAACAATCAAAAAAACCACAGAAGATATAGAAAATTATAAATTCAATACCGCTATTGCTCAGATGATGATTCTTGTAAATACTGGAATGCCTTCTGATGAGAACCTTGCAAAAGAATGGAAAGAAAAATTCCTGATAATACTAAGTGTTTATGCTCCTCATATTGCTGAAGAGCTTTGGGAACAAACAGGGAATCAACCAACAATATTTGAAAATGCTTCTTGGCCTGATTATGATCCTGAAATGCTTGAAACAGATGAAATAACTATGGGTGTGCAGGTAAACGGTAAGCTAAGAGGAACTATAACTATAAACAAAGAAGCAACCAAAGAAGAAATGATCGAACTAGCCCACCAAAATGAAAATATAGCAAAATATATTGAGGGAGGTTATCAAAAAGTAATTTATGTACCTGGTAAGATTGCAAACTTCATAGTAAAATAGCAAAAAAGCCTGTTTTGTATGACAGGCTTTTTTGTTGGATGAGGGAAAAATGATTTTAATTGTTGGAATTAAGTCATTTGGCATAAGCTTGGATTGGATCATATCATTCTTGTAAAGCATTTATTGCAACTTGTTTTTTATCTTCAGATAGATATTGGATATCTCTGCGAGCCCATGCTTTCATAAGAGCTTGTTGAGGATTATCTCAATCTTTGAGGCCTATTCTTCAGGCTTTGTAAGCTTCATTTTCGCCTTTTTCCATAAGTTCATCTATTTCTTCTACAAAGATACCTACTTTCAGTCCGTTTGCTAAAATGTCTTTTCAGTTTTGAGGATGTTTTAGTGTTTCAGTATCTTTTGTTTGTTGGTGAATATAGTTTTCTGCTTCATTCTGCGCTTCATAGCTTTTAAGTTTTTTGATTTTTTGGTAGGCAATAATTGCTTCCATAATTTCCTGCCAAAAAGTTTGGCTGTCCAAATTTATTCAGTACAAAGTAAAAATAAGTTGTTTGGAGTTTTCATTTTTATTAACAAATTTCTCAGCTTCGTTTTCATCAGTTTTTGCTTCATTTATTGCTGCTTTTGTCATAATATCTAGTACATCACTGTATTCTTGTTCTATGTCTCAAGGAGTTTTGATGGTGTTTCCTTTTAGAGCTTCTTGCAATTTTTCTTTGGTTGCATCATCAAATTCTACAAAATTTGGTATTTGAGTGATTCAATGTTCATTTCCTTCAATTGCTTCAGGGTTGTTCATTTTGATTAGTATTATGATATAAACAAGTTTCTTTCTTATAATGAAATGCTTATATTTGTCAATAAATTTTTCAAAAAATAATACAAAATTAAAAAGCCAAAGCATTGTATCCATGAAGTATATAAATTGCAATAAATTGTTATTGAAAAATACTTTTTTTCATTGTGGTAAGAATGTTTTTTATAAAAATAACTTGATAAATTTAAAAAAATATTTATAAAAACTTCACATTTTAAATTTTAATATTTGGTTAATATGGACAACAGAAATAATTCAGGATTATATTATCCGGAAAGTACAGATGAAGCATCTGACGTAGTTAATCCAATAGATGTAGATTGAGATCAGTGATTAATAGAAGGTGTTGATATTGATAATTCTGATACTACTATTTCGGTATCTCCAGAAGAAATGTCAGATGAGCTTGCTGGTCAGGCAGGTATGCCAATTGCTAATACTCAAATAGATCTTTTGGATGTCTTAGCAGATGAAGAGGGAGATTTGCAATCTCCAGAAAGTGAAGGTTCACAAAATAATGGTAATGAAGAAAGTGATACAAATGGAGGTGCTGATCCTATGGAAGAAATAAGAAGAATAGCAAGAGGATAATATTTGGTTATTTCTGTATTGTTTTTGGAAACACTCTCTTTTTTAAGAGAGTTTTTTTGATTAAAGTTGAGATTTTTGCTATTTGTTGGGAAAAAAATTACTTGATAAAAATCAAAAAATAATTAAATAATATTAAGAATTTATGAATCTAATCCATAGCCAAAATGGGGAAAAAAGCAAATTTAGAAGGATTACCAGATCCTGAAACTTCACTGGAATTAGCTGAAGATTTGCCAGAAGTTTATAGTGTTCAGGCAAGATTTGGAGAAGAGCTAATGTTTGCAATGGTTTCTCATTTATCACCTTATGATGAAGATTATATTGAAGGTTGAGATGATGATGTTTATGGTGATTATCTTGATGAAGATGAGGATGTTGGTTATGGAGATGAAGATACTGATGATGAAGACAATTGAGAAGATGAAGACAATATTTATATGAGAGCTATAAGAGAAATAGCAGGTAGATGATAAATTGTTACTCTGTTATTCAACAATATATTTTGTAAACTCTTTTTGTAAATGAGATTTTTGGTGAAAAAGCCTTGTGAGTTGTTGTCAAAAAACTGTTTGATTAAACTTGAAAAACAAAAAGTTTTAGATTGTTAATCTTTGCTTCAAAATGACAGAAAGATTAGATCAGCAAAACCTAACTCCTGAAGACGATTTGTTGTCCGGGAGTGAAATAATGTCTATTCATTTTCAGAGTCAGTTGTTAGAAAGTTTGGATGGTGACTCTTTAACTCCAGAAGATGATGAAGGTGGTGATGGTAATCTAGATTGTGCAGATGAATAGGGTCATTAGTATGGTTAAGTATTTCAAAAATTTTGAGGAAATCAACTAAAAAGATAGTTTC
>CAZWWJ010000032.1:0-8748 GCA_964637495.1 uncultured Candidatus Peribacteria bacterium | reverse complement strand
AAAAAATCATCAAAGATTTGACATTTTATAAAAAACATATATAATATAAAAACCTGGTGGGGGTGACATATATATAAGATTCGATCCCGTTTTTCGGGATTTTTTTTATTTTGAAATTATATTGTTAATTTGTTGAAATCTTTCATCTATAGTTCAGGAAATTGTATTATATTCTATTCTGCTTTCATCTAGAAAATTTTGATATGTTTCATCTATATTTTGCTGAAACTCAGGATCCGTACTTCTTACACCATCATCTTCTATAGGAAACTCAGGTTTTATATAAAAAATATAATCATAATCATAAACTCTTAAAGCAACTTTTTTGGCTACATTTACTATATCATCATCCATTCACAGCACTTTGGCATAAACATAATAATCAAATATACATTTATCTGCTACAAAAGATTCTTTTATCTTTTCGTTTGCCATTTGATTTCATATCAACCAGGTCTGAGTTTCTATTGGTGTTCATTCATTTATACCAAGTCCCATTCTGTATGCCTCTACAACAACATCAGGAAGAATCTCCAAGTTGTGTTCCTCACTTAATTTTTTTGAGATTGTAGTTTTACCAACTCAATGTGCTCAGCATATTGCTATTCTCATTTTTCTAATTAAATTATATAAATGTTAATACTTTATAAACCAAAAAACCTAATTTTCAACCAAATTTAATATTTTTCTAAAGAAAATACCAAAAAAATTTAATCTAAATAAGTTTCAACCAACTCTCATTTTTTATAAACTCAAGAAACTCACAATCTAATATAATTTTCGCTCCAACCCCAGGAGTTTCAAGAATCTTTATTTTCAACTAATATTGTTAGTTTTTTTGATTTATTCAAAGAAACAAAATCTTCTTCCAACTCTGAAACTAGTTCCTTCAAAGATTTTTCTCTTTCTTTCTTGATTTCACTAGATACCTTATAATCAAATCCAGATGCAGGAACTGTCTCACCCCTAACATGAGAAGAAAAAGAAAAAACATGGAGATTGCTTATTCAATATTCTTTTATCTTTTGATAAAGTAGTTCAAAATCTTCTTTTTGTTCTCAGGGAAAACCTACTATTACATCTCCCCCAAGCCTTACAGGAATTCAGTCTTTTCTTTTTAAGAAGCTGAATTTTTTAAGAACTCTTTCCAAATATTCTGTAGTATAATTTCTGTTCATAGCAGCAAGAATATCCGGACTAAAATGCTGAATAGATAAATGAAAAAAAGGCATTATTCTTGATTCTTTTGCCAGCTCAAAAAATTTTTCGTCCAGAAACTCTGGTGACAAAGAAGATATCCTTATCCTTGGGATGTTTGTTTCTTTCAGTAATCTTTCCAGAAGAAAACTAAATCCGGATTCTTCAGGATTTCTTGTGTTAGTTGCTCACCAGGCAGTTAGATTTGTTCAGGTAAGTACTATTTCATTAATACCCTGCTTTTCAGCATTTTTTGCTTTTTCCAAAATATTTTCTAAACTTATGTTTCTGCTTGATCATCTTTTCTTAACAGTAAGACAAAAACTGCAATAAGTGTCACACCCGTTCTGAATCAAGATATATTTTCTGGTAAATATATTTTTGGAAGGATTATAATCATAATCCTTATAAGGTGACTCAGGAAGCAAAGTTATATGATTTTTGTAATCAAAAAGCTCTGGGTATCTTTCATAAAATTTTTCTTCATCTATCAAACTTCCATACTGAATACTTCAGCATCCTGCAAGATATATTCTATAATTTTTTCTTGCATAGCTTCTTATTTTCTTTATTCGCTTGGATTTTGAATTATCCGTCACCTCACATGAAGATATCAGTACAGTATTTTGGTTGATCATATTGTTCTGCTCAAAATAGTCAATCCACTGATTAGCAAAATATTTATTTAACCTACAACCAAAAATTTTATACTCCATTCAAGTTTACTAATACACTATATAAAATACCACTGAAACGATCAAAAAAACCATTATTATCAGAAAAATTATATTTTTAATTCTTTCTTTGTCCAGTTCTCTTTTTAGCTGACTTTTCTGTAGCTGGAGCCTTTCTTTTTCTACGAGAAATTCCTGTTCTTTTTGAGAGTAATCAGGTAGAGACATAGTATTTTGTAATTTTTCTTCTAAGTTAGCTATTGTATTTTGCATATTAAAAATAACTTTATTTTTCTCTTCTAATTGTCTGTCTTTTTCTCTGAGGTGATTCAATATTTCTTCAAGTTTTTGATCTATCTCAAATGTTTGATTTGAAACAGCAATATCTGCATCCTGCTTATTTACTATTTTTTGAGTAGAGTTTTTCTGAGGACCCAAATTATTATCATAAAACTCCTGTAATTCCTCTTCACTCAAAAATACCTGATTTCATCTTTTCTCATAAGAAAATCTCCCAGATCTTATATATCTGTCAATAGTCCTTGTAGAAACATTCAAAAAATTAGCAGCCTGGTGTCTAGTAAAATTATATGTCAAATTCATCTCCCATGTCCTTGTTGTCTAAAACCTCTTTGACTCACAAAGTTATAAAAACACCACTAAAAAAAGAGATAAGAAAAAAATAAGTTAAAAAAACTTGTGAATGTATTTCTCCATCAAAGAAAACAAGCTCTTCACTTACATCTGCTATCCACTGAAAATAAATAATAATCACCACAAACAAAAGCACAAAACCAATAAGAAAATATAAATATTTCATCTTATAATTTTTTAAGAACTAAATTCGCTAATCCTACTGTAATTGACAAAATAACCACCTGCATAAAACTTCAAAGTTCTACTTCCACTCATATATCTATATACTGTACTGTCCATTCAAATAAATAAAATATTCAAATATTTATCAAAATAGTCATTATACCTCACATCAAAAGCATTAGCGGAAAAATCAATACTTTAACCAATCTTTTAACTATTTCATCAAACACCCAAAAAATAGCTCACAAAAGAAAAACAACTTCCAGATTAGCCTGCTCTCAATAATTTATACTCAAACCAAGCTCTGGTATATATTTTGCCACTACATAAATTACCAAAGCATTTATCAGTATAGAAGAAAGTATTTTATTAATCATTTTAGTAGGTATTAATCCTAAAAATTATTTGTTGTTCATCTTCTTCTTGTTGATCTCATATTCCAAATTGTCTATTTTTTTCTTAACTTCCTCTATTTTGTCCTTTTTCTCCTGAACCACATCCTCGGGAGCTTTCTCCTGAAATCACGGAGAGGCCAAAATATTCCTAAGAGACTGAAGGAATTCTTTTTCGTCTTCTAGTTGTTTTTCTAATTGTTTTATTATCTGCCCTTCATCTACCTCTTTGATTGCTTTTACTCATATTGTAATATCTGATACAACTGTTGTAACAAAATCCTGTTCTGGATTATCCTGTTCTCAAATATACTGAATTTTTTCTATATTTCAAAGAGTTTTTACCACATCTTCATAAGTTTGAATAAATTCTTTCATAACAGAATTGGTTGCAACCATTGATTCTACTTTTTCATGAGGTTTTATATTAATATGATGTCTTAGATTCCTAAACTCTGATATCATATCCATTAATATTTGGATTTTTATATTTTTTTCACTAATATTCATTGGTCAAGGAAAATCTGAAACCATTAAGAAACCTTCAAATCCAAGAAGATTCCAGAGTTTTTCTGTAACAAAAGGTGCAAAAGGATGCAAAAACTTCAAAATTGTTCATATTCAGTAAAGAAGAACCTTTGATGACATTTCTCCCGGAGATACCTTGGATATTTCTATATACCAGTCACAAAAATCATGCCATACAACATCAATTATTTCCTGCCCTAACTCTCCAATCATAAATTTATCCATATACTTTGATGAACTTGCTGTAAGATGATCCAACCTGTTAACTATCCAAACATCAAAATCATTTAATTTAGACTGATTGTTGTATATATCTTCTTTTATAAGAGAATAATCAATCGAAATTTCATTATTTGATTCAAGAACTTTAGTGAAAATAAATCTTGAAGCATTCCACAATTTATTTAAGAATCTGCTGTTATAATCCAGTTTGTTGTATCAAAATCTAATATCATTACCCGGAGTATTACCAAGTAACAAAGATAATCTAAGTGTATCTGCTCAGTATCTGTCGATAACATCTATTGGATCAATTATGTTTCATTTGGATTTTGACATTTTTTCTCCATTTTCTCTTTTAACCAATCAATGAAGATAGATATTTTCAAATGGAATACTTCCAAGATTCTCTTCACTCATCATTATCATTCTTGCTACTCGGAAAAATATTATATCATACCCTGTTTCCAGTACTGTATTTGGAAAGTAATTTTGGAAATCATAAGTTTTTTCAGGCCATCACAATGTACTAAAAGGCCACAAAGCAGAACTAAACCAGGTATCAAGAACATCTTCTTCCCAGGTTAAATTGGTACTGCTACACTCTTTACATTCCAGCTGAAAGTGATACATATCCTGATAATGCTTTATTTTTTCTGAATTTTCAACCATATCAACTATTTTGTCTCATTCTTTGAGTATTTGATCTTCTTTGTTTGCTATTTGTTTAAAATATCTTTCAAGTTCCTCCAAATAATTTACAATTTCATCTCTTCAAGCAAATTTTAGTTTATATGCTTTTATATAAACTTCATAAACTTTCTGATTTGTTTTTTCTAATGTGTCCTCAAACAAAACATTTACAAGCTCTTCTATATTAAAAGGATTGGGTAATCTCTCATCAGCAATTAAATTAAAAATCATCATAGACAATATCCTTGACTTAAGAGTCTCATCATCCACTGAATTGTTAGAACTTAGAAAAACAGTGTCTTCATCAAACACATTTTTATGATTGTTTTCACAATACCACACTGGAATTCTGTGACCCCGTCGTTGTTGTCTGGATATACACCAAGGCTTACACTCTTCAAGCCAATTATAAAATATTTTTTTGAACTTCTGCGGATAAATTTTAATTTTCTCTTCATCAACATATTCCATTGATTTTCTGGCAGCTTCCTCAACATCTACAAACCACTGAGAAGAAAGCATTGGCTGAATTTTTGTATCATACCTGTCTGAATAAGGAATTTTTGTATTATATTTTTCTATTTTTTCTATATTTCATATTTCATCAAGAGTTTGTTCCAGATTTTCCATTACATCTTCTCGAGGGTATCACTCAAATTCTCATGCAAGAGAAGTAAAATACCCATCCTTGTCTATAGAAAATTTATCCATAGGGAGATTGTGTTTCTTTCATATCTCATAATCGTTTGGATCATGGGTTGGTGTAATCTTAAGTGCTCATGTTCCAAATGTTACATCAACATATTCATCTGCTATCACAGGAATAGGTCTGTTCACTATCGGAATCAAAACATTTTTTCATATAAACTTTTTGTATCTTCTGTCTTTTGGATTTACAGCTACAGCAACATCTCCAAAAATAGTTTCAGGACGAATTGTTGCTACAGGAATACTATCTCACTTTCCCTCAACAAAATATCTGATGTAATAAAGCTTTGTTTGTTCTTCTTTGTAATCCACTTCTATATCAGAAATTACGGTTTGGGATTTTGGGCACCAGTTAACTATATAATCTCATTTGTATATTTTTCATTTTTGATACAAATTGACAAAAGATTTTCTAACTGCTCTTGAAAGACTTTCTGACAAAGTAAAATGTTCTCTGCTCCAGTCACACGAAGCTCACATTTTCATAATCTGTGAAGTAATTGTATCTTTGGAAGCCTTGGACCACTCCCAAACCTTATCAACAAACTTGTCCCTTCATAAACTATATTTGTTAACACCTTCATTTTTTAATTTTTTTTCTACCACAGCCTGAGTAGCTATTCAAGCATGATCAGTCCCTGGAATCCAAACTGTTTCTTTTCAACTCATTCTGGCATACCTTACCATTGCATCTTCTATTGCAAGCATCAGAGCATGCCCAAGATGCAAAACACCTGTTACATTAGGTGGTGGCATAGTTATAACAAACTTTTCATCACCAATATCTTTGTAGTTTTTTGTTCATTCCGGTGAAAAAAGTTCATAATTCTCCCATCGTTTATATACCTCCTGCTCTATAGAAGGATCATATTTTTTCAGGAACTCTCTGGACATACTCTAAAATTTACAATATAAATACTTTTCTTTAAATTAAATTTTTTGGTTGATTTTTCAAGTTTTTTTTTTATTTTTTTGGTAGTTTTAAAACTAATTTATAAAATTTTAATGATACAAAAATATTATAAAATCTTTTTTATGGCAAAATTATTTTGTATAATTATAAGTATTTTTCTTTTTGGTTACCTTTATATTTTTGGAGAAGAAAGTGAAGAACAACAAGAAAACATTGTATTTATGGTAGATGTTAGTTCTGATTTGGAAAATGAAAACATCCAATGAGAATATGGAATCAATATTTCCCAAAAAGAAGCAATCAGCCAATACTCTCAAGAAATACTTGAAGACAAAGATGAACAAACATTTTGATTAATTCTTTTTGATAAAGATTGAAGTAATTATGAAGTACCACCTACTCAAAACACTGCCAATCTAGAATTTTATCTTGACTCAATAACCAAAGACATACTACAGATACCAAGAAATCAAAGAGACAGTGAAAGCTGACTACAAAGTGCTATTCAACTTTTTGATGAAAAAACTTCGTGAATAAATAAATGAATCTTAATATCGGATTTTGGTACATCTTATCAGATACAGGAAGAAATTTTTAATGAAAACATTCACATTCTTGATTTATCAGAAAACAGAGAATGAGAAAGTCTTGCTAACAGCATTTCCAGTAATTATAATAATCCTAATTCTGTTGAAGAAATGATTGAAAACACTACTGATTATAAAGCACACCAGGAACTTACAGAAACCCAACAAAGATATCTTGAACTTGCAGCATCCGTTTTAGCACTGTTCTGACTATAATGATAGAATATGTATTTTTTAATGAACGACCTACTCTTGTACGAAACTTTTTTTCAAATATTCTTTTTCAAATAACTTTGCTATGAATAATATTTTTTGCTTTAGTTTTTTTCTTTTTTTATCTTTTCAAATCACTTAAACTATATCTTAGGCTACAAAAACTAAAAAGAGAGAAAAAACTAATTATCGAAAATGTAAAAAAATATAACTTAAAACAACTAAAACAGCTGGAATGAAAAGATTTTATTAAAAAACTTATCAATCTAATAGAAAATTTTGATTATTATGGAGCTTATAAAGGAGTAGATGACATACTCAACACTCTTAGAGTTGACAAGAAAGAAAAGGAAATTATATTGGAATGAATTTACAAGGACAAACCAATAAACAACGAAATAGTAGAAAAACTTAAAGAAAAGATAGCTTATTAGTTTATCTATGCATAGTAGTGGTATCCCGGGGTCTCCGTTCTGGATTTTCTTGTATTTTTTCTTTGTTTTCCTGATCATAATTTATATAATTTCACTGAAAAATATTATCCATAAACTGAAATTTTTGTTCAAGCTCATAATTTGTTTGTGCCATTTCTCTAAATACTCAATAGTGATTTAGGTACATATTAACTGATTCAGCAAAATCCTCAAACGGATTAGTCATTGCATAACCTCCAACAAACTCTAACCTACTACTTCCCGGACTTCTTGTATTTTCACTTTGCCAGCTAATAGAATAATAATCTATAGATGGACTGTCCACAGAAAAAACTTCTTCACCAAATTCCGTAAAATCAGAATGTTTTTCTGGAGAATCACCTTCCAATACTCATAAATCCACTATATGCCCGATCTCATGAGTTAACACCTCCAAAAACTCCTGATATCAATCAATTTCTTTAGTGTTAATTTGAACAGTTGAGTGCCCTGCAAATCATCTTCTTCCATCATCATTTTGTATCCTCAAAGTATTCATAGTATTAATAACTGAATAACCAGCCTGCAAATAATCCTCAAAATTCTGTATCAAATAAATAATTCCCCCTTTGTATCTAACAATATTTTCTATAGAGTGAGTTTCATCTATATTAGTAAACCTACAAATATCTGAAAAAACACTACATAACCTTTCTTTGTATTCTTCCTTATCATCAACTATTCCATCAATTCAGGCTGCATGTCTTTCATCCCCTTCCAGAGCCTGAGAAATTATTCTAAGCTTATTGGATACAACTTCTTCTTCCTTACTTTCCTTTTCTTCTTCTTTTTCCTTTTCATCTGCAGGATCTTCAGTCTTTTCTAACCCCTCAAAAATTTCAACTGTTTTATCCATAAGTCTTTGAGATATTAAGTCATCCGGTACTGTCTCGTATCAGGGAGGAATGGCTTCTGACCTTCCTGCTTCATCAGGGAAAGCAAGCATACCAACAGAAAGCACTACTCATCACAAAACTCACTTCAAAATTTTTTTATGCATTGTTTCTCAGCATTGTTTCTAAATATTGACCATATTTTAATTATTTTTTTAAATTTAGCAAATTTTGAAGAAACTATTCCAAAAAATTTAAAAAAATGCGAAATAGTTTATACAACTATTCGCATTTAAAATATATACTTACTAAGAAATTATGAGTTATAATACAAATTACCATTTATGGTACTTGTAAACAACCTGCATCATGAAAACAAAATCATTGTGCTTCAATTTCATCTTCTACCCAAAGATCATCATGAATTTCTGATAATTCACCTACATCCATTTCACCATCTACATCAAAGTCTCCTGCTACCTCCAAATCAGCATGTATT
>CAZWWJ010000031.1:3266-8788 GCA_964637495.1 uncultured Candidatus Peribacteria bacterium | reverse complement strand
ATTTGAAATCCTATAGTAATTAAAAATCTTTTTTAGAATTTTGAAAGTAATAAAACAACAAATCAAGAATTCAAAAATTACTTGATAGAAATACTTTAAAAAGATAAGCAAAAAAAGTTAAAAGTAAGAAATTTTCAATCTATTATCTACAGGCAACACAAAATTTTTACACTTTTTTAATAATATCAAAAACCTTGCAATTGACTTTTTATTAATTTAAGCCAATAATTAAAATAGATGAGAAGAATAAATAACCTCTAAAAATTATAATCAAAAAAACTACTAAAGTTTCTACTAAACTAATTATTAATTATTTCTTCAACAGGATCATCACATTCATTTTCTATACACTCATCAATTCTTGACTCTATCTGCTGAGTTTCCACTCAAACTATAGGTTCTTCTCATATTATTGTTGTTGGAACCGCATCAAAATTTTCTCATAAATGATCTCAAACTTCATCCATAAGCTGTGCATTTTCAGGATTAGCCCAAACCTCAAACCTATTGATATTTATATTTTCTTGGTAATAATCATCTTCTTCCAGTTCTTCCCAATGCTGGTTTTGAGCATCACATGCTGGGCAACCATCTCACCAAAAATAATATACTTGAACCAAGTCATTATTTTCTTCCTGAATTTCATTTTCAGTTTCCTGTTCAGGTTGTTGTTCATCTTCTTCACCTTCCTGAGTTTGAACTGCTCACTCAGACAACTCATCCTCACATCAATAAAATCCTAATAACAAAATTCCTAATACAATTAAAAAAATATATCTCATTACATTTAATTTTAAACTATATAAATCACCTTGTATATATTTGTTTCAAACTTTTTTTCAATATAAATTTTTTTTAAACCAACAAATAATTAAAACAAATCAAAAAAACTATTGACAATAAAAAAACAAAACCTTATAAGAATTTAGCAAATTTATCTTTTAAACATAATAAATGAAAAAATTAGAACATCAAAAACAAGCAGAATGAAATAATAATTATAACAGAAAAGCACTGCAAAGAGTATCTCGTCAAATATTTCAGCTTCTTGAATGAGAAAGAGAAGAAGTAGAACTTGACCCAGACATATGAAATCCAGAAAAAAAAGAAGTTCTGGAAACTTTAAGACAAGAAATTATTGGCCAAGAAAAAGCTAAACAAAAACTTGTGGATGCTGTTTTTGACAATATAAACACTATCAGACCATGAAAAGGGCCTTTGTGAGTATTTTTCTTTGCCTGACCAACTTGAGTTTGAAAAACTCAGCTAGCCAAAAGCTTGGCTAAAGCTTTGTTTGGTAGAGAAAATGCTATAACCAAAATTGAATGTCAAAATTACACTCAGGACCACACCCAAAGAGATTTGTTTGGAGCACCAAAAAGCTATGTATGATATGGACAACCAACTCCTCTTGCTGATATAAACTTATTCAATCCCTTTTTTGAGGCCAAGAAACAAGGGACTTTATCTGAAAGTTTAAGAAAAATGACCTGAGGTGTTTCAATAATTGTTTTTGACGAAATAGAAAAAGCCCATTTTAGTATCAAACAGTCACTGTTAAGTGCAATGGATGATTGACAAATAACCCTTACCTGCGGAAAGGAAGACGATAAAGACCTGAATTTTTCTAAATATACTGACTTATCCAACACTATAATTATTTTCACTTCAAATATATGAACTCAAGAATCAGATCCGGTAGGATTTGTAAGACCAGAAAATCCTGAAGAACAAAAATATTTAAATGCTTTGCAGGAAGAGTTTTCTCCTGAATTTATTGGAAGAATAGATGATTTTATATGTTTTGAAGAGCTAACTCAAAAAGACTGCAAAGAAATCGTTAAAATTCACCTTCAGGATATTAACTGGCACCTTCAAACACTTAATTTCAGAGCAAAACTAAACGTACACGAAGATGTTATCAACTACATATCAAATAAATGATATTCACCAGAAACATGAGCTAGAGAACTTGAAAGAATAATTAATGAAGAAATAGAAAAAAGAATAAACAATATTATCAATTCATGACAATTAGAATGAGTAGAAGAATTCCAGCAGAATAATCCTGGTCATTATATAGAAATTAACTTTAAAATCATAGACAATAAAATTAAATGTACAGCAAAAAACCAATATGAAGAAACTAGAATTCAAGAAAAGCAACAACCTTCCCCGGAAACTATATCCGGACCTGATAATCAGTTCTCAAAATGACAACTAATTAATACAAGCATTGAAACATATCATCTTTATGAAGAGTATTTATCTTTATTTGATTTTCAGATAGAAGATCAAAACAGTCCTTATAGAATAGAAGAAATAGAAGAACACTTTAAAAGTATGTGAGTATGACCTAAAGAAATAAACAATCTAAGAAAAGAATGATATAAAAAACTTTTGAAATCACTAGAACATATTCAAACTTATGAATGAATACAGGTACTATCCAGTGGTGAAAGACACTGCTTCCGTCCTTTTCCAATATGAGCTCTCAAGACTATGATAAAAAGGACTTTAAATAAATATGATAATGAAATCCAAAGAGACTATGATTTATTAACTGACATAATAGACGATATTATTTTTGATTTAGAATTACGTTGATTTGAAGATTGACTCTCTCTTCAACAGAAAAAAGTAATTATAAAACTAATTGATTCTATAGTAAAAGACTAATAAATTATGTATATCTTCCATCATCCAAAAAACACAGAGCAAATGCAAGAACCCAACCAATAAATGTCCATCCTACAAATATATTCAGAACAATTATATGCAGTAAGGTTTTCTTGTTTTTAAACATTCCTATCATCACTGGTAATAAATATAGAAACATAATACCAAAAAATTGCAGATAGAACAATGCATTAGGTTCAGCAATCGCAGGTTCTGGTTGCATAACAATTAATTTATATTCTAAATTAACCATTGTTATAACAAAAAAATAAATTAATTCAAGATACAATGCAAATCAAAAAATATTGTAAAAAAAAAATATATAATTATAAGTAGTTAATAATTTTTAACAAAAAAATATAAAAATGTACAAAAAACTAAGTTATGAAGAACTTTTTAATATAAAAACATGATTTATTAATAACCTAAAAAATCTTTTCAAATCTCAAAGATACAATTACCTTAAAGAATTTCTAAAAGATTCCACCAAAGAAGGTGATTGTGTTTATTTTTTTGAATCAAATTCCCCTGTATTCAGAATTATTAAGGAGAATGAAAATTTTTATCTTTTTGATGAAAAAGAAAAAATTCAGGTTTACCTTGACAATGAACATGTCAACAAACTTAACAGACAACTAAAAGAAGAAAAAAAACTAAAAAAACAAATAAACTCCAACAAAACAATTGCACAAAGCCTTTTTGAAAGTTTTTCCAATGAAAAGTACAAACATATAGAAGGAAAACCTTATCTTGTATATGATATAGAAACAGTAGGAGACATAAACAACCTAAAAACAATGAAGTTCATGCTCTGATACAGTATATGCTCAAATGAAGATCATTTTAAAAGTATGAAATACAGACTTGTAGATGAAAACTCTATTAAAAAATTTGTTGATTTTTTGCTTGATTTTGACTGATGGATAGTTGGGTATAATAACATATTCTTTGATAACCCTGTTACCATATACAATACTGAAAATTATTGAGATGAAGAAATAAACATTCTTAATCAAAAATCTTTGGATCTTTTTATGTTTATCCGAAACCTAACAGGTAAAAGAATTTGACTGGATAAAGTTTCAAGTAACCTTACATGAATTGGGAAAACCCTTAGTTCAGGGCAAGAATGAGAACAATACCTAAAAGAATACCAAAAAACCTGAAGTCAGGAAGCCTTTAAGAAAGTTAAAAGTTATTGTAAAAACGATGTAAAAATGACGCTTGGGGTACTGCTGTACTTCCTGGAAAATGGTGTTATTGATTTTGGAGATCAACAATTTGAATACAACACTTCTGACCTTGTAAAACTTGGTAACACACAAAAACAAACCCAAGAAGACCAGGATTTTTGACTTTTATTCTAAAAAAATGGATACCAAAACTAACATTAAAAACTTTTATGATGCTCAGGCAAAAAATTTCTCACTTTCCAGAAAAAAACCCTGGAAAGAATTTTATAATATACTTCAGGAAATAAGAAAATATCAAAAAGACAGTATAAATATACTGGAACTTGGATGTGGTGATTGAAGATTACTTGATTATCTAAAACAGCACCTAGAAAAACAAATTAATTTCACTTGAGTTGATATATCAGAAAATATGATAAAATTAGCAAAAGAAAAAAATCCTGGTCATACCTTTTGGGCTATGGATATGCAAAATTTTGTAGAAGAAGAACAACAACAAAAATATGATGTTATAATAATGGTTGCAAGTTTTCAGCACATACCGAACAAACAGGAAAGACTAATTATTTTAAAGAACTGTTATAAATCCTTAAATTATGAATGAAAACTTATTATGGTAAACTGGGCTTTCACAAAGTGGTTCAAGAAAAAATACAGAAAACAAATTATATTAAGCTTACTAAAAAGCCTTATTGGACTGAATCAGATAAATGATATATATATACCCTGGAAGGATCCTGAAAATAATACAACATATCAAAGATATTATCATATTTTTTCAGGCGAAGAATTAAATAAACTTTTGAAACTTGCTTGATTAATTCCTAAAAGCATTGAATTTAATGAAAGAAACAGTATCACAATAGCAGAAAAAAATGTAATTTATAACTAAATAAAAACTATGGAAAATAAAAGAACTGATATAGCAATTATAGTACTTGTTTTATTATATGTTTGACTTAACTTTTCATTAATTTGATTTGCTTCTTTTTTTGATGAGCAAACAAGAACAATAATGAATTTTTTCAGCCAAAATTTTCCAGAAAGTATTAACTTTCTATTTCTTTTTATTCTACAAAATATTTTTGTTTTATTGTTCTTGTTGATTTCTTATATAATATGGAAAAATATTAACATTAAAGAATCAGTTAGCAATATTTATAATTTTTTCAAAAAACAATTTTTCTTTATAGATACACGGAGCCTTTTTGTTTATACTTTTGGAATGTACTTTCTGTATATTCTTATTAGTTGAGCCATAATGGCTATTGTTACATTAATTTGAGTTGATATTCCAGGTTTCTTTGGCACTCAGGAAGTATGAGAAGTTGTAACTGATATATCTACTGAGACTTATCGAGATTATCTTATTCTTTTCTTTGTTATTGTAATTCTATGACCATTTATTGAAGAACTTGTATACAGATGATTTGTTACTAATGCATTATGGGCTAAATATGGCAGCAGAATTGGAATAATTGTAGGTGCTTTCATATTTGCTTTCATACATTTTGAACGGCAGGTAATATGAAACTTATTTATACTTGCTTTGTTACTTTGATATGTATATTATAAAACAAATGGATCACTTTTTTATTGCTTTGCTTTTCATGTTTTTGTAAACCTTATAGCTTTTTCTGCTCTTATGGC
>CAZWWJ010000031.1:0-3166 GCA_964637495.1 uncultured Candidatus Peribacteria bacterium | reverse complement strand
TAGAAGAAATTGAAGAAGACTGGCAAGAGCAACTAGAACAACTGGAATCTTATTAAGTTTAAATCAACTAAAAATCCATTAATGAAATACCAAACCTGAAAAATAAAAACAGAACACAACATTCTAAATGAATTTAAAAAACTTCTTTCAAGAATAGAATGAATTCAGGAAATCAAAAGAATAATTCCAGGAAGAATCTACAGAAAGCAAAAATGATCAAGCCATGAAATATTTAGTTTTTCTTATTATACAGAAACCTGAATAAAATATATAGCCAAAAAATGAGCTACTGCACAGGAAATATTCATTTTATGTGATCATAAACACAAAGAAAAAATTTATAATTTAATTGAAAATATCAAAAAAAGCAAAAAAAGGTAAAATTTTTAACTTTTTTTCATTGGTAAACTTCTTTTGAAAGTATTCTTTGTTCTTTTTATATCAACAATAAACCCAAGTATTATAATAACCACCAAAGCAAAAAGAATATATTGATAACCAACAGAAGCATACTGTGCAATTACACTTCCAAAAATACCAAGCAACATCCCAAGCACCACTCTTGGCAGAGCATAAAAAAAACTTCAGATAAGACTTCAGATTAGATAACTTTTAAGATTATATTTTCTTGCGCCAAGATGAACAGAAAGCAATGGCCTTAGAAAACCAATATTGATAAGTATAGGAAAAGAATAATAAGAAGAATGTTTTTCAAGTTTATCATCAATTAATTGAAGATAATTTCTAATAGTTGGATAATTTGATTCAAGTTTATACAAAATAATTCTAAAAAAACAATTTCAAAGCCAATACCCCATAAGCATACCAAGAAACACCCCCACAAACAGAGTGACTCCTCAAACAATCACCAAATGTAACTTATCCTGTATTACTGCTACTGTTCATATAGATATTATTTCCATAGGAATTATATATCAGGTGAACGGAAATGTTTCAAAAAAACCAAACACCAAAAAAAACAAGGGAATATAAACAAAATAATATGTCAACCCCAACAAGCTATCCAAAAAAATACTAAAATACTCAATAAAAAAATAAATGATATTTTTTATTGTTTCTGTCATTTTTGTCTTTTCTTTCTTTCTTTCCTTGGTAAAAATTCTGTTAGATAGCTTGGATCATAATAATCCTTATACTGATTCTCAACAATATAGTCCCTTAGCCTTGAAACATAAGATGATACTTCTTCAGGTAAACTTATTCCCCTGAAATCTATTACCACATTTTGATCTTTTCAGATAAATTTTATATTTCAGGTATTTAGTATATTATCAATTATTCAAGTGAAATTTACAATGCATTCTTGCAAAGAATAAATAATTAACTGATCAGAGTCTTTAATAAATATTCAAGGCTTATACCACTTCAATATTCTTTTGTTGGTTACAATTATAAATGTTGGATACCAGAAAATTAGTATCATAGAAGCGACCAAAACAACAAAAAAAACAGTAAAAACTATAATAGCAACAAACAAAGAAAAGAAAACATACATAAAAAAGGAAAGAAAAATACTTAAACCCAAAAATATAAATATATTTCAGGTATTATACAAAAGAAACCTTAGAAGATTTTCTCTTCCAAAAAATAAAACTTTTTCATTTTTGTACTGCCCCTCAAAAGATTTCCTCATTTAAAAAAAGTTTATACTAAATAATTAAAATATAAACAATAAATATACTTTTTGCAACAATAAAACTAATTTATTTCTGTAAAAATACCTTTATGATAGTTTATGATATTTGAAAAATTTTGTAATTTTGTTCAATTAGTAACCAAAGTTTTTTTTCATATTTTTAGGGCTTCTTCTACCTTGGCTTTCATAGCACCGCTTACA
The DNA here is from genome assembly GCA_964637495.1 of uncultured Candidatus Peribacteria bacterium. Taxonomy (GTDB): domain Bacteria; phylum Patescibacteriota; class Gracilibacteria; order Absconditabacterales; family Absconditicoccaceae; genus CAZWWJ01. Next base: position 1,308 of record CAZWWJ010000031.1, on the reverse strand, counting down.
TCGTTGTGTTTGTCAAAAAAACTTATTTTGTTGTAATTTGTTTTGTTAATATAATTTATGATATTTCAGACATTATCTAAAACTCAGTCAACATCTGTTAATATAAAAGATTTTCTTATATTGTATTTTTTAAGGATTTTTGAAAAAATAATATCTGAACTTATTATTTTGTTTTTTTCAATATCACCTCATATTATTATATTTTTTTGTGTTGTTTTTATCGTATTAAGTTCATTATATTTTAGTCTGTGAAAATCATCAAAAATATTGTTCATAGATTCAAAAAATCCTGATAATATTTTTTCAAGTTGTTTATAGTTGGAAAGATAAAGTCAATAATTTGAAACAAAATTATGTCAAAAATTTCAGGTTCAGTGTACCAAAACTATCTGTTCTTTAAAAAGAGAAAGAACTTTTTTGAATTCTTCAAGATAATTGTAATCTATATAATTTTCTCTGTTTTTTGGTGCAAATACTGCTCAACCAAGTTTGATTAGTATCATTTTTCTTTAAGTAAATTATAAATTTTTTGAGATATTTTCTCTAGCTCAAAAATATATCTTTCATCATATTCTCAACCCCGAAGAGTTTCACACCTAAATTTTTCTCAATTTCTTCTCAGAGCTATATATATACTTTCTAGTGTCAAAGGTCTTATAAGAGAATTATTTTTTTGCCATTTCTCCAAAATTTCCTTATAAGATGTAACATTTATGGCACCTATCTCCTCATCTGATATTTGTTCAATATCTGAAAAATCATCTACAAAAGCTCTAAATATTGCAAGCTGTATTTTTTTTCTTTTGTTATAAATAAATTCTAAATCTCACTCTAACTTTAAATCACCATAACCAATACACAACCCTGCTTCTTCCTGTACTTCTCTGATAGCAGCTTCAATTGCCATTTCCTGTTGTTCTTTTTTCCCAAAAATCAATCATTCCTGTCATTTTTTCTTCCAGATATTTTGTTCTGGATTATTTTCTACAACTGAGAGAATCTGTTTCCTTTTGTCTTCAATTACAACTCATATACCTGAAGTCACCTCAACACTTAGTTCCTGCCCTTCTCTTATAGATTCTGAATAATTCATTAAATAAATTATACCAAAATAAAGTTTCTTAGAATACTACCTTATAATTATAATTTGAAAAAAATCAAACATAAAATTAATTCCAAACTTCTGTTTTTTTGTGAAGAAAAAATGAAAAAAGTAAAAATTTTGTTATTGATAATATAGTTTTCTTATAGTTTCATAAACTACTAGATTTGCACAAGCTGCAACATTCATAGAATAATCATATCAAA
>CAZWWJ010000030.1:0-8919 GCA_964637495.1 uncultured Candidatus Peribacteria bacterium | reverse complement strand
CTTTTTTATTTAGATATCTCTCAACTAATTGTGTCTGAAAGATATTGTGTTTAATATCAATATAATTAAAAAATAGTGGATAGTTTGACTCAAACCTTCCACATTTTTATTTATATTTTAACTATATGTTAAAAAAATTTGGCAGATTTTTTTAATTTATTTGCTTAATATCTATAAGTAAAACAAATTCTGTTACTGATTGATTTTTTTATTAAGTTCCCACGATAGACTTATTAAACTCAACATTAAAATAATCAAACTAATAATTAACAAACTACTATCTTCACTTGGTATCCAGAAGCTAGAAATTATAATTAAAGTTATTATAATACCAATAAACTTACTATGATAAATTTTCATAAAAAGTCTTGTAATTAGCAAGGTAACCAAAGAACCAACTATTGCAAGAAAAATATTTGGTTCAGAAATATAGCCTAATAGTGTGTTATATATAATATGAATCCATACTCAAAGCATAAGTCACTCCAAAATTACTTCTACAGGTCAGTGTCAATGTTTACTAATATTTCTTTTTTCTCCAAGAATGTGTTTGACAGTTGTATCAAGAATCAAAATATTCAAAAATAATTTGATAACAGCTTTTATTGATCCTTTGCTGCTTTTGTAAATAAAACTAATAAGTTGTTTGAGGTTTTCTATATTATTGAATTTTTCTTTCTCTTTGGAAAAGCAGAAAGGAAATTGTTTTGGTAGTTTATCAGAAAATGCAAGGATATATCCATAAATTCAGGTTGTTAACGGGTGAATAAGAATTCATCAAACAAATATAGTTCTGTATAGTATTATCTGTATATCATTAATCCCATAAGTTATATAGATTATGTTTTCGTAAATTCAAAATCATATACCTACCATTATCCCCATGCCAAGTCACCATAAGTTAGAAGAGAAATAATCCCTGAAAACTTTGTATATAACATATACAATTATAAATTTTCATATTTCTTCTATTAAGGGTCAGAAAACTCAAGAGTATAGTATTATGTTGTCCAGATTAGTATACTTTATGGTTTCTAGAATAACACTTGCTGCAAAAGCACCTCAAAGCAGTGAAATCAAAGCAAGACTAAAATGCTTTTTATTACTGTTAATAAGATTATTTCTAAACCAATAAACAATTACTAGTAGTAAAGTAGTTATCAGCAAAAATATTATTTCCATTTGTTTTTTATTTATAGTTTAATTTTTACTCAGCTTTTATATTTTCTGCAATATTTCTTGCTTCATCTTCATATCTTATCAGAAACTCTTCTCAACTTTCTTCTCATTGCATATAAAGAATATTTGGACCGCTAATTTCTTCTGTATCTTTTTCTATTTCGCAATGAAATACCTCAATCATAGGATTATTAGTTAACGTGTCTTCTTCATCTTCCCAATGGGTTATATTTACTTTATAATCACAATTTGTGTTGTCAAATCAAAGGTTTTTGGTTTCTTCTAGAAATTCAGAAGAGTAAATCATCAAATCAGAAAAATATAAACTGAATCCTCTTGCAGTTTCAAACTCTTGCATATTTCCTTGATCTATTTCTATATCATAATCATCTTCTTCGTTATTTTGTTCTTGTCCATTATCTTGATCTTGTTGTTGATCTTCAAAATCAAGTCAGATTTCTGAAACCCACCCAGTATCATTTTCAAAAGTTACCTGATACCATGTGTCTTCAAGTGAAGTATCTGAATCCATTGTTTGAAGTTCTGTTCATTGTGGGATATTAGTGATCACAGGATTTTCTGTTCATGGATTTTCTCTAAGATTTAGATTAAGTGTTGTTGTTGCAGTCTCTCAGGTATCATATTCTTGTTGTCAGGTTTCTTCTTCTTGATGTTCAACTTCACTTGTTTCTTCAACTTCAATTTCATTAATTTCTGTAAGTATTGATTCCCCAATAGTTATTTCTATGCTGCAAGAGATCTTATTATCTTCAGAACTTATTCATTCAATATTTGCAGTTAGGTTGTCTTCTAAACCTAGTGAAAAGTCTTCTACTATTGTCATATTTTCATCTTCTTTGAAACATATATTTTCTATATTGTTTTCAACTTCTGTTCTTATCTTTTCTTCATTAAAAACATTGATATATTGTGAGTAATGTATTAATTCTTCTTCTGAAGGAGTAGAAACATAATATCATCGCATATCATCGTTGAAAAATATCCATTGAGGTGTTTCTGCTATATCGTAATAAGTAATTCAGTTGGCTGAAGTAAAATTCTCAAAATTTGAAAATCTTTGGGACATCATTTCACAGTCTCTGGAACCACTTGTAGGATCACATACAAAAGGTGAGATACTGATTATTTCATTAATATTTTCTTCATCATTGTTATCTTCATTATCTATTACTTCACCAAGCATAATCTGATTACCTGTTTTTTTAGCAGAATATCAGGTAAGGTTAGCATAATCAATGTGTAGTCAATAATCTGAGAAAAAGTATTCATTTGTTTCTTCCTCAGTTTCTGATTTTTCTCATTCAATATTATTAACTTCAACTATATGTAGATCCTGGGTTATTTCTTCAACTTCTCATTGTATTTCTACTTCTCATGTGTATTCATCCAATACAACTGTTCTGCTTTTTAGTCAAATTTTATTTCAATTATTAAGTTCCAGTGTATGAGTATAACCTCAAATGGTATCCATTGGATTTAATTTTCACTTTTTGTTTACTTCTTCTCAAATATAAAGCTGTAGTTCTTCAGTTGTTTCATCTTCGTCTTCTTGGTTGTTGTTATTTTCCTGAGTTGGGTCGTCTGTTTCTGAAATTCAGTTTATATCATTATCTTCAGAAGGAATAACTTCCTGTTCCTGCATAAAATTGTGTCCAAAAAATATTCCTCCAACAAAAATTCAGAAAGCTGCTATTAAAGATATTAATATAGTTGCAGCTTTTGTATTGTTATTTTTTGAAGTATTAAGATTTTTCTTTTTCATGGATTTTATTTTATTAATGTAAATTATTTTTTTATAAACAATATTTTTTTAAATTCAAATCATTTTGAATTTTTATATTCAATTTCTGATTTAATCTATTGTGTTTAAGTAGCTTATTACATCAGTAAATATTTTTTTGAGGTTTTTGTTACCTTTGGAGTTGATTTTTTCTGAATAATGGAATGGAATAGCATATCACATTATTTCATAGGTATATTTTTTTCCAAAATTTTCAAGGAAAAATTTGTTGTTTATTATATCAGAAAATAAAATTAAATCCTGATATAAGATATCACAGTCTTTTAGCCATTTTATCAGGAAGTTACTGTAAAAGTCCATACATTCATTTATCAAATTTGTTTGGAAACTGTTGAAATCTTTGGTACTAAATGATTTTTGGTAAAGGTCAAAAATATTGTTTTCCTGAAAAATTGTTTTCAGAGTAGAAATTCAAAGTTTAATATTAAAAATATATTCATAAAATCAGTTTTTGATTATAATCAGCTTTGCAAAATCTTCAAATATATAAAGCATTGCAAAGTTTCTTTTATCAAATGAATTTTTCAGGAATCAAAGAGTAAAAAAGCTGGAAGGATAAATATTTAAAAAAACATCCTCAATAAATTTGTTTCCATAAAAAGATTTGAAAATAGTGGAAGTTTCTATATCAAGATATGCAATATTTAAGTTGAACATAATATTTCCACTTTCACCAATAACATAATTTTTTCTTTCCTGGTTTACTATAATATCGTTTATATTGTAAAAAAGAAAATACCCAATATTTCAGTTAGTTTCATAAATTTTTGTTTTTTTTTTCTCAAGAATCTGATTTAAATAAGACATTGTTAACTTTTCATTAGTACTTTCTTGTATCAAAAAATTTTGAAATACAAACCTGTTTTCATTAAGAAGGAAGGTATTGTTTTTACTTTTTTCTGGGAGGTCACTAATTAATAAGTTTTCCAAATCTAAGTTTATTGTTTTTGGATTTGATAGCTTCTTGTCTTTGTAACTAAATCCATAAAAGAAATTGGATTCTTCAAAGAAAATGTTCATTTTTTTTATTAATCGATAAATATATCTTTTAGATTTGTATCTTTGGAGTATCAATTTAGATATTTTTCAAGATAAGGTTTTTTCTTTAGTAGATTTTCTATGCTTTTTTGTAAATTATGGTAGTTTCAGTCCTTTGGATAAAGGTAAGTGTAAGGGTCCAGAAGTCATGTTGGTCTAATTATTTGTTCAGTAAGTTCACAAGATATACTTATTTCATAGTTACTTGGTGTAGCAGAAACAAATAAAGTTTTGGCATTTTCTTTGAATCTATCCTGAGTAAGTCAGGGAGCAGCTTCTTTGTCTTGCCTCCATCTCAAAGTAGCTTCTAATTCTTTGAAACTTAGAGGTCTGTGGTCTTTGGCGCTTGGGAGTCTAAATCAATGTTCAACTAGTGTTTCTTTTCTTGAAAAATCTGCTTGGGGCATTGCCTGTAACTGAGGAATGCTCATGTGTGATTCATCAATAATATACAGGAAATCATCAGGGAAGTAATCAAAAATAGTATTTGGTGGTTGTCCGGGAGATCTTTGATCAAAATACATAGAATAGTTTTCTATTCAGTTAGTATAGCCTGTTTGCTGGATCATTTTTATATCATAAGTTACTCTTTTTTCAAGCCTATTTGCCTCAAGTTCTTTTCATTGTTTTTTGAAGTGTTTTACTTGTTCATCAAGTTCTGCTTTTATTTTTTCAATTATATTATCAAGATAATTCATATCCTGAAGGAATTGGGTTGCAGGTCGTATAGTGATTTTTTGTTTGGTACCTTTGGATTTGAATGTTGTAGAATCTTTAACTTCTATGAATTCCACTTCATTCTCATCAAAAATAATTCTGTACAAGATGTTTTCGATACTTGAAAAAACATCCAGTACATCTCATCTGAATTCAAACATTCATGGCTCTATTTTTCCCTGAACTGGTTTGTACTGCATATTAATTAAATTTTTCTTGAGTTCCTCAAAATCATATTCTTTTCAAACTTCAATATTAATGCTATTTTTTTCAAAAACATCTTTTGATCAAAGTCAATAAAGAGAAGATACTGAGGCCACTACTATCACATCTTCTCTTGAAAGTAAACTTGCCATAGTAGAAAGTCTAAACATTTCTATTTCTTTGTTTATTGAACTTTCTTTTTCTATATACATATCAGCATTTGGGATATAAGCTTCAGGTTGGTAATAATCAAAGTATGAAACAAAATAATGTACTGCATTTTCAGGAAAAAAATATTTGAATTCTGTGGCAAGTTGTGCTGCAAGAGTTTTATTGTGAGACATAATAAGAGTTGGTTTTTGTATTTTTTGAATAAGATTTGCCATTGTGAAAGTTTTTCAGGTTCCTGTAGCACCTAACAAAGTTACTATATTTTGGTCATTAGAAAAATTATTGTATATTTTTTCTATAGCCTCAGGTTGGTCTCATGTAGGAGAGTAGTTACTTTTAAGTTTGAACATAAAAAAATATGTATTTGTAAATTTTTAGTTTTTTATTTTTCTTCAAATAGTCATTTTAGATCTTCTTTTGGATTTTTATCTTCATCTCCTCATTTTTGAATTACATTAACTATTTTGTTTTTCTTTCTATCCTTAGTAAAATTTAACGCTAAAAAAAGATTCCATACAAGCCCTATTATTATAATTGTTAATATTATATAATATCCAGTTATCAGCTGAATTTGAGTAGTAAAAGTTTGGTTTATTATATGTATAGTGTCTGCAATACTAAGATAAGAAATAGCAATTATTGTAAGAATTCAGAAATTTAACAAAGCATCATTTTCTCTGAATCAAATAATGATATTTATTATTTTTTTGAATCTGAAGCTTGTATTTCGTAAAATTAAAAAAGCTATCAAAAAAATAATGATAGCAGAGGTTGTAATATTATAGCTGTTAACTGTATAAAAATTTTGATTTTCTATTTGTATTATTGGCAAGGATAGTATTATTATTGGGAGTAATATACAATAAACAATAAATCCTTTTTCGAATTTATCAAACCTATTCCATTTTTTATATGCTTTTTTTGGGAATTTGTTAATCATTAATATACCAAGTTATATTATAATTTATTTTATAAACCACCACCTCATCAAGGTCAAGAACTTGGTGCTGGTGCTTCTTCAACTGCTCATTGTTGTATTGCTTCAATAACTATCTCAAATATCTCAATGGCTTTATCAAAAATATTTTCAGCTGTGTACACTTCGTATCCTGGTATTTGCAAAATTTGAAAAAGTAATGGCGCAATGAAAAGCAAAATAATGGAAAGAATTACTCAAAGAAGCATATACCTTATATTATTCCAGGCTTTTTTGATTTTTTCTCAATCTCATTTTGAGAATATTAATTGAAAAATTGCAACAACAAAAGCATAGATAGCTCCTCAGAATATGATGATAACTACTAATGCAAGAATAATAAGAATAAGATCTTCAATGGTGTTAGGACCAGCAAAAGGCATTTAGTTTTTTTACCAATAAATAATAGATTATTCTTTTTTCTTAGGAGCTCTCTGGATATCTTTCATTGTATAAAAATTCTGGAAGAATTCATCTCCTGATAGGTTATAAAGTATTCTAGCAACTCTTTCACTTGGTTTAGCACCATTTTTAATATATTCCTTTATTTTTTCAACATTTGCCTCTGATTGTTTCTTTACAGGATCATGCCATCCAAGTATAGATTTAAATCCTGAGTTAACAGGTTTAGTATGCTCAGTTAATACTATTCTGAAAAAGAATGTTTTGTGTCTACCAGCTCTTGCAAGTCTTATTCTAAGCATTATTAAGAATTTTTTTATTATATAAATATTATTTTAGCTTGTACTTTATTTTGTGTTGTGTGTGTTTCCTTAGAGTAGGGGAGTATTTTTTCAAAGTTATTTTTCAGGTTTTTGCCTTATTGATCTCTGTTACATAATTTTGTCTCCCACTTTCTGTACAAACAAGTCCTACAATTACTCTATCTCATTTCTTAGCCATAGAAGTGATTTTTAGGTATTAAATTCATTTTTAGTTTAAAATAAAAAAATACTTTTATGTGGTGGCACCGGGTGGACTCGAACCACCGGCCTGCGCCTTATGAGAGCGCCGCTCTAACCTGCTGAGCTACGGTGCCTCTCATAGAAAAGCAATCAATACGGTGAGGGAGGGATTCGAACCCTCGGGCCGGCACAGCCGGCCAACTCCTTAGCAGGGAGCCCCATTCGACCGCTCTGGCACCTCACCATTTGCATTAATCAGTATAATTATTTTTTATTGAAATTCAAGATTAAATGTATAAAATCTGTGTAATTTACTTGGAAAATTTAATAAATGAGTGAAAAATTTTCGGAAAATGTAGAAACAAATGATGTAAGTGAACAAGTAGCTGAGGCAAGCGAGGAGGATGTTCAGGAAGTAGAAGATAATCAACAAAAAGCTCAGGCAGTGGCTTGAGAAATTAAAAAATCTCAAGCAAGCAATACAGAAATTTCTTATTTGTTAATGTTTTTACTAAAAAACATAGATGATTTTAGGATAGTTTCTTATTGTTATAGATTTTATACATATTATCAAGTAAGTTTATATGAAGTTGTTTGATTGGTTATTCCTTTCCTTAAAAAAAGTTTTGAAAAAGAGGAAAATAATTTGGACAAAAAAAATTTTGAAAAAGAGTTGGAAATAAAAATAGATTCCTTGGTTGATTATGGAGAATTCCTCAGGGAAAAAATACAACAAGTTGAAGAATTTAAAAATGTAACAAAAGAAGAGATTGTAGATTTTGCGATGCTTGTGCTGTTTAATTTTGATGTTTGAAATATTAATAATTATTTTGAGGAAACTGAAAATCAGGAAGAATACAAAAAAAATCTAAGGGAATCCTTGCTTGAAAAAATATCTTTATAATTTATTTAATAAATATTGCTTAAATGAAAGTTCTTGAAGTAAATAACTTAAAAAAAACATTTGAAAAAAATTTTAGGAAAACAACAGTATTGGAAAACGTTAATCTAAGTGTATCTGCCTGAAAAGTATATTGATTTCTTGGTCCAAATGGAGCAGGGAAAACTACTTTACTAAAATGTATTCTGGGATTTTTGGAGTATGATGAATGAAAAGTATGCTTTTTTGATAATCAGGAGGATAAAGTAGAAAATTTATATAAAAGAATTTGATATGCACCAGAAAGTCCATATTTTTATGATCATCTAAATTGACTTGAATTTTTAATCTTTATGTGAAAGCTTTCTTGATCAACAAAGCAAGAAGCAGAATTAAATGCTTTGGAGTTACTTGATAAGCTTTGATTAACATTTGCAAAAGGCAGGCTTGTTAAGTATTATTCAAAGTGAATGAAGCAAAGACTATGATTGGCTGCATCTTTGATAAATAATCCTGAACTTATTTTCTGGGATGAACCAATGAGTTGACTGGATCCTATGTGAAGGGTTTTGGTCAAAAATTTGATGGAAGAGTTAAAAGAAAAGCAAAAGACAATATTTTTCAATACTCATATTCTTTCTGATGTGGAAGAGATTGCAGACAAGTTTGGAATACTTAATGAATGAACAATAGTGTATGAAGAAGAAACCAAAAATCTGAATAAAAACTTGGAGGACGTTTTCCAAGAAGTAATAAAAGAGTCAAGTAAAAAATTAGAAGTTGAATAATTATTTATAGATAGAGAATTAATATTATTTATAATCGTTATATCAAATTAACTATTTTAAAAAAAGGAATGAAACTTAAGTTTCATTCCTTTTTTTGTTTTAATGTATTGTAGATATTATTCTTCAGATTCATCTCTGTCAAATTCAATTTCTTCTACTTCTTCAGTTTCATATCATCCATTAATTTCTTCATCTTCTTCGTCCTCTTCTTCGTCCTCTTCATCTTCATCTTCATCTTC
>CAZWWJ010000029.1:0-9062 GCA_964637495.1 uncultured Candidatus Peribacteria bacterium | reverse complement strand
AATATATGAATTTAATAAAAATAGCATAAAATGAGAGTTTTGTTGGTAATGTTAATGATATTGGTACACTTATTTTCTACCTTGGCCTTTGCCAACAAAAGTTTTATGGATGATTATTTTCGGTCTATTAGTGAATTTTCCAATTGTGGTGGTGAAGAATGTGAATATATGGAAGAACACAGCCATGACCATCATATATATTGTGTAGATGAGGAAGTAGAATATTTTGCTCTTTCTGAGTCTGAACCAGAACCAGAAGAGTCTGAGTGAAACGGAGATTTTCAAGCTAAAATTCAATCAGTTCAACAACCAGAAATTGTTATAACTTCCAACAAAGATCCCCCTAAAATTACTGCAAACAAAACATTTTCTTTTGCAGATATGGTTGGTATAGTTTTGATGTTGAACTAAAAACACTTTGTCTATGTTCTGATACATAGTACATTTTTTGATTTTGATTTTTTGGAAACAAAAATAATTTATTTGTGCTATGTATCAGAAATGCTTTCAGGCAAAGTGTTTTTTTTGTATTTAGAAAAAATAAACAATCAGGAAATGGAAAAATTTGAATGAAAAGTAAAATGAATGGAGTGTGGAGGTTGTGCAACAGCTTTGCAAAATAGTTTATCCAAAAATGACTGAATTCAGCAAATCAATGTAACTTATGCAAATCATAGTATATTTTTGGAGTACGATCCAAATAAAATAACTTTGAATAAGATAAAACAACAAGCTCAAGATCTTGGATATCCAATACTTGAAGCTGAATCTGAAGACAATATTGAATCAGAAGAAAACAAAGAAATTGATCTTTTTTTCTGGAAGATGGTAGTTGCTTTGGTATTGACTGCTGTAGTAGTGTTTTTGGCAATGTGATTACATATGCCTTGGACAGAAGATTTTGTTAGACAAATTCCTTTGTGGCTTAATTATGGGATACAGTTTGTGTTTACTGCAATTGTAATGTTCTGGAGCGGATTTTATATTTATCGTTCTTGTATCAAATCATTGTTGAAGTGAGTTTTTAATATGAATGTATTAGTTTGATTGGGAACTTTGGCTGCTTTTTTGGTATCAATCGCAGGGATACTTTTTCCAGGATTTTTCCTGCAGATTACTGATGAATTACCTGTATATTTTGAGGCAGCAGCAGGTATAGCAGCTTTTATAATAACATGAAGGTATCTTGAAGAAAAGGCCAAAAAATCAACTAAGTGAGCAGTAAACAAGCTTATCTCTATGCAGGAAAAAAAAGCAATAGTTATGATAGACAATGAAGAAAAGCAAGTAGATATTGATAAATTGAATCTGGAAGACAATATTGTAATCAAACCCGGTGAAAAAGTTCCTGCAGATGCTTTGATAATCAAAGGAGAGTGAGATTTTGATGAATCTGCAATTACCTGAGAAAGTAAACCTGCCAACAAGATGGTAGATGATAAAATTTTTGCATGAAGTGTTAATAATAACTGATATATAATTGCAAAGGTAACTACCAAGCCGGGTAATTCGGTACTAGATAATATTGTTAAGTTAATTCAACAGGCTCAATCAAGAAAACCTGCAGTTCAGAATATTGCAGATCTTGTAAGTTCTTACTTTGTACCTTTGGTGATAACAGTAGCTGTAATAACTTTTGTTGTATGGTTTTTGTGGTGACCTGATCCTAGGTTTAATTATGCTTTGTTAACTTCTATAAGTGTACTTGTAATAGCTTGTCCTTGTGCTTTGTGACTTGCTACTCCTACAGCGTTGACCGTGGGACTCTGAAAGTCAGCTAATAAGGGATTACTTGTAAAATCTCCTGAGGTTTTTGAAAATATAAGTAAAATAAGTGATGTGTTTTTTGATAAAACAGGAACTTTGACTATGTGAGAATTTGAAGTAGTTGAAGATATATATACCCAAAATACTTTGGAAGAAACTGAAATCAAAAAAATTGTATACCTTGCAGAAAAAAAATCTACTCATCCCATTGCAAAAAGTATTACTAATTACTTAGAACAGGACAAAGATTTCCAATTAGACATTGAGCTGGAAAACTTTGAAAATGTATCTGGAGGATGAATAAAAGCAGTATATAAAAATACCCCTTTGCTGATATGAAGTCTGGAGTTTTTGAGTAAAAACCAGATTGATCAGGCCAGTGATTATAAACATCTGAAAGAATGATGAAAAACAGTTGTTGGGGTGGCTTATGGAGAAAATCTTGAAGCAGTTTTTCTTCTGGAAGATAAAATAAATCCTCAAAGCAAAGAATTAATTAGTTTTTTGCATAATAGGTGAATTAATACCTGGATAGTATCAGGTGACAGCAGTGAAGTAGTAGAAAATGTTGCTAACAGAATGTGAGTTACAGGTTTTTATTCTGAAATGCTTCCGGATCAAAAATATCAAAAAATTCAGGAGTATCAGCAAGATGGAAGAAAAGTAATGATGGTATGAGATGGAATTAATGATAGTCCTAGTTTGAGCCTAGCTGATATTTCAGTAGCTGTTGGTAGTTGAAGTGATATTGCAATATGAAGTGGAGATGTAGTATTGCTTTGAAACAATATCTGAAAGATTCAAACTCTTTTTGAAACATGAACCAAAACTATGAGAGTGATTAAACAGAATCTTTTCTGGGCTTTTGTTTATAATATTGCATTGATACCTGTGGCAGCTGGATTGATTTATCCTGTCTGGGGTATAATTCTGAATCCAATGTTTGCAGGACTTGCTATGGCTTTGTCTAGTATTAGTGTGGTTATGAACTCTCTTAGATTAAAACTTATTAATTAATTTATATATTAAACTTTTTAAAAATGGCAGAAGAACAGTTGGAGAACAATCAAGAGGTAGATGTTACTAATCTTGATATTAGTGATACTCAAGATCTAAGTGTTGCTTTGATGAATTTGGTAAGCTTAGAGGAGCACTGTTTCTTTTCTTATGCAAAAACTCATAAAAAAAAGTACTTACAAATGCTTGAAAGTGTAAGGGAAACAAGAAAAAAATTTATGAAAGTCATAGTAAAGGAGGATGATGATAGTGAAAAATGGTGTATGTCAAAACATTTTCTTGCTACTTCTATGAGATTATATGAAGTTGCAAACAAATTATATCATGAAGGAAACATCAATCAAGCAGAACAAATGTATCAAGAAGCAGCAGAGCAGTATGGTATGTTCTGGAGTCTGAATTCAAATAATTTTAATCAAGAAAAGCTGTCAGAAGAGGACAAAGAAGAACTTAATAATTCTTTGGGAAATATTGGTAAGGAAATGGAAGTAAATGAAGATTCTTGAGATACTCAAAGACAATCAGGTAAAAAATCAGTATTTTTATCTATTAAACAATTACTAAAATGTTGTATGGAATAAAAAAGTTACTAAAAAATGCATATTTATATGTTTGATTATTATTGATTGGGTTAATTGTATTATTGTTTTTTGTGGCAAGAGCTGAAAGTGAAACAGACTTTCCTCTGACTTCACAAAAAGAGATAACTGTATATAAAACACCAGACTGTGGTTGTTGTGCTGTATATGCTAATTATATGGAAAGAGAAACAGATGCCAAAATACAAAGAGAAGTGGTTTCTGATACCAAGCTTTCTATGAAAAAGCAAGAAATGGATATTCCGAATGATTTAAGGAGCTGTCATACTACTATAGTAGGAGATTATGTAGTAGAAGGACATATACCTTTGGAACAAATAGAAGAAATAATAGATGAAGAAAAAGACTGGGAATGAATAGCAATGCCTGGAATGCCTTCAGGAAGTCCTGGTATGCCGGGTAGGAAAGAACCTTTTAATATTTATAAATTAACACAAGATTGATATGAACACCGAAAAACTGAATAAGTATATAAAAATGGTTATTGCTTTGTTTGGTATTATACGAAGTTTTGGGTATAGTTATGCTCATTGTCCTTTGTGTGCCACTTGAGCTTGAATAGCCGGAGGTATAGCGGTATGGCTTTGAGTTTCTCCGGCTGTTGTAGCTCTTTTTATAGGAGCATTTGCTATGACAATATGACTTTGGATGGCAAATATTTTGAAAACAAAATATTTTGGTTATCAGGATCTGGTTGTAGTTGTATTCTTTTATATTATTACTGTTGTTTCTACTATACCTTTTGTTGGTGATCATATATATCCTTTATATATTTCTATGGCAGGTGATTATGGAAGTTTACTAAATAACACTTATGCTTTGAATCTGTCATGGATAGCAGCTGTGGTTTGAGGAATTATTGTTTTGGCAAGTTCACGGATAAACAAGAAACTTAAGAAATTAACTAACTGAAGATTTATTCCGTTTCAGAGAATTATTATTACTATGAGTTTGCTTATTCTTGTGGGAATAGGTATTCAATTTGTTCAAATTTAACTCTTAAATAAACAAAAATGAAAAAAATTACAATCCCAATAAAATGAATGCACTGTAAAGCTTGTGTATTGAATGTGGAAGAAGCTTTGAATAATATCAAATGAATAAAAAAAGTTGATGTGGATCTGAAGAATAATCAAGCAGTAATAACTTATCAGAAAGACAAACCAGATGAAACAAAAATCCGTGAAAAACTTCGTGAGTTTGGCTATGATTTATGAGAAGAAAAAAAGCCTGTATTTACAGATGATATAACTGTTTACAGAGATGTTTTGGTTGGAGTATTAGTAGTGATGATTGCATATTTTGTTTTAAGAATTAGTGGATATACAGAGTTTGTGTATTGATTTGATTTGATGGGGATTACTTCTATAGGAGGATGGTTTTTGATATGACTTGTAGCCTGAGTTTCTACTTGTATGGCTATAATAGGTGGTATCCTAGCAAGTATGTCAGCGCACTGGAAAGATAAGTACTCATCATCAGAAAATATTAAATTACAGTGAGTTTTTCATATTTCCAGACTTTTATCTTTCTTTGTCCTTGGAGGAATTCTTGGAGTAATATGAAATCTTATTGGAATTAGTAGTTTTGCTTACTGAATAATGTTCGTGGTGGTAGGTTTAGTTATGTTACAGCTGTGAATAAATATATTAGGTATATCTCCCAAACTTGCATCTTTTTCACCATCACTTCCTTCTGGTGTTTTTGGGTCTTTGAAGCAAAAACTTGAAAATCTATCTTCTGGATTTTATTCTGCAGGAATAGGTGCTGTTACTTTTTTTCTTCCTTGCGGTTTTACTCTGGCGGCACAATTATTTGCTGTTTCTACCTGAAGCTTTTTTGTTGGAGGTTGAGTAATGTTGGCTTTTGCTCTAGGTAATACTATACCTCTTATGTGAATATGAGTAGTTACAGCATTTTTGAAATGAGTTGTGTGAAAGCTTGTATTTAGGGTGCTTGCTTTGATAATAATAGTGGTTGGATGATATAATTTGGTAAATTGATATTCTTTGCTTCAGGAATCATTTCAATCCACAAACGAAGAAGGACAAGAAGAACAAGAGATTCAGACACATGATGAAGAACAAATTGGTGAAGATACAACTTCCAATTGAGAAGACAAAGATTCTGATCTTGAAGTAGTTGAGTTGGAAATATCTGGTATGTTTTGTGCTGTTAACTGTCCAAGAATAATAAGTAATGCACTTACCTGAATGTATTGAGTAGAATCAGCAGATGTTGATGCATTGAAAAATATAGCAACAGTAGAATATGATGAACAAAAGGTTTCTCCAGAAGATATGGTTGAAAATGATGTTTTTACTGAAGGTCCTTATGGAGCTGAGATAAAATAATTTATATGTTAAGTTAATTAAAATGGAAAAAAATAATATGATTAATCTAATAATAATTATTATAGTAGTAGGAATCATAGTGGTTGGGGCAAATTACATAATAATGGAACAAAAAACAGATGCTATGACTAACACATATCAACAAGAAATAAGCAATTTGGAAGAAGAAATTGTTTATCATAATGCATTGGAATATGGAGGAGAAGAAAATTATGAAATAGCTGAGCAACTTTATACTTCTGAAGATTTTCAGCAACAACAATATAATCAACTGCAACAGATGCTTGAACAGGAATGAATACAAGGATGAGAAGAGGATGAGTTATCAGTTCAGGAAGCTGAAACTTCTGAACAAGAAGAAGATGCTATAGAGTATGATAATCTTCCGGATCCAGCAGAAGTTTGAGAAGTAGAAGTCTCTGTGTTGGAAGAAATAATGGAATCCACTTATATTCAGAATGAAGAATGAACTGAATTAGTATGGATAGAATATTCTGATATAATGTGTCCGTTTTGCCAAAGACAACATGAAGATTGAACAGTAAAAGAGGTTATGGATGAGTATGAGGAAGAGATATCATGGATTTATAGACATTTTCCTGTACAGTCTCCTGTTTCAGAAGAATGAGCTGAAGGTATTTTGTGTGTAGAAGATATGGGTACAAAAGATCAATACTTTGAATATATAGAAAAACTATATGAACTTGATGATATTGGAGACAGAAATGCCTGGAGTGAATTAGCAGATGATATTGGTATAGATTCAGATGAGTTTGATTCTTGTATAGAAGAATGAAGGTTTGATGAAACTCAACAAGAACATTTACAAGAATGACAGCAAATATTTGGAGTAACATGAACTCCTTGAAATGTAATAGCAAATAAAGAAACAGGTGAATTTATACTTATACCTTGAGCTTTTCCTGCAAATGTATATGATGAAGTTATCCAGAATTTAACACAATAACCAAATGGATAAAAATAAAGAAAATATAAATTTTTTTAACAAAATTGCGGGATGGTATGATACTCCTATGTTTCAGTGGTTTATGAAAAATTTGCAGACTCCAGTTTATAAGAAAATAAGCAAAGAAGAAAATCAGTTAATTCTGGATGTTGGTTGTGGTACTTGAAATTTGTTGCTTGAACTGGAAAAAAATACTAACAACACACTTTATGGGATTGATATATCAGAAAATATGCTGGAAAAAGCAAGAAAAAAGCTTTCAGAATCTTTGGTTTCTTTACAAAGTGTATAGAATATGGAGTTTGAGGATGATAAATTTGATTATGTATTAAGTACCGAATCTTTCCACCACTATCCTGACCATAGAAAAGCTATTAGTGAAATGAAAAGAGTTTGTAAAAATGGTGGAGAAATAATAATAGTGGATTTTGAGTTTTGTTTTTCTAGTATAAATTTTTTGTTTGAAAAATTTGAGCCTGGTTGTACTAAATTATATACCAAGGAACAACTAAACTCTTTGTTGGAAGAGTTTGATTTAAAGATACTGTCTCAAAATCGTGTGTTTGTTGTCTGAATGATAACAGTTGCAAGAGTGATCAAATAAAAATTATTTTGATGAATTAGACCATCAGGCAATTAGTTTTGATAAAAAATATATTATCACAAAAATTGTGATTCACAATACAAGAAGTTCTATATTTATATCTAAATTCTTTTCACCTTCAATTATAGCAACAAGCTCAACAATGTTTATTGATGAACCTATCAAAACCATTGTATAAATAACTGGAATGTTTCCAATTAAACTTCAGAAGAAAAATCCGCTGAATCTTACTCCAAGAACTCAGGCAGCATAGCTTGTAATATCAAAAGGAGAAAGACTAAATCTTAATAAAAGTACTCACCGGAAAGAGTTTTCTTGAATTTTGCTTTTGAACCCAGAAAGGTTTTTCTTTTGGGTGTTGGGTATTATTTTGCTTCCATAGGTTCTTGCAAGAAAATAAGCAAAAGATGCACTTATAAGACTTCCTACCAAAGCAATAAAGAAAGCAATATGTATCCATATTCATCATTCTTGTCCATAAAGCATTCCTGAAAGTATACTTAGAACAACCGCAGGTAGCATAATTAGCGGACGAACAAGATACAATAGTAGAAACAAAATTATTCAGAAACTTGTTCAGGTAATAATATTATAAGTTTCTATAACAAATCAGCTAAAAGAAAGATTACTTAAATATATTAATCCTAAAAACAGTAAAATAAGAATTATTAAAATTATCAAAAAAGACTTTTTTAAAAAGTTTGTTTTAGAACTCATTGATTGGTTATTGTGTTATATAAACTGTTGAAAGTTAACCGATAAGATTTTTTATATTTTCGTCTTTTCACTGCACAAAAAAATCTGGTCCTCCTCATTTTAGACCATATTCCTGCAAAAGATCTTTTGCTTTGATGTCCTGCTTTGGTGTATGGATTACAAAATTTCATTCATTGGAATAAACAAGGATGTTTTCTTCCGGAAATGCATCTTTGATAAGCTGAGAAATCTTTTTGAAGTTTATGGTGGAAAGTACTTTACTTTGAGTAGTGTTAATTATTTTATCAAATGAGTTTGAAGAATCTGCAGGGAATCCTGTGAGATTACTTAGAATAAGATTGTTTTCAAGCTTTTCTTTCTCTTGTTGTAGTTCTTTGTTTTCTTTTATTAGTTTATTGATTTTCTCTTCAATTTTTGGAACAGGAGTTTTTAGAGTTTCTCATATTCTTTCCATAACTGATTGTTGTTCGTGGAATTTTTCTGTAACTTTTGGTCAAGTAACTGCTATTATTCTTCTGATTCAGCTTGCTACTGCTTCCTGTCCAATAACTTTGAAAGCTCAAATATTCCCGGTATTATCAATATGAGTACCTCCACAAAGCTCAATTGATACAGGGTCGTTTTCTCAGATAGTAACAACTCTGACAGTATCCTGATATTTTTCTTCAAAAAATGCTATTGCTCAGTTGTTTATGGCTTCCTGTAAGCTCATTTCTTTGGTATGCACATCAAGTCCTTCTTTGATCAAAGTGTTGATGTTTTCTTCAATTTGTTTTATTTGATTGTTGTCCAAAGCATTAGAAGAAGTAAAATCAAATCTAATATAGTCCTCTTCTACAAGTGAACCAGCTTGTTTGGTGCCAGGTATTATTTTTCTAAGTTCCTGATGGAGTAGGTGAGTACCTGTATGTGCTCTTTGTTTTGCTTTTCTTTGAGAAATATTGATTACTGCTTTCATGGTAGAAAATTTATTAGATAAACTAAACTTACCAAAAAATAAAGATATTGCTTCCAAAATCAAGACCAAAAAAGTTGAA
>CAZWWJ010000028.1:0-9387 GCA_964637495.1 uncultured Candidatus Peribacteria bacterium | reverse complement strand
CCAGCGACTGGGGTGAAGTCGTAACAAGGTATCCGTATCGGAAGGTGCGGATGGACCACTTCTCTATTAAGAGTGTTTTTAAAAATGGTTTTGCCTGCTTTGCCTCTTTTAATTATTACTGTTCAAAGAAAATTAAAAATAATGTGGAAGTTTCTTAAACTGTCCACATTTTATATTAATTTTTAATATAAGTTTTTTAATTAAAAATTTTTAAAGAAATATCTAAATGAAAAATCACAGCTTTTGCTGTGTTTTTATTAATGGATAGTTTTTGTTGTTTATGCTTTTAGTTCTTCTGGAAGGTCTATTGTTGCATTTGATTCAAAACTTCATATATATTCCTCATCGTTTGCAGCTTCTTGAATTGTGGCATCATTTGCTGCTTCTGTGAAGTTATTTTGAATAAGTACATCTGTTAAATCGCTTACAAATTGCTTGGTTATTTCATTTATCCTATCATCAACTCCATCAATTTGATCACTATATCTTTCAATTTCAGGTTGGCTAAGATTATTAGGTTCCAAATTGTTCATTTTTTGTTTATATTTATCAGATAAAATTTCTATATATATAGTATAAAAATAAAAAAAAATTTTGCAAATAAAAAAATCTAAAATTTTTAGTAAATTTATTATCCTTGAAAAATTATAGTAGTTGTATATTATGAAAACTAATTTATATAGAAAAAGAATTTATGAATATACTTTTTGTAAGTTATCAAAATATTTGACCTTTTGAGAATTCAGCATTAAGTTTGAATTTCTGGCACTGAAAATATCTTATTAAAGCTCCTATATGAAGCTGAAAAAGTTTTATTTTCTTTGATGGTCCATTATTTTGATTGTATAAGTATTCCAGTAGGGCAATGCTTAACAAAAATTCTAACCAGGGATTTATTAAAATAATTTTTGAAATAAATCAGGAAATATTTTTGATTTCAAGATTTTTGAAACCAACCAAGGCTTGATGAGAAAGTGTAACAACTTATGTTTACAAAATAAACTCTTCTGTAGAAGAAATTAACTGATATATAGGTAATCAAAATGAAGAAGTAATAACAAAAAATTATGATATTATAGGTAACTTACCTGATGAAATATTAGAAGAAATTAAATTTAAATCTTCAGCAGAAGCTCAAAAACATTTGGATGAACTTTTGCCGCCAAGACATGTTTTTTTGAACACTAATTTTCTAATGCAGGAGTGAGAAAATATTTTCCAGTTAACACCAGCTGAAAGAATTAATGTATTTAAAAATATTTTTAATTTGATAGGTATTGATCACGCAAAAGATATAATACTTGATAACAAAAAACAAGTACAGACTTATATCAAAGCAAAACAGGATTTATCAATATACGATAATAAACTACATTCCAAGATAAAAGAGTTAAGCTCAAACAATATAGAAAATATTCAGGAGTTTTTTTCAGAAAATACCAAATCTTTTATAGATGAAACTGTTTATTTTCAGGATAAAATATCAATTAAAGAGTTCAGTATGGACGAGGTTGATTTTCAGGATTTTGATAATGCCAAAATTCATTTTGATACCCAAAAAAGAAACTATCAGGAACTAATAACTCAAAAAGAAAATCTGAAAAATCAAATAAAATCAACTGAAGAAAAAATTTCAAATCTTGAGGAGACCAAAAAACAAAAACAAGCAGAGAAAAAACAACTTGAGGATTTTGTACAAAGCATTGATAAGAATAAAATAAAGTCTTTGCAGGAGAAGAAAAACTCTTTGTTAGAAAAACAAAATCAAATAGAAAAAAGCATAAATTATCAACTTTTTTCAGATTATGGGTATGAAGTAAACGATATTTATGAAGCATATCAAAAGCTTCACAACTTAAAATCAGAATGAAAAAATCTTTCTTCTTCTATAGAGAATGCTGATCTGGAGCTTAGAAATCTGGAGTCAAACTATACTAAATTAACAGAAAAATTACAGGATCTTGATATAGAAAATGAAACCACTTCTTCAAAAATGCTTCAGGAAAAAAAACAAACATATAAGTCTTCTTTGGAAAGTAAAATCACCAAAATAGATGCAGATATAACTTCTTTGGAGGAAAAAAAAACTAATTTCAAGAATCAGCTAGATTCAATAAATGAAAGAATTGATAAGATAGACAATGACATCAAAACTCAAAAAACATTCTATTGTGATAAAATTAAAGATAATTGCCCTTACCTTGATCAAATAAAAGAAGATACCATAAATCAGATAAATTCTCAAAAGAAAGAACTTGAAAAAGAAAAAAACAGTTTATTAGAAAAATGGAACAACGAAGAAATTGATAAAAACTTAGAAAGCAAAAAACAAGAAAAGAAAGAATTAGAAGCCAAGAAAGAAAAAATAGAAAACAATCCCGAGGAAGTTTTCAAGGATTTTTTTGATGATATTCAGCAACAAAAGCAAAAAATTCAAGAAGAAATAAATCAATTAGATTATTCGGTTCAAAAACAAAAAATTACACAAAAAAAACAAGAAAATCAAAAAAAACTTGATAACCTAAGGGAGTTTTTTTCAAAAATAAACTGGAAAACTTTTGAAAGTCAGTATCAGGAGTATAAAGAACTGGACCAGCAGATAAAAGACATTCATCAGGAGGTTTACAAAATGGAACAGCAACTAGAAAAGCTGGAAGAATACCAACAAAAATTAGTCTGAATAAACAAAGATATAGAAAATCTTGATTCTCAAATTCAGGAAACTCAAAATCAACTTGAGTCATACACTAAGCAGCTGAAAGAAACAGAATGAAAAATTTCTTCTTTGGATATTAAAAAAATTGAGAGTTTGGAAGGTTATATGAATAATGTTTACAAACTCCTGCAGGATATTTCCTGAATAATTCAGGATTATCAACAGTCCAAATTAGAAATAAAGAAATTGCAGGAAGACGAGAAAATACTTTCTGATTTGTATATAGTATTTTCAAAAGAATTAATGCTTGTTATTCTTGATGATTTTTTGCCTCAACTGGAGCAGGTGATTAATACTATACTTTCTAATGTTGTGGATTTTGAGGTAAGTTTTGATCTTGAAAGAAAAGCAAGTGAAAAACTGGAGCTGGAAATCAATATAAAAGATAAATACTGACAAAGACCGGTAAAATCTCTGAGCTGAGGACAAACAACTGTTCTGAAAATTGCGTGGATACTTGCTATAGCAAGCTTCCTAAGATGCAAGTTTCTTTTTCTTGATGAAACAATAAACAATCTGGATGCTGAAACCGTTGGTAAGGTAAGTGTGATTTTGGAGGATTTTATCAACCAGAATAATATAAAATTCTATGTGGTAACTCACAGCCATCAAATACAGTCTATGCAGATATGGGATAAGGTAGTTGAACTCAAAAATTAGAATCTTAATCCAACAAATTTTTTAAAAAAATCTATATCTTCCTGTATCATTCTTGTTTCAGGGTCTTGTGAGTTTCTTTGAATTTCTGTAATTTTTTCAAAAAAAGTTTCTTCTGAAACTTCTCATTCTATATATAAATCTAAAAGGTTTTTGATTTCTGCATATTTTAGTAAACTCTGAAGTTGATTTTCTAAATTGGCTTTTATTGTATTTTGTAGCTTACTTAATTCTCTATACAGATAAGGTGCATTTAAGTCATACTGAGGTTCTTTTTTTTCTTCAGAAAGGTTTTCTTCTTTTATTTGATAATCATGTTTTTCTACAATTTCGGTGCTTTTTTTGAGTTGATTTATAAGTTGGCTATATTTTGCACTTCATTGCAAAAAAAGAAAAAAAAGCTGTTTAGTCCTATAATCCACCACATTTGTTATAAAATCCAAATCAATGTTTTTAGTAATTTCTTCTATTAGTGGATTGAAACTGTTTCCAAGTAATTGTGTTATTTCATTACTTACCTGATTTTCTTTTGCTTTGTTATGGTTCGTATCATCTTGTTCCTTAGGGTTTCTTGTTAATATGTTTGCTTCTTTGTTCATTTATTTGTTTTTAAAAATATAAATTTTGTATTGACTTTATTTCAATATAGCAAAAAAAGATTAAAAATCAAGTTGTTAGTTTGATTAATTGTTAAAATCTCTTGAAAATTATTTTTATAACTTTATAAATAGTAATGTAACACTAAGGAGCTGGTGAGTCAAATTATATCTCCTCCACATCACCCGGTATAAAGGGGGCCGGTATATTCCGATAGTGTGATCGGGATCGAGCCACCCACTTAGTATTTAGGGGGTAGAGATTTTTGACTCCACGGCTCCTTGGTTTTCTATGAAGATTAATTTACAAGTTTAAGAAGCAAAAAACAGAACATGGATATTAAGCTGCCAAGTGTAACTCCGGAAAAGGCATTTGAAGTATTTGGGATAACTATATCTTCCACAATGGTAACATCTGTAGTAGCTACAGTGTTTTTTTTGATTTTTGTGGCAGCTTATAATTATATTAGATCAAAGAATCCTGCTAATTTGTTTGTAACAATTATAGATGTGTTTGTAGAAAAGATAGTTGAATTCTTTGAAGGTATATGATGAAGTTTGCCAAGACAGGCAATGAATTATGTGCTTTTTTTGTTCTTTTATATTTTGTGGATAAACCTTTTTGGGTTGTTTGGGGATGTAATAGTACTTGCAATTCCTTTTATCTATGAAAACAATCTGTTCAGGCCTGTTTCAACAGATATTATGTTTAATTGAATTCTAGCTGTGGTGGGTGTTGTTTGGGCTCTTGCATATGGATTCCAGCAGAATGGTTTTAAGTTTATAGAGAAATTCTTTGGGTATAAATGAATTTGAATGGTTGAGAATGTGGATTCAACCAAAAAAGTTTTTGCAAAAATAGGTGATGTTTTTATAGGAATATTTGTTGGATTGATAGAACTTGTATCTGAAATAGCTAAGGTTGTATCTTTGACTCTGAGGTTGTTTTGAAATATATTCGCATGAGTAGTGCTTATTACTCTGGCTTTTGCCTTGATAGAGATGTTCTTCCCACTGGGTATATTAGTGTCAGTGGTGGTTCTAATCTTTGAAACACTTGTTGCATTTATACAGGCATTTGTGTTCGCACTACTTGTGTGTTTATATTTCAAAATGGCTGAGCATGTTCACTAAGCCATTTTGTTGCTAAATATTTATTTATTTAATAAGAAAAAGCAAAATGGATATGGCAGTATTATGAGCAGGAATAGCAATGGTAGGTGTACTTTGAGCAGGTATATGAATAGGATTAGTAGGTAAAGGCTGGTTAGACGCTTTATCAAGAAATCCGGAAATGGAAAAGAACTATTTTATAGCAGCAATTTTACCTATAGCATTTGCAGAAGCTACTGCAATTTTTGCACTGATAGTTGCAATTATGCTTATGTAAACAATTTAAAAAATATAATATAAAAAAATGGGTATTGAAAACCAAGTCTTGCAGGTAATTTTTCAAATAGTAAATCTTGTAATATTTTTCTATATATTTAAGTATTTTTTTGGTGATAAAATATTAGCTGCAGTAGAAGAAAGAAAAAAACTTCTGGACAGGATCAAAAATGCAGAACAAGAATACGAAAATATTATAGAAGAAGCAAACCAAAAGTCAAAATCAATAGTGGATGAAGCCCTGGAACACAAAAAATCAATAATTAATGAAGCAGAGCAGACTGCTAAGCAGGAAAAAGACAAGATAATAGAGTCAGCAAATCAGAAAGCAGAGGATATAATAGAAGATGCAAAACAGAAAGCTTCTCAAAAAGAGAAGGAACTTGAAGAAAATCGAGAACAGGGTGTAAAAGAAACAGTAAAAGTTGTGGTAAATAAACTGTTTCAGGAAGACAAAAGCCTTCAGGATGAATATCTTAGCTCTTTGCTCAAAGATATCAAAAAGCAAAGGTAAAATTTAGCTTGTATTGGATCAATTAATGCATATAACAAACAAAAAATTAGTAGAAAAATATTTTGATGATGTAGATGATATTGATTATCTTTTGCACTGTTTTTTTGCTGTGTTTTTTTTGTTAAAAAAATATAAATCATCCTTGAAAAGAACTTCAATTCAGGAGTCTATAAGAGAAGAAAATCAGGAGGTTTATAATCTTATTATATTTTTGCAAAGGCTGGATAAATTGAATCTAAGAGACATATCTTCACTTATGAAAAAAATAAAAGAAAAAAACCCTGATTATACAAAAAATGTTTATGTTGTATCAAAGGATCCAGATATTAAAGACAAGCTTGATAATTATGTTAAAAATAAACTTTGAGCAGCAGAGCTGCAGTTTGTAGAAGACAAAGAATATAATGGTATATTTTTGAAATGAGAAGGTTATTATTACAAAAGAAATTTGCAAAAAGACTTGAATAATTTACTGGACTAAATTTAAAAGTTAAAAAACTCTAATGAGCACAGCACAGGATATACTGAAAAATATTCAGGAGAATATAGAAAATAAAACTTTGGATGAAAACTTTTCTAAAAAGTGAGAAGTTCTGGAAGTAAAAGATTGAGTTGCTACAGTTACCTGACTTGAAGATGCAGTATTATCAGAGGTGGTAACTTTTGAAAACTGAACTAAAGGTTTGATACTTGATCTGTATGAGGACACTGTTTGAGTATTGGTACTTGGAGATTATTCAAAAATTTCTCAATGAGATATAGTTAACTCTTCAGGAGAAATTCTAAGTGTAAACATATGAGAAGACTATCTTGGAAGAGTAGTAGATGGTCTTGGTAATCCAATAGATGGAAAGGGTCAGATAAGCTGATCAAAGTCGTATTCTATAGAAAGAGTTGCTCCAAGTATTATGGTAAGGCAAAGCGTTGATACACCTTTGCAGACAGGAGTTAAACCAGTTGATAGTATGATACCAATAGGAAGATGACAAAGAGAACTGATAATAGGTGACAGACAAACATGAAAAACAACTCTAACTATAGATACAATTCTTAATCAGAAAAATCAGTGAACTTACTGTATATATGTTGCAATATGACAGAAAGAGTCCAAAATAAGAAGAATAGTAGAAACTCTAAAGGAAAATGGAGCTATGGATTATACAGTAGTGGTAAGTGCTTCTGCTTCTGATCCAGCAGTGGCTCAGTATATTGCTCCTTACCTAGGTTGTGCTATAGGTGAATACTTTATGGATCAGGGTAAAGATGCATTGGTTGTTTATGATGATCTTTCTAAACATGCTAATGCATACAGAGAGATTTCTTTGCTACTTAGAAGACCTCCTGGAAGAGAAGCTTATCCTGGAGATGTGTTCTATCTACATTCTAGACTTCTGGAAAGAGCTGCAAGGTTAAATGATGAGCATGGTGGTGGTTCTTTGACTGCTTTGCCAATAATTGAGACCCAAGCAGGTGATCTTAGTGCATATGTACCAACCAATGTGATATCTATTACTGATGGACAGATATTCCTGGAGTCAAATCTTTTCTATTCAGGAGTTAGGCCAGCAATTAATGTAGGAAACTCTGTATCCAGAGTTGGAGGATCTGCTCAGACAAAAATAATCAAAAAAGTATCTTGAAAATTAAGACTAGAACTGGCAACTTACAGAGAGCTTGAAGCTTTTGCACAGTTTGCTTCTGATCTGGATGAAGCAACTCAGAAGAAAATAGAAAGAGGAAAAAGACTGGTTGAATTATTGAAGCAATGACCGCACTCTCCAATAAGTTTTGCCAAACAAGCTGTTGTTATTTACGCTGGTACAAATGGATATTTTGATGAAATATCTCCTGAAAAAATTCTGGATTTCGAGAAATTAATGCAAGAGAAAATGGATTCAGGATATCAGGAATTACAAAACAAAATTATTGAGCAAAAAGAATTAACAGAAGAAATAGAAGAGTGAATCAACAATTTATTGAAAGAAACACTTAGTGAATTTAGGGAGTAGTCTTGGAATAATACCTATGTTGTTGTTAATAAGGCCGGTTTCAATAAGAGACCGGTCTTTTTATATTTGATAAAGTTTTTCTAAAAATTCTTTTTTGGTTTTGTTTTTATTGTTTTCAAAAAAATCTTCAAAGTTTTGTTTGGTAACAGCTTCGTATTTTTTTGCAAAAAATTTTAGTTTCTGATGTTCCTGATGTGTTAGTTTGAAGTGATTCTTTATATGTTCCAAGTTGTTTTCAGGAGGTGGGAGTTTTTCAAGGTAATTGTTTACTTCAGAAAGCATATCATAATAATTAAAATTGGTAAGCAACGTTATAAGATCCTTTTTCCCTAGGGAGTTTGTGTTGTTTCATACTTCATCAAAAGGTATTTTTAGGCAGATTCTTGGTATATTAAGTTTTTCCAGTACAAATTCAAATCCAAAACTTTCCATATCTACAAAATTGTTGCTTCAAAGAAATTCTTTGTTGTAAATAATTGTTTCGCTGCAGGCAACATTTTCCGGAGTGGTTAACCAAAAAGGTGATGGTATTATTTTTTCGTGGTAGGTGTTTATATTATAGCTTCTTGCTACTTGAATATACTGTTTGCTGGTATTGATATAGCCGCATACTCCAATATTTACCACAAAATCTATAGGATTGCTTTCAAGAAACCTTGTAAGATGAAATATCATATTATAATTTCACTGTCCTGTAGAAAGGAAAAAAGTATTGATATATTTGAAATTGAACCTTTTGATGTTTTTTTTAATTTCTTTGATTTCTAAGGGTAATGCACAGACAAACAAAACATTTCTTTTCATTATGAAGTTTTTAGTTTTTTGAATTATTACTGTTTTTAATACTTATTTTGCATGTTTCAAGGTCTTTTAGTGTAAAAAATATTCCAACAAGCATTATTAGAATACCAATAATTTTGATTTCCATTCCAAAGAAAGGCATAGAAGTAAGTATCCCTCCAAGTCAAATATAAGAACCAACTGTTAGAGCACAGGCAGGACAGCCTACTGTAATTATTCAAAGAAAACTTCATATTATTCAGGTAGAGTTTTGTTTGGCAGAAAAATCACTGAACAAATATATTTTGTAAAAACTTGAAGCTATAAATATTCAGATAAGAGCAGACATAACAATATTTGAATAAAATTCAGCATTCTTATAAGTTTCTCACATATTTCAGTAGATTATCCCATAGTCAGTAAATCAATGAATTAGAAGAAAAGCTATCACTCCCGTGATTACTCATATAGACAAAGAAGGTATATGTTTGATAACTTTTAGAAAATTCTGAGGTATATTTTTCATTTTTGTTTTTTAGGATTTAAAATAACAACTATATATATACTGATTTGTATCAAACTTTCTACCCCGAAAATTAGATATATTAAGTTGACATAGACTTTTTTTTCAATATATTATGCTAGTTTAGATTTTTAGGGAGTAGGATATGAGAAATCATGAAGAAAATAAGTTTGTTAATGAATATCTTGGTAGTATAAGACAAA
>CAZWWJ010000027.1:0-10054 GCA_964637495.1 uncultured Candidatus Peribacteria bacterium | reverse complement strand
TTTTTAAATATTTATTAATCTTGACTGTTGTTTTCTTTGTAAAGATGCTTCTACTAATCAATAAAATAGTGGAGCTGGCCTTTCAAGCTTAGATTTAAGCTCCGGATGTCATTGAGTTGCTACAAAATAGATATGATCATTGTATTCTATAAACTCTACTAAATTTCTTTCAAGAGACCTTCAAACTATTCTAAGCTGATTTTCTTTTAGAATATCTACAACACCCGGATTTACCTCATACCTGTGTCTGTGCCTTTCAGATACTATAAATTTCTGATTTTCCCGCCATCCTAAATGAAATTTCTGATATAGCTTTTTAATATAACCTTCCTGAAGTTCAGCTTTATAGGATCAAAGCCTCATTGTACCTCAATATTTGCTGATATTTTTCTGTTCATCAAGCATTGTTATTGCAGCCTCTGGATTTGCATTATCAAACTCATAAGAAGAAGCTTCAGATATGCCACAAACATTCCTTAAAAACTCTATTACCAAAAGTTGCAAACCGTAACAAATTCCAAGAAAAGGAATATTGTGTTCTCTTACATAATTAATTGCTTTTATTTTTCATTCTACTCATCTTGCCCCAAATCATCACGGTATTATCAACCCATCAATATCTTTTAATTTGTGGAAGCTTTCTTCATCAGAAGTTTCAATAAAGTCAATATTTACCTTTATCCCCAAATGGTATCAGCTATGTTTCAAAGCCTCTACAACACTTGCATAAGAATCCTCAAGTTCTGTATATTTTCAGGCTATCGCTATTGTAACCTCTTCTTTAAAATTTTCTTGTAAAAGATCATTCCATACCCTCAACTTTTTGGGTTCAGGAACAGGAAGTGATATTTTGGAAGCAATTTTTTTGTGCAAATTTTGTTTTTCAAATACATGAGGTATTTCATATATACTGTCCAAGTCTGGTGCTGAAAAAACATTTTCTGAACTAATATTAGAAAATAATGCTATTTTTTCTTTAGATGATTCATCCAACTCCTGTTCGCACCTTGCTATTATAAAATCCGGCCATATTCATTTCTGCTGCAACAAACCTACACTTTGTTGCGTTGGCTTTGTTTTGGGTTCCTTGGTTCAGTAAGGAATTGGAACAAATGTTAAATGAACATAACAAATGTTTTCATCTCAAACTCTCGACCTTAGTTGCCTCAAGCCTTCTAAATATAATTCGTTTTCTAAATCTCATACTGTTCCTCATACTTCAACTATCACAATATCTGAATCTACATCCTCTGCTATTTTTTCTACTTGATCCTGTATATGATTTGTTACATGTGGAACAAACTGAACTGTTTTTCCAAGAAAATCTCAGTTTCTTTCTTTTTCTCTTATTTGCTCAAATATTTTTCACATTGTAATACTTTGAATTCAGGAAGCATCCTGCCCAAGGAATCTTTCATAATGTCCAAAATCCATATCCACTTCTTTACCATCCTCCAAAACAAAAACTTCTCAGTGCTCTATAGGATTCATAGTACCTGGATCTGAATTAAGATAACCATCCATCTTGATTGGAGAAATTTTGTACTGATCAGAAAAAAGCTGTCAAAGTCAGGCTGCAGTAACTCACTTACCAAGTCATGACAGAACACCACCTGTAACAACTATATACTTTTTTTTATCAAGCTTTCCCATAAATTTTTTATAAAATTAAATTATTTAACTTTGATATTCAAAATCAAATAAAATTCAAGCAAAATAATTTTAAACAAAAAAAGCTCTGGTAATAAGCCCAATTCTGTTTTAAGGTGAAATTTGTCTAGCCCGAATTATATTCGGGATCTAGCACTACCTTTGTTTTATAAACAAAGTAAGCTTGCACTGGGTAGGGTTTACCACTGGCCCGATATCAATCGGACTCAGGATGAGTAGCCCTGCCTTAACAGGCTTAGGAACACCTCAACGTTGCACCTTTCTCCAGCATCAAGCTGGATAGTTTGCGTTTCTGTGGCACTTGCCTTTACCCCTTACCGGAGATGCAGCTGATGTTATCAGCTACCCTTTTCTTGTGTTGGGACTTTCCTCTCCTGTTTTTTATTAGAAGTATCACCTACCAGAGCTTATTAAAAATATTATTCATAAAAAATTAATTTTCAAGTTGAAAAATTTTTTTAAATGATTAAAAATACATAGTATATTAATTTTATATTTTAATTTATTAACTAAGAAAATGGGAGTATTTCTAACTATTATATGGGTACTTGCAGGAGTTAGTTTCATTATTTCTTTATTATTAATGAGTCCTAAGGGAGGTCTTGGAGTTTGAGTTGCAGGTATGGGATGATGAGGTGAATACGGAAGTAAAAAAAGCATAGAGGGAACACTTAAAAAAACTACTATAGTTGCTTTTGTAGTTTTTATCATAGCAAGCATATTTTTACCTTATGTAGACTAGTATGAAAATAACTTCTTGGAAGCTTTTTAAGTACACCTACATTTCATTTATAATTCTTTGGGTGCTTACAACAATATATATAGTTTATGTGTATGCAGACACCTCTTCTGAAGAAACTCCTGTCAGATGAGGTACTTTTGTGCATTGAACAGTTGGCAATATATGATATCTACCTTATATCTGAAATTCCTGAGAAGAAAAATTTTTCCAGAATTTCTTGTTTGATTGATGTAAAGAACCTTATGTAGACGGCACACAGATTGAATTTGAAGAAAATCTTTGTAGTATAGAAACAGACAATTACAGAGAGTTTGAAATAACAGTCAAAAACTGAAAAGAATGGCTTGATGGTGAAGAAGTTAATATTGATGATATTTATTTTACTTACAAAAATATAATCAAAGAAAACAAGCGAGATATATGACACCTACAGCCATACCAGGATCTGGAAATTGATAAAAACCAAGAAGAAGAAAAACTTACAATAACATTCCCAAACTCTAGTAGAGATAATGAAATTTTTTTTCATAATTATATACTACCTCAGCACTATCTTAGTTGAAGTAATTTACAAGAGTATACTGAGAATTTTTGAGTTCAGCCTGTTTGAACAAGTTGCTGAAATCTTCAACAGGATATAACCGATCCAAACAGTATTATGTTCGACCTATCCAATTGCGAAAACAGTTATATTAGATATTATCAGGTAATTTCTTTTGAAAGTTTTGATGAACTAAAACAATACTCAGAAACTACAGAAATAATAGATACTTACATTAATTATGAAAATCTGGCATGATTTGAAGAAAATCAGATAATTCTTAACAATTTTGCATCTATGTTTTATAATATAGATTCCGAAAAATTAAATTCAAACATCAGACAAGCACTTACTAATTTGCTACGAGAAAAAATTTATGAAAAAGATTATCAGGATTATTTCATAGAAGATAGATTCATTTTTGATATAGATCTTCCTGAACACAATATCTCTGAGCTCTTGGAAGATAAAAAACAAGAAATAACACAGCCACAGGAAGAAGAAATCAAGCTAGATACTTTGCCTAACAATCTTACCTGATGACAATCCGGATGAGAATTTTACCTTGAGGAATTTGATGATTTTTTCAATTTATCTTTTGAACTTGACCAAAGTTATGATGAAATATCAATACAAGCAAATGAAGATAATGAATATTTTCTAACAGAATACGATCAGTGAAATACAGCAGATTATAACATCTCTGAACAATATCAAAATATACAAACCTGAGAAAATAACTATATAGTAAGATGATATGAAGATGATGATAGTAATATTTTATATGACATTACAGTACATTATCAGGAACAACCAGTAAGAGAAACGGAAGCTGAATATGATGAATTAGAAATAGATATTATTTATTACAAAGACGAGATTAATGACTTCCTTGCGGAAAAAATAAAAGAAATACTTCAGGAAGAAGAAATAGCTAAGTTCTTTAATTTTAGAGAATATGAAGACGCATGAAATTTTGACTGAAGTTTGCAAACCAAAAATTATGATATAATAATTAGAGGCATTGAAATGTGACTCAGAGACGATATTTCCAATATATTTCTTTCTAGTACACCAAGTATAAATCCTTCCTGATATGTTAACAGTAACATTGCATCCAACATATCACAGTATTTTACAACAGAAGATAACAGAACTGAAATATTAGAAAACATCCACGAAGAATTCAAAGAAGAAGTTCCTTTTGTTCTTTTCTGAAAAAAATACGGCTCAATCAATATAGAAGAAAGCATTGGAATAAATTATCCAGAAAGGATGTATAGTTACCTTTTTATGAAAGAGCATCTCAATGAAATAATACTATCATACAGACCTGAACTTAAAATGGATACATTATTTGATTTTGATAATTTCATAGAATTTATTAACGAAAGTATTGAAAACAACTAAAATTCATTTTAACAAAAACACCTCTTGGAATGCTTAACTTTGAAATAGTTGAAATTGTTTTTCTTGGAATTGTTTTTCTGATATCAATTTCAATACATGAATTTTCTCATGCTTATGTTTCACATCAACTTTGAGATCCAACACCAAAAATTCAGTGAAGAGTATCTTCAAACCCTTTAAAACACATAGATATACTTGGATTTGTTTTTGTTTTTTTAATAAATTTTTGATGGTGAAAACCAGTTACCACAAATCCAGTATACTATAAAAGACCTCTTAGAGATCAATTTCTTGTAGCTATTGCTGGTCCTTTTTCAAATATCATCCTTGCTGTACTTTGAGTTTTTGTTGTTGCTTTATACTGAATAATTACAGGAATAGAAAATCCTGTTATCCTGTATCATTACGAAGATTTGTTTTTGCAGTTTTTTTTTATTTTTAGTATAATTAATATTATTCTTGCTTTGTTTAATTTGTTGCCGCTTCCCCCTTTAGATTGATTTAGAATAATAAAATTTTTCAATCCAGAACTTGCAAAAAAAATTGAATCTTACCTTCTGTATATCCTTATCTGAATAATAATTATACTTATAATTCCTTGAGTTGGGGAAAATATTGGAATTTTCTTGTATTCTGTTGGTGAGAAAATCTTTGAGATTCTTTTTGTAATTGTTACTTGACTACTTTATTAAATTTTTGACAAAAGTTTTATTCATCAATTGCTAACAAAAACTTTTCAAGTATATCATAATAATTTTTTAAACTTGGAATATATATCCATTCAACATCAGTTCATATTCATCACCCTACCGGTCAGAATTCTACTCAAGGAGAACCTATTCTTGAAAAATGTCTTGCATCAGAAGAACCATTTGCACCATAAAATCTTATATTATTCTTAATAACATCTTCTGTATTTTCTTTTAAAAACTGTAGAAATTCATTATTTTCAGACACATCCAAACAAGGTTCATCAACTATCTTTTGAACTTCTGCATCTCCTGCTATATCCAAAATATCTTGATATAAAATATCTTTGTTTTCTGGGGTATAACGAACATCCATTCTAACCTCACAATCATCAGGAATTTTATTAAAACTTTGATTAGAAGAAGAGATGCTTGAAATATTAATAGTTGTTTGCCAGGTATCAAAAGAAGGATTTGGATATTTTTCATGAAGCTTGTTTATGAACCTGGTTGCTTTCAAAACAGCATTTGTTCAGTTCCATGGATAAGCTCAATGAGCTGTTTCACCATAAAAATTTACTTTAAGCCACATAATTCATTTGGCTTTGTTTACTATATCAAATCAGGTGGTTTCCGAAGCTATCACAAAATCAGCATTTATTCAATTTTCTATCTGATATTTTGTTCAATTGAAACCTCCAACTTCTTCGTCTGTTACTATTTGAAGTCACAAAGGATAATCTACTTTATTTGCCATATTTTTATACACCTCCAACAGACAAGCAACATTGGATTTCATATCCATTGCACCAACTCAATAAAGATAATCACCTTCTATAATGGGAAAGTACTGGGATTCTTTTCCTGGTATCACATCAAGATGACCATTTAAAATTACTTTAAACTTTTCAGGTCTGGTTTGGCAATTATATACTAAAATACTTCTTGAACCTTCTTTTTCAAACTCCTCTATTGTAAACTCAGACAAATATGATTTTATTTTTTCCAACAATGAGTTTAGTTCATTTTCATTTCCAGGGTCTGTTTGATATTTTATAAACTCACACGAATTTGAAACAATTTGATCTAAAGTTTTGTCATCAAAGCTCATTAATTTTATATAAACAACTAAATTTTTTTTAGTTTAATAAGCTAATTTGTAATTTCAACCCAATGTGTATTTTCATTTCAATGATTTCTTCATTTTTTGGCTTCAACAGAATCTACTGGCATAAGAGATCTAAATCAACCCATAAAAACTTCCTCTCATTTACTTTGATTATATCCAAAAAACACTCTGTCTATAAACATAAATTGTTGATCATCATATTCATTTGTAATTGTAGGTTGTGGCATTTCAAGCTGAATAACATAACTTCCTCTACGAGATATTTCCTTACTTAATTCTTGCCTAAATTTTTTATTATCTAAGGTTCACTTAATATGTCCATAACATCAATAAGATTCCTTTAGAGGTTTAGCTCTAATTTCTATTTCTCCATTCTCTACCGCCGAAGGAGAAATTCATTTTTCTTCAAGAAATTTTTTGAAATTCTTGGATAAACGATCTCCCTCCCAGGCATCATATTTAGAAACATTTGATTTTTTCGGTGGTTTACCATTTTTCAGATAATCTGCAAAATCTTCAGAAAAAAAATCAGCTAAATCAGAAATTGGGTAACTCATTCACATTTCTAACTGATATTCTTTGGTATCATTTATTTTTTCTTCTTCTTCCATAGATGGTTTATCAACATTCAGTGATATTGAATTTTTTCTTACAGCTTTTCTTACCATATCATCTTCAAGTAATTGATTATAATCTTCACTACCAGGTCTTCTTAAATTGGTATTTGGAATTGAAGATCTTACATAAACTATATAAGGCGCCTCACCACCATTTTTTTCTAGTATTTTTTTAAATTCGTCCGGAGACAATAAAGTATCAAATCAGGTCAATTTTCTTACTCTATCTGAATCCAACTCCTCATCTTCTTCCTGTCAGAATTCTTCTTTTTTCAAAGCATTGTATTTTTCATCTGTTACTGTAAGAATAGCTATAGGCTTTCCAAATTTTTTTCTTATACCTTCAAGAACTTCTCATAGTTTTTCTCAAAAAAAAGATTCACCTTCTTTTGCAAACATATTACTTAAAAGCCCTGACATAGCAAGAGAATTCTCAAATTCAAATATTCTATTTCTTAAGATAGCTTTCACCTGTTCTTTCGTATAAAATCATTTTTCTACTTGATCCAAAAATTCTTGAGGAATTCAAGTCATATCTATCTGACAAAAATAATTTACTGGATTTTGATTATTATCATAACTATATTGATAATCTTCATCCCATTCTGTATTTTTTTGTATCAAATCATCAAAAGAAGAATTATATTCAGCATATAGTTCTTCCAAAGCTTTGATCACCAAAGAAGGATATCTAACTTTATATCATTTGAAAACATTACAACTAAACTGCATTTTAGGTATAGTAATAGTTTCAGGGATATCCGAAAAAGTTCTTTGAGAAACAATCATATTATCAAAACTCCTAATTAAAGAATTCATTGCCTCCTTATCAAAATGATTAGACAAACCAGATAATATACTTCCTTCTCTACTATGGTCTTGAAACTCCTTACTATCTCAACTATTAGGTACTGTTTCTAATTTTGTTCTTGATTCCATTAGAATATATTTTAATATATAAATTAAAAAAGCTCTCTCTGTTTTAATATACAGGAGAGCTTTGGTATGATATTATATTATCTTGTTAATACTGTTTAATAGATCAATCCAAAACTCTCCTGTTTTTAGCAAAATTAATAATTATTATCACAACAAAGAAAGTTTGGATTGCCATTATTAACATTATACACAATTTTTTACTAAATACTAAATATTTTATCCGTAACTACTATTAATTATTTTTTTTAAAAAAAATCAAGAGTTTTTTGTTTTTTAATTTTTGTGGTTGAATGTTAAATAACTATATTTATAAGAAATTAAATTTATTATCTAAAAAAATACTATGAACTATTTTGAAGAAAGCTTAGAACTACATCAAAAAAATCAGTGAAAACTTGAAACCACCTCCAAAATTCCTGTAGAAACTCAACACGACCTTAGTACTGCATATAGTCCTGGAGTTGCACAACCTTGCAGAGAAATTTATGAAAAACCTGAAAAAATTTATGACTACACTCTTAAATGAAATACTATAGCTGTAATAAGCGATGGAAGTGCTGTACTTGGACTTGGTAACATACAAGACAAAGCAAGCCTTCCCGTAATGGAGTGAAAATGTGTTTTATTCAAGGAATTTTGAGAAGTAAATGCCTTCCCTGTGATTCTAAACACTCAGGACCCTGACGAAGTTGTAGATACAATCAAGAAAATATCCAACTGATTTGGCGGTATCAACCTAGAGGATATTGCTGCACCAAACTGTTTTTATATTGAAGAAAGATTAAAAAACGAGCTGGACATTCCTGTGTTCCACGATGACCAACACTGAACAGCAATAGTAACCTTAGCAGGACTAATAAACTGACTAAAAATAACAGAAAAGGAAAAATCAGAAATAAAAGTTGTTATAAACTGACTTGGAGCTGCTGGAATTGCAATTGTAAAACTTCTAAAAAGCTTTGGTGTAGAAGACATCATTGTATGTGATAGTAAATGAATTATTTCATCAAAAAGAAGCGACCTTAATCAAGAAAAACAAAAAATTCTTGAAATTACAAACAAAGATGATATCAGCTGAAACCTCTCAGATGCCTGTAAAAACAAAGATGTTTTTATATGAGTTAGTGTTGCCAATGCTTTAACCAAAGAGGATATTAAATCAATGAACAAAGACCCTATGATATTTGCAATGGCAAACCCTGTACCTGAAATTATGCCAGAAGATGCAGCAGACGCTGGTGCAAAAATAATTGCAACTTGAAGATCTGATTATCCAAATCAATTAAACAATGTATTAGTTTTCCCTTGAGTATTCAAATGAGCTTTGAAAAATAAAGTAACTTCAATCACAGAAGATATGAAAATAAATGCTGCTATCTGTCTTGCCGATCACATATTAAGCCCTACTCCGGAAAAAATAATTCCATCTCCTCTGGATAAAACTGTTTCACAAACTATTGCAAAGAATATTCTTTAACAAAATCATAAAAAGGATTTACAAAATTTACTCCTTGATAATATCACTCCAAGGTAGTATTTACCAAAAACGGAACTGAAAGAAACTTAGCAGAAAAATATTTAAGTGAATCTATGTCTTTCTCTCTAAATTTGTTTTTGTACTTTATTTCAACTGCTAACAGCTTGTTTTTTTGATTAATAATAAGATCTACTTCTTTTTTGTTTTCATCCTGTCGATAAAAAATGTTTTTCTCTTTGATTCATTTTTTTAAGATATTTGATATAACAAAACCCTCAAAAAGAAATCAG
Organism: uncultured Candidatus Peribacteria bacterium; assembly: GCA_964637495.1. Lineage (GTDB taxonomy): Bacteria > Patescibacteriota > Gracilibacteria > Absconditabacterales > Absconditicoccaceae > CAZWWJ01. The sequence continues at coordinate 549 of CAZWWJ010000027.1, read as the reverse complement.
TTATCATTTCTGTACTCTGCATCCAAAAAATTTTTCAAAATATAATTCCTGAATCAATTATCATAAAAATATATCTTATATTTGTAGCCTATGTCATCAAATTTTTTGAGCAAAAAAATTACCTTTTTTTGTTTTAGGTAACTTAAAATCCTTCTTGCTTTTTTGTTACTTACATCCAATAATGAAGCAACCTCATCATAATTTATTTCAAATCAGTTATTCTTGGCAAGATAAAAAAGAAATTCAAACATTACTCACTCTCTCAAAAAAGAAAATTTTTTACCAAGATCAAAAACCAGCTTGTCATATTTTCATCAGAAATACTCCTGTCTTGCCTGTATGCTTCAAAAATTAACTTGATTGTTTTCTCACCATATAATACTTTCTTTTATGAAATTATTTTGATTCAAGTTATTTTTTATTATATTTTAAATATATTTTCTTATGTATCATAAGATAATCAAAAAAGAATAAATTACAATGTGTTTTTTAGGTTTTCTAATCTATCTCTATCTTCTTGAGCTTTTTCTCAATGAAGACTTTTCCAGT
>CAZWWJ010000026.1:0-10661 GCA_964637495.1 uncultured Candidatus Peribacteria bacterium | reverse complement strand
ATATAGGTTTCTATTATAATCATATGGTGGTGCATTTTGAATTATAATTAAGGTATTATTGATTTTTGGTAATAAATAATTATTTTTCTGGACAATTATCATTTAAAAAATAACACAAAATATGAAACTTTTCAAAAGAATTTTGATTTCTCTTTTTCCTGAAGATGTGATTAATCAACCTATCAATCCTGCTAGTATGTTTGTATCTTTCATATCCTCAAAACAGTTTTTTTCAGTGGTAAACAGAAAGATTGTAGAAAACTACAAATTAAATCTTTTTGATATTTCACTGGATAGTTTTGATGTAAAAGTATGATTTGGAAATCAGACCAAACTTAAACAAAAAGAGTCAGATTTTTATTATGCCTATTGAGTAGTTGCAAATTTCAACTGATATAGATTTTTCTCTCCTTCTAATATCTGAAGTGTAGTATCTCTTGTTTGTTCCATATATATGAAAGACAAATTCAGAAACTATGACCCAAAATTTTATATTAATTTTATTCTTACTATATATTTTCTTACCTTTGTGTTTGCCTCAAGAATAAAAGTTTTTCCTTACTCCAACGACAAAGAAAACTACAAATGGTTCATAGATTTATTCTTTAATTTTTATTATTATACCTGCATTTCCTCCAAACACTATGTTGATTATGAAAAAGATATAAAACCTTTGAAAAATTATCTTCTAAAAGAAATTCAGGTATTTTTTATGTTGTTTTACTTTTACAAGAAAATAAATAAAATATTTTATGTAGAAAATGAAAACGAACAGGATTTCTATAACTGGATATTTCAGGACGAGATAAACAAAAAAAACAATGCAAAATTATACAAAGAGTTTATAAACAATTATTATTTATATTCCAGATCATACTTTCTTACAGAAACTGACAAAAAAATTATAAAATGAGTTTTACCAGTTGATGTTTTACTTAGATACCTTTTCGATGAACAGGACTGCTTCAAGGTAGTAGAACTAATCATTCAGGAAATATATGAAAAAAATGTTCTGGATGATTATCTTGCAAGCTTCCTGAAATCAGATGAAAAACTTGAAGAATTCCTCCACTATATTACTGATTACAAACATTTCAAAAACAACTATTTTGTTGGTATCAAAAAATTCATCACCCAAAAATTCAAAACATCTACTGATTACACCTCAGAAGAAGAACTTGATGAATTAATGTCAGCTATCTGAGAGGTAGAAGATATGGAAAACATTAAAATACCTGATAAACTAAAAAAAGAATCAGCTGCTACCGAAAAACTTATTAATTTTTATCTTACCTTTGTTGGATGATTCTGGATTGCAAGGTGAGACAGTTTTTTTCATAGAATATTCAGAAAAAATTTAATTCAGCAACTATCTTGATGAAAAAATCTGGACTGAAATAAACAGGACTCAATATTTTTTTATGGAAGCCTGCTTTATAATTACAGCAAAAATGTATTTTATTACAGATCTGCATTTGAAAATGTAAAATCCTGAAAAGAAAGATTCAAACTACCATACAAATCAGATTATAAACAAATAAGATCAAACAGTTTCCTTCTAAAATTATTTGATCAGAATTTTGTTTCAATCCTTTTACAGGATATCTGCACCAAAGATATTAAATTATACATCCAGAACAAAGATATATTGAACAACTTCAAAAAAAGATTTGGAAAACAGGTATCAAATTTTGTAAAACTTAGCGACGAAAAAGTTATTGAAAAAACTTATCAGTATCTTTTTCAGTTAGCTGGTAATAACAAAAAAAGTTTGTATTCCACAGAGTTTACCTCAGCTGATATTTCAACTATAAAAGAAAATATTTATTCTTTTGATCTTTGGCTATGGCTTGATTTTCTTAAACTTTTAAAAGAACAAAAACCTAATTTAACACAATGATATTCATCTCAAAGTATAATGGGAATTTTTGCCCTAATTAGAGAAAGTCTTTTTGGGTTTCTTCTTTATTACAAATACCTTGAACTCAAAGAAGAAGAAAAAGAAATAAACCTAAAACTAAACATCCTAAAACAAATTTATATTTATGATGTGATCTGAATAACTGAAGAATACTTTTATATTTTTGAATTTGTTATTAATCAACTTCTTTCCAAATACAACGATCTTTTAACCAAATGGGTTGATATAGATGACAATGCAGGATACTTCCAGATATGATTCCAAAACTGGAAAATATTTGTGAAAGAGAAAGATGAAAATAGCATTTTATCTGATGTAGTATGAGAAGACATAATATGGTTCAGGTGATTTTTGAAAAATATTACATACTACAACAAGCGCTACCTTATCCCAAAAGATTAAATATAATTTTTTTAAGTTAATTTCCATATAAGAAAAAAGTTTTTATTTATTAACAACCAAAACAATGAAATGCCCAAGCTGCGGAAATCCTGAAACCAAAGTTGCAAATTCAAGAACTATAGAAGATGGACAATGAGTTAGAAGAAGAAGATATTGTGAAGAATGTGAAAACAGATTCACCACTTTTGAAAAAATATGAATCACTGATTTAATTATTGTTAAAAAAGATAATTCAAAACAATTATACGACAGAGATAAAATCAAAAAAGCCTTAATGCTTGCTTTTGCAAAAAGGCAAATTACTGTTAACAAAATAGAAAATATCATTTCATCGTTAGAACTTAAATGGATAAGCAAAGGTAATGAAATATCATCTTCTACTATATGAGAAGACATTCTTGAAAAACTAAAAGATATAGACCCTGTTGCTTACATAAGATTTGCTTCCGTTTATAAAAATTTTGAAAACACAGAAGACTTCAAACAGATAATATCCCCTATTGAAAAAAACTGATTTTAATATAATTTTATATTGCAAAAATTCTTGAAAAGATTATATATTTGTTTATAAATAAGGTGATTTACAAATTAATATTAAAAAAATGAAAAAACTAAAATTCATAGGATGCTCATTCCTTATTGGGCAGATAGTTACAATATTTTATAAAGACAAAGACTTTAGAGAAAAATTCAGAGAAAGTCAGGGATTTGATAAGGTAAAAACACTTCTTAATGAACTTGTGGATCTTAACAAAAATATTTTTATAGATATAAAAGATCATAACTACGAAGAAAGCTACCAGAAAATAAAAGAATATGTAGAAACTGAAAAAGAAAAACTTGAAAGTAAAGTAGAAGAATTGGCTTCCAAGGTTTGACAACGAAATGAAGAAACCCTTCAGCCATTAATAGAAGATATAGAGGAAAGAATAAAGCATCTAAAAGAAACTACAGAAGAAAATGTAAAAAATCTTAACGAAAAATATGCACTTCAGGAAAAATTAAATAATCTCAAAGCAAAATTCGAAGAAGCTAAGAAAAAAACTGAATAACCATAGATTTATAAAGTAACTCTAAAAAAATGCTTTTTAATTTCCAAAGTTTTATTTCTGATTTAAGAGAAAATCCAGAAAAGAAAGATGCCATAGAAAAATACGAAAAATTCTTTGGTGAAATCACGTGAGACATAAAAGACCAAAAATGGTACAAAGAATATATACAACAATTTGAAACTGTAGAATACAATGTACCTGAAGAAATAAAAGATGATTTTGACCGAGATCTTTTAATGCAACTTGTAGCCGGGTCATTTAGTAGCGAATGAACTATGGACGTAGAAAATAACCAAATAGAATTTATTGTAACAGTACAAAGCTGAGAGCAGGTTGTTGTCAAAAAAATATCAGAACTATGGTGATTTCAGGTACTTAGACTATTTGAAATATACATAGAAGAACAAATAAATCTGGAAGTTCTTATGGCAGAAGATGAAAACGAAAAAGAATCAATAGAAAGTCAAAGAGATGCAAGAATAAACAGATGGCAAGTAGTTATGGACAATATAAAACACAAGCACGAACAAGAAAAAGAAGAACAAGAAAAACAAGAAAAATTAGAAGATCTAAAAAATAAGTTATAATATCAAAACAAGACTTTCTTTAAAAATTATAATTTTTTATTATGGAGCAGAAAGAAGAAATTCTTAGAAAACTTGAAAATATCAGTACAATAGAAGAACTTGAAAGCTTCCACCAAAAATATCTTGGAAAAAAATGAGAAATTTCTCTTGAATTCAAAACACTTTGAAAGCTACCCCCTGAAGAAAGAAAATCAAAATGACAAATGCTTTCATCACTTAAAGAAGAAGTTGAAGAAAAATATGAACAAATCAAACAAAAAATCAAAAAAAATGAATTAAATACAAGATTATCTAATGATCCAATAGATATAACAACTCCTTCACCTTATCAGGAATTATGAAAAATCCATCCATTGCAAGATATAAGGAGAAAAGCAGAAGAAACTCTCAAAGCTCTTCAATTTGATATAATATATAGTAACAGTCTGGAAGATAATGATAATATCAAGGATTTTTTATTTACAAATAATTTATCATCAAAAACTGCTATTGTTACCAAAAATTATCAAAACAATAAAAACCTTCCATTGTTACAAAACATTCATTGAATCATTATCAAAGAAGACCTTAATTTAGGTAACTTAAAAAATTTAGTATTTCAGATAGTTGATAAAATTTTTGAAAAAAAAATAACAACAAATATCACTCCATTTAGTTCAGATACTATTATGCCAGGTATCAAAATTAATACACCTTGTTTTAATTGTACTCAAAAAGGATGTAAACTTTGCAATGAATATTGATTTTTCAACATTATTAAATGAGGAATTATAACACCTTCTTTTCTTGAAAAAATAACAACTGAATCAAATAAATACAAGTGAATTTATTTTACAATAGATATTACAAAAATTTGTCTAATAAAATTTCATATTTCAAATCCAAGACTTATTACAAATGAATACGACCTGAAATTCTTAAAAACTTTACAATATTTATAATTGAGACCAAACAACTTTCATTTCCTGGTTAACTTCCTTTGTTTCTTCAGCTTTAACTTTTATCTGATCTCATATATTGTATATATCTTTCCATTTTACTCATTCAGGAACAGAAATTTTCTTTTTGTGAAGTAATCATTCGCAATTACCAACTACAACAAAAACTCAATAGTTGTATTTTAATTTTATAACACCAAGGTACCGTTTTCCAATCTCTATTTGATCAATACTTTCAAGATAATCAATTTCTGCTTTTTCTGTTTTTTGCTGAACCTTTTCCTGAGCTTTTTCTACTGCTTTGGCTGTTTTTGAAAAGTTTTTCTCAGATCGGTTTTTTATCAAAGATTCAAGTCTTGATTTTTCCATTCAGTATCTTTGTCTGGATTGTTTTCTTATCTTTTCTTTTATTTCTTCTGCCTGTAGTGGAGATGGCAAAGGAAAGGTACTCATACTAAAAGGATTAGAAGATATTCCATCTATTACTAGTTTAGTATATGCCTTGAATTTTGGCAAAGAAAGAACATCATCGGGTGTAATAAGATTTTTGAACTGATCAGATATTATCTGACTGTCATCATGACCAAGACCAAAAGTTACTATGGTACCAACATTTCCAAAAATTGCTTCCTTTATTTTCTCATCTATCTGAGATATATATTGATTTGCAACTATTAAAGAAAGCCTGTATTTTCTTGCCTCTGATAATATATCTTCAAAACTTTCTGTTGCAAAGTTCTGAAACTCATCTATATAAAAGTAAAAATCCCTTCTTTCGCTTGCAGGCAGTTCTGCTCTGGACATCGTATCTATCTGAAGTTTTGTTACAAGAAAAGATCAAATCATTGCAGCATTATCCTCACCTATTTTTCCTTTACTAAGATTTATCAACAATATCTTTCATTCATCCATTATCTGTCTAATATTTAATTTTGACTGAGCCTGCCCAAATATGTTTCTTACCAAAGGAGATGAAAGAAACTGCCCTACTTTATTTACAATTGGAGCTATTGCCTCATCCTTGAATTTATCATTCCATTTGTCAAACTCCTCTCTCCAGAACTTCAGAACTATAGGGTCATTAACATATTCCAAGACTTCTTCTCTGAATTCTTTGTCTTTCAGCATTCTTATCAAATGCAGCAAAGTAGCTCAAGGGTATTCTACAAGTGAAAGAATAACATTTCTTAAAATATACTCAAGTCTTGGCCCCCAAGAATCACCATAAAGCTTTTTGAATGTACTAACTATACCTGAAATAACTAAATTTTTTTCTTCCTCTGTCTGATATTGTAATATATTAAATCATATAGGATAGTCAGTATCAGTAACATCAAACAAAATTACATCATTTGTTCTTCTGGAAGGTATATGCTCAACCAAAGTATCTACAAGATCACCGTGAGGATCCATTACTGCTACTCACTTATTGGTAACAAAATCACTTCTTACCATATTGGAAATCATAGTTGATTTTCACATTCAAGTTTTTCATACTATATACATATGTCTAAACTTATCCTCATTTTTCACTCAAAATTTAAAAACCTCATTTTTGTAATCGGTATTACCAAGCAAAGTGATATTATTTTTTTCTGTATTTTCCAAAGTTGGTATATTAAAAGGAAATGGAAGTTTCCTGTATTCCAGATAATCAAGATTATTTACAAAAAGCTCTTTGTAGGGAATATGAAAAAAATTAGTTGCCTGATCTATATTCATGCTAACTGGATATTTTTTGGAAGAAAGATCCACTGTTCATGATTGAAGAAACTTTACAAAAATACTTTTTACGTTCTTTTTTAGTTTTTCTGAAGTTATTTCATCCTGAACTGCAAAATTAAAGCCAATACTTAAATTAACACTTTGTGTGGTATCTTCTTTTTCATTTTCTTCATCTTCTTTTGATGATTGTACGGAACCTTTAGAAGGTCCAAACATCCATCAAAACAATGCTTTCAATCAATTTTTGATTTTTACAAAAAAAGTTTCTGAATTATCAAAATCATAATCAAAAAAAGTTATAACTTCACCTGATTTTGAAGGAATGTTGTAATAAACTGAAAATATATCTTTCAAAGGATCTATATAGTCCCCTTCTTTTTTAAAATCTTGCTTAGAATAAAAAACAGGATTATCAAAATAAAGATATTTTGAGCTTTCCAAATTAAAATTAATATCCTTCTTTTTCAGCTTTACTAATTCACAACTTGGAAATGAAGCAAAAAAAGTATTTTCAAAATAATCTTCTAGTTCCTTTGAAACTCTTGCATAAAGCTTAATATAATCCTTATTTCCCAAGATAAAGAAAGTGATATTTCATTTTATTCACAAAAAATTTGATAAAAATCATTCCCAGTATCCAACTCATCTTTCATTATCTTTGTAGGGTCTTATATTATAATAAACAAAATTGTTTGATTTTTTTTTATTTCACAAACAAAATAACTTATTTGGAATCAAAAAAGCAATCTTTTTTCATAATTTATCAGCTATTTCCAAAAGTTTTTCTAACATTAAATCTATTTCTTTCTAATTTTAAATAATACTATAATATAATTTTTTTTTAACAAAATTCAATTTATTGTTTTTTGTTATTCTTCATTAGATATAAAGCACTTCCAAGAAGATTTTTGTCATTTTTGTCAACTGTTACAGATGTATGAGGATAAGGTATGGTAATACCATTTTCTTTGAATGCTTTGTATATTGCCTCATTTACTTCTGCTATTGGTAGGTTTGGTCATTTAATATTTTCACCCGGTTCCACAAAAAATATTATTAATAATTCCACTCAATTCATATCTCCGGATTTGCTTATATCATTAACCCAAACCATAGCCTCATCTGTATCAACAACATTTTCCAAAGACTCAAGAGTTTCAAAAGCTATCTTCTTTGCATGGTCAATATCAACATCATAACCTATAACTACTGAAGTATTCAGTCTTACTCTATCTTCTGAAGTAAATGTAGTTACAGGATATGTTAAAATAGTTAGGTTAGGTACTATTATTCTTCTTTCATTAAGAGCTCTTATTACAGTATACCTCATAGTTATTTCTTCTATAATTCAGTAATAAGTACGTTCAGCATCAATTTCTACTGCATCTCATAAATGAAACTCCTTGGTTGCAAGAATTAAAATACCTGCTAACATATTTCACAGTATTTCCTTGAAAGCAAATCAAAGACCTACTGTCAAACCTCAAATTATAACACCTATATCAAATCATATTATCTGAAGTCAAAGAAAAAGACTCATAACCAAAGCAACATAAAAAGTAAGAGTTCACATAAGATCTCCCATTTTTGAAGAATACTCATCTTCTTCTACTCAACTGTTTTCTATAACTTTTTTTCTTACCTTTTCAGAAAGATATTTTGACACAGCAATCAATACAGTAACTACTGCTAAAGCTATAACCAATCTTATTGTAAATTCTATAACCCCAGAGTCCAACAACCACTGAATAATAAAATTGTTTCATTCTTGATTTTCTTCTTCCATGCTTTTTCAAATAACTTAGATAATAAATTAAGCTGCTCTTCTTTGATAATCTATATCTCATATATTAGATACCTCTTCTCATGATTTTACTTTGTTGAAGTGATTTTTTATATCTTCTCCAAACAACTCTTCCATTAATTGTTCATCTATCTTATCAATATTATTTGCAAGAAACTGAACAAATGCATCCATTCACTCTGTTATTCTATTGTCCAAATCCCTTTCTGACATATTTCACGCTAGCATTGGTCATAAAATTTCTTGTTTAATAAGATCATCCAAAGCTTCTTTCGGTTTTACTGACCCAGAATTTTCGGGGTCTATTTGTTGTGAAATTTTATCATAATCCTTTTCATATTCATATAAGACTCTTCTTCCTCAAAGTTCAAATTTTTCTTGTTTTGAGGGTGTTAATTTATTTATTTCTTTTTTGGCAAAAATATGAGACAATTGTTTTTTTATCTCCTCTCAAGAAAAATCAAACCAAGTAAAAAATTTTTTCAGGATAAATCTTAATTTTTCTTTATCTACCTGCTCTTTACTAAGACTTTCAAACTCATTCTTGAAAGTTTGCCAAAATATAGCACTTTTTCATTCTAATTTTTTGGATTGGTATCAACGTGAGCTATGAGCCTCCTTCTGTACAAATTGCTTTCCAAGTACCCAGAATCCTCTCTTGATGAAATCCTCTCCGTCCATCTCAAAACTTTCATAACCATCTCATTTATCATTTGCTTTTTTATCTAAGAACTCTTTTAACACATTCCTTTCTTCTTCTGTTAATCAATCTTCTTGATCTAATTTTTCCAGTAATGTTTTATTTTTTAGATTAATATCATCAATTAACATACTACTATTTTCTTCCATCCAGTTTTGAAGTTTTTTGAAAACTTCCTTAACTCCTTCTTCCTCAAAAGCAGTATTATTCAGGATCTTTTTATAATCTACTTTTTCTGAAAAAGATTCTTTATTGTTTGCTCTGGATACTATATCAAATAGTACACTAATTTTCCTTGGTCAGTGATAATCATGAATATAAAGTCAAAGAGGAAATCCAAAACTTCTACAAAGTTTTTCATATTCATCTTTTAGTGTTTTTCACCATGTATGATAAGCAACTCAACTCAAAATTGGTAACATCAACAAAGAATACCATTTATCGTACTGTTCCGTAGTTTCAACTTTTTCTGACAAAGCCTCAAGCATTCCAAGATAAAGATTTGGTCTTAACTGTGCTTGAACACCAGATATATCTCAATACAGTTCTTCAAATGTTTTTTTGGATTTCATATCATTACGCATATCTCTAGCAGTACTTACACTAAACTGGCTTTGTACAAAATTAGCAAGATCTCAACCAACTTTTGATCAGAATTGCTCAGGACGTCTACCAATTATACTCTGAAGATACTGCAGTTCGTATTTTGCTAATTTATCTATTGTTGCAGAGTCATTTGGAGAATTATTTGCCTGAATTATTAAATTTTCATAATTTTTCCTAAAATTTTCTGCTTCTTTAGAACCAAGAATGGCTTCAACCCATTTTCATTGCATTCCTCATTTATAAAAAGAATTAAGATCTCTGAAATACAATCATCCACCACTTTCTAACGCAAAGTATAATGCTCACAAAGCTTTGTATGGATCTTTTCAAGGAGTTGCATCAAAAACTTCATCTTTGATTTTCCTAACACTTGCCGTTGCATCTACTTCTGCTTGCTCAGCTCACTCTGTATCCAATTTCTTAAAACTTTCTTTCTCATTATTAATACGAGATATTATTTTTTGGTCTAGTTCCTGAACAGCATCTTCTGATATTGCAGCAAAATTTCCTCACAACTTTCAAAGTTTTTGGTACATACCTACTTTTAGTTGAGCTGCTGCAAAATCTTCTTGATCTTTTCGTTTCTTTTTTATAGCATCCGGATAAGCTTTCATTATCTTCCACCATGCTCCTGCTGAAATAAATTGCAATCCACCAAGAATATTTTCTGTATTTGCTCAATCTTGACCTCATTCAAAACTTTTGTTATATTCGTCCTCTGTAAAAGGTTGCAATCACTTTTCAGAAACAAAAAATAAGAAACTTTCATAGCTTACTTCAAACACCCCTCATCATCCTCATTGCCAAGATAACTTTACTCTATCACCATGAAATTCAACAGAAAAAAAAGCATTTTTATCCTTGCCATCTTCTTTCACTGTTTTTCAAATGTACTTTACTTCCTGATAATTTCCATCCTGATCCTG
>CAZWWJ010000025.1:0-11035 GCA_964637495.1 uncultured Candidatus Peribacteria bacterium | reverse complement strand
AAGATGATCAAGTAGCTTGTACCCAGGAATACAATCCTGTTTGTGGTGTAGACAGAGAAACTTATAGCAATCAGTGTGTTGCCGAACAACAAAACAATGTACAAGTAGCTTATAAATGAGAATGTTTGTCACCAATCCTAAGAGTTAGACTAACAAATGCATTCAATAAAGCTTTGAATGAAATATTTGAAACAAACAGATACGAAACAACACAAGAAAAAATTGAATATTTGGAAAGAGTAACTGACAGAGCGGAAAATAGAAAACAAAATTATACTTTTCAGGATACAGAATTTGCTATTTACTGAAAAATACAATATATTCTAGAAAGTTATGCGCAAAGAAATTTTTATGAACCTTACATCAAAGACAATATAGTAGATTTATCTCCTGAAGAAGAAGTACTTGGAGGCACTTGGTTTGTAACCAACATAGAATGGATAAATGATCAAAAAGCAGTAGTAGAATATGAAGATGGTCATAAATTAATGTATGCTGAAATCAAAATATGATTTGAAGACCAAGAATTAGTTGCAAAATCTTTTGAAATCATAGAAAATTAAGAAATTTACCAAAAAAATGTAATTATAAAGCCCACTAAGAAAGTGGGCTTTTTTTCAAAAAAACTTATCAACCAGCTAACATATAAGCCTGCTTTGCTTTCTTTGAATTTTCATAATGATCTACCACAGGATAAGCATAGTTAAGATTGTATCTTAAAGGATTGTGTATTTGACCAGGTTCATAGTCTCTTAATTCAGGAATGTATTTTTTAATATAATTACAATCAGGATCAAATTTTTGGGACTGGATCATTGGATTAAAAATTCTCAAAGGTTTTGGATCAGCACCTACAGAAGCAGACCACTGCCAGTTTCAGATATTAACATTTCTGTCATAATCTATCAAATAATTCTCAAAATGTCTCTCTCACCACCTTCGATCAATTAACAAATCTTTAGTCAAAAAAGATGCCACCACCATTCTTATTCTGTTGTGGATTCGATTTTCTTCTTTTAACTGTCTCATTCATGCATCTACTATAGGATATCAGGTTTTTCATTCCTGCCAGGCCTCAAACAAATCTTTGTCATTGTCCCAGTGAATTCATCTTCTTTTCTCCAGAAATTCTGTGTGTCTACTCCAAGGGAAATTGATAGCTATATGATTCCAGAACTCTCTCCAGGCTATTTCTGAAAGAAAAGTTTCATTATCACAGTTTGATTTTTGAATTGAATTATATATTTCTCTTACAGAAACAATTCAGAACCTAATATAAGGAGAAAGCTTGGATGTCCCATCATCGCTTGGATAATCTCTTATGTTAGGATAGTTACAGAAATTATAATCTGCCAAAATTTTTTGAGGATAATCTATATCCCAAAAATTATTTTCTGGTACAAAATTTTTTTCAAAATATCAGCTTACTGAAGTATATTCTATACTCTTTGATGAATTTATTTTGGAATCAACTTCATAAAATCCCTGAAAATTTATCAAAGGCTTCCATTGTTTATAAAAAGGTGTAAAAACTTTTCTTACAGGAACTTTGAAAGGATCGACCAGAAAAAAATCTTCAAATTTCTGGAAATCAGCCTTAATAGTTTCTTTAATTTTTTTGTCTCTTTGAACTCAGTATTCTCAGTATGAATTATTAGTAAATACAGCATCAGCATTGTATTGATCTACAGCTTTTGGGATTTCCTGAACCGGATCTCAGTTAAGTGCTACAAGATAAGATCATTTTTTATAAAGATTTGATTCTAGCTTTAGTAATGCATTTTTAAGAAATCAAAGTCTTTTATCATTTTTAGGAAATCTTGAAAGAATATTTTCATCAAAAACAAAAACAGGTATCACCTCTCAAGCATTTTCCAAAGCTTTCCATAATCAAATATTGTCAAAAACTCTCAGGTCTTGCCTAAACCAAAATATTGCTCTTTGATACATTCAAAAAAATTACAAAATAAATAAAGCTTTATAAAAATAATTTTAAATTAAAAAAAATCAAATAAAATTATAAAAAATGAATTTTTTTAAGAGTTTTTAAATAGTTTTAACTATAAAAAAATCTATATTTAGATTAAACTCCAAAATTTGACAAAAGCTATTAAAAAAATAAAATTAAGTATTAAGTATTATTTATTTATTACGATATTATTGTATGACAGATAATCTGATAAACAAAGTTATAATTTTTACAGATCTTAAAGATTTCACTCTGAAAACTTCTTTGTTTACTAATGAAGAAATAAGTGATTTGATAGATAAGCATGAAGAAATAATCACTCCTTTGGTGGAAAATTATAATTGAACAATTGTTAAAACCATAGGAGATGCTTATATGATTCTTATGGATTCTTCAACAAATGCCGCAAAATTAGCTTATGATATAATAAACAAATCAAAAGAATATAATAAATGAATAAATGAGGAACTTAAAAAAATTGAAATTCGTATTGCTATAAATGTTTGAGAAATCACAGAAAAACAAACAGGTCAATGAGTGGACTATTTTTGAGAAACAGTTAATACAGCATCAAGACTAATTGAAGTTACACCTGCAAATTCCATTTATTGTACTTCTACTTTTTATAATACAACCAACAAAAATGAAGTTCAGTGAATTAATGTTGGTGAAACAAATTTCAAATGAATTCAGGAAACAACAGAAATATACAGTTTGTTTGAAGAAAATCTTCAGAATAAAAAAGACGTAAATAGCCAAATATCTTCAGATCAAACAGATCACCAAAAAGATGAATTACAAGAAGCAAATAACATAATTTTTAATTATTCAGCTTTATCTGCTTTTCTTACTACTCAGCCAATTCCTTTTGGAGATGTTGCAACATTAATTCCTGTACATGTTTATATGACGCTAAGGTTGGCTAAAAATCATGGAATAGATATCGACTACAATATGGCAAGGACAGTTTTTTTTCAAATCATTTGAATCCTAGGACTTGATTATATAAACAAACAAATTATTATTAATCTTTCAAAAATCTGACTACCAGTAATAGCAGGTTATCTTATTATACCTTTAACTTTTTGACTAACCTACTGACTTGGTAATGTTGTTAATTTGTACTTTTTCTATCAGAAAAGGAACATAGAAGTGTCTAACGAATATATGAAAAAATTATTTAAAGACAAAAATAACTCAGGAAGAGAAAAAGCAAAAGAAGCTAAAGATGAGATTCTTGAAACTTGAAGAAACTTTAAGGAACAGGTTTTTCATCATATACGACCTGATAAAAAGAAAAAATAAATTTCTTTATATTTAGAATTGAAAATTTGTTTTTGATTATTATAAATGTTAAATAAACATAAGGCAGAAATTTATAATTAAATTTTAGTATAAATGCCAAATCTAAATCAAATCAAAACCAAGATCAAATCAGTACAAAATCTGAAAAAAATAACAAGAGCTTTGGAAGTTGTCTCCACTGTTAAATTGCAAAAAACAAAAGACAAAGCAGAAAACCTGAAAACATACTTATTAGATCTGATGTATATTCTTAACAACACAGCAACCAAAACAAGTATTTTTGAACAGGAACAAACTAATTCCAACAAAAATTTAGTAATCGTGATAACTTCAGAAAGAGGTCTTTGCTGATGACTTAATTCAAAACTTTTGAAAAAGGTACATAATGAATACCATAATCTAAAAGAAAACACTGACTTTTTTGTTATATGAAAGAAATGACTTGAATTCATATCCAGAAACCAATACAATATAGTTTGATCCCTTTCTGTTAGCGACAGCTTCAATCAAGAAGAACTTAAAATGCTTTTTGATTATATAGATTATAGTGTAAACAACTGAACATATAAAAATATCAAAATTTATTTTAATTTCTTTAACAATACTCTTACCCAAACACCTACAAGTTTGGACCTTTTCCCTATATCCAGAGAATCTTTTAATGAATTCCTGAATGAATTAAACATTGATTACCAGAATACTGCCGATTTCAGAGGAAGAGACTTGTTAATAGAACCAGACAAAGAAACTGTTGTTAATGAAATAAAAAGGCAAATCAGAAACTATTTTATTATGTCTGCACTTGTACAAAACAAGACCTGAGAATTTGCATCCAGAATGATTGCAATGAAAAATGCTAAAGACAATTCAGAATCAACTATCCATGACCTTACTCTTACTTTCAATAAACTAAGACAAGGTAGTATTACTCAAGAAATTTCAGAAATTGTTGGAGCCAAAACAGCTCTTGAGTAATTTTAATCAATAATCTTGCTTATGAGTAAAAAATACATAACTCTTTCCTGAAATGCTATTGATTACACAATCAACAATAACACAAAACAAACCATTTTTGATTTTAATCAAAAAAGAAATTTAAAAATCTGAAAAAATTCAGAAATTGTTTATAAATTTTTGGCTGTATGAGAAAAAAAATTTGAAGTAAACATTGATATTGATTGAGATAATTCAGACACAGAAATCAATATACTAATACTTTCGAAAAACAACGAAACTCCTGATTGAGATATTACTGTAAATCTTAATTCAAACTTTTCCAGTGTAAATGTAAAAATAACTTCTCTTGGATGAGAACAAGCAAATATAAATGCAAACTGAAACATAAACATTGCCAAAAATGTACAAAAAAGCAGTGGACATCTAACACAAGAAAACTTATACCTTGGAGAAAAAGGAACTATTAGTATATGTCCTCAGCTTAATGTATCATCAAATGATATACAGGCAAGCCATGGTGCAAGTGTTTCAAGAATAAGTCCGGAAAAACTTTTTTATATAACTTCCAAATGAATCACAAAAACAAACTGAATTTCTCTGATAGTAAACAGTTATATAAATAATTTTTTTGAAAAAATACAAGAATTTGATCAGAAAGAAAAACAAGTTTTAGATTATATTCTTCAATAATAATATGTATGATGTTTCAAATTTAATATATGATTATGCAACAAATCCTATTAGTAATTATAAGCCGGATAATTATACAGTAGAAAACCAGGAATGAAACCCTATGTGCGGAGACTGAATCAATGTATTTCTGAAAATTAGCAACAACTGAGTAATTGAAGAATTTTGATGGACATGAGACACTTCTATGGTTACAACAGCAGCAGTTAGTATGCTTGCTGAAATAATAGATCAGGAACATATAGACAATGTATTAAACATGAATATAGAAGATATGGAAGAACTATGATTAGAAGTAAGCCGCAGGAGAAGAAGATCTCTTGTTCTTTGACTACTTGCAGTTAGGAATGCAATTCACAAATACAAGAAAGACAATATAGAAGATGATTTTGATGATCTTTGAGCTGATGATTAGATAATATAGAGCATATCCTGATTTTTAATAGGTTCTTTTTGGATATTGTTAATTTCTTGAAATTCTATACTTTCCCTTCTGTAGTTAATTACTTTATAAATCTGTCTTTCCCTGAATAAATAAGATATTTTTTCTTTGAAAGCATCAAAATCTTCTCACATTGCATTTATTTCATTTGGATGAATTTCCATAAAAATCCTTGGATTGTTGAAAAGTGCTTCTTTCATATTATCTACAGCATAATATTCTCCTCATTCTATATCCATTTTTATAAGTGTTGGATACACTTTGGTTGCAGAACAGTAATCATCTAAAGAAATGCAGCCTACGTTAGTATTTGATTGATTTTTCTGATTTATATCTATCTGATTCGTAGAAGGATTATTTGATTTGTTCGGAGAAAAACTTACAAAATCCATATCATTGCTTCCTATAGCCATTAGATTAAGTTTGTTAAAAACATTTTGATTACTATTCATACTAATATTTTCTCTTAGCACCTGAAAAATAAAAGGATCTATCTCAAAAGAATGAACTTCTCAAGAAGTTATTATATTATTTGTTATCACAGAATAATATCCAAGATTTGCTCAAATATCAAAAAAAACTTCTTCAGAGCCAATATTCTCTATAAAAAACTTTGTAAGACCAGCTTCATGAGTTATTCAGCTAAAAGGTCTTGCCAGAAACTTCTGTTTTGAAAACTTATCTTTGGTAGAAAAAACAAACTCATATTTCTGATATTTTATTTTCTTTTTCCTAACAAAAAAAGAATATAGTTTTAAAAAACTATCTTTTAAAATTTTTCACAAGATAAATTTTTTCTTTTTTTTTCACATAACATGATTTATTCTTCTAAATTTCTTGGGGGACCTGGTATAAACTTATTTGTTTGCTTTTTGTATTTTTGGTACCAAGGATTGTTTTTATATTTTTCTTCCATATATGGTATTCAGGAAACAAACAAAAGCAATCCCAAAATTAAAATATAACTTATTATAGACAAAATATTTATTCCAATTCCCATAAGTGATATACCAAGCCAAAAAACACTCTCTCCAAAATACTGTGGAAATCTTGAATACCTGAACAGTCATGAGGTCAGGATTTCTCAAGGGTTTTTGTTTTCTTTGAATTTTTTCATCTGATAATCAGCAATACTTTCATAAACTAAACCAAAAAAAGCAACAAAAGCACCAACAACATAAAGATACAATATGTTTTCTGAATAATTTCAGTAAATATTTACCAAAAATATCGGTATAGCTATTATCAACATTATAATAAACTGCAACATATACACCTGAAAAAAGCTTCTTGTATAAAACCACTCCCAGTTCCTGCGGAACTCCTGATAACGAAAATCTTCTCAAGAAGAGTTCAACCATTTAGATAGTATATGCATAAACAAACGAATTCACCACAAACTTATCAAAATCGTAATCATAATCTGATCTGTAGTTTTTTCTGCTTCCAGAAAAAATGTTGTATTGGCAATAACTAAAAATCCAAAACCCCAAAATATATCCACTATAGAATTATCTTTTAACTTCACGGAAAGAAAAAATAATCCTAAATAAAAAGCAAAAAGTATTATCAAAGAAACCAACATGATTTAGTAAATATTATTTATAATTGACTCCAAATTGTTTGGTTTTACTTCAAAATCAAGATTATCAAGCTGATTTATATCATAAAATCAAGCCTGTTTTATTTCGTATCAATGGGATGCTTTTTCAAGATTAATATTTTTGAAATCTTCAGGATTTTTTATCTCATACCAAAAATCAAAAACATGAGTTCAATCATCTCTCATAAAATGTTGTTGATATTTTTGATTCCCAACTTTGGGTTCTATTCAAAGCTCCTCATATATTTCTCTTGCCAAACACTGCTCTAACTCTTCACCTTTTTCCAAAGTACCTCCTGGCAGACATCCAAACTCACCTCTTGAAAGTTGTACAAGAAATATTTTATTGTCTTCCAAGATAAGTCATCTTAATTTTACTTCTACTGTTTCTTTCATTAATCAACTTTTAAAAAATTAAATTCTATATACTTTTATTTTTTAAAGTTATAATTTCAAAATTCAAACATTTTTTGAAAATAAAGCAATTACAAACTATCAACTAAATAACTAAGTTTAAGTTTTACAGAAACCTCAGGAAGGGCTTTGCTCAAAATATTTGCCTTTGCTACTAACTCAGGACTGTTTCACTCTTGAAGATATTTTTTGTAAAACTCCAAAGCTTTTGCAAGATTATATTGAGTATCAGTATCTAAATCAGGAAATACATACCTTCCAAAAGATATATCTCAGGCTAACATCAAAGATTCCGGGTAATCTGCTTTCAAAACTTCAACCAGGTCTCTGGATAAATTTATTTTCTTCTTTAAAACATCTGAAACTATCAAAGAAATATATTCACCACAGGCAAAATGATTTGCTGAATTTTTGAAAGTTTTCTGAAACAAATTGTTAAAATAATCTTTGCATATTTTGTCTACAGTATCAGAATCCAAATTATCAACTAACTCCGGAGTGCAAATCAAATCTTTCATAGTTACATTACCAAAAGATATAACATTGGCTGCTCTTTCGTTTAAATTTCTTTGTTGAGCTCTAATTTTTTTTTCTCTTTGTGTATCATTTGCAAAATTAATGATATTATCACCTTCTGAAATATTCATTTTAAAAAAATTGAAAAATTAAAATACTTTTTAGTATATAAATAAATTATAATTTTTGTCAATATGAAATTATTAAATTCTATTCATTTATAACATCTTTTATGATTCATATATTTCTATTATAACTTCTCTCAACAGAATCCAAAAAATCACTTATTTCCTGCTTTGTTCCTGAATTTCTGCATATTTGTCTTATATATTTTTTGAAAACCATAACACCATGAGGCTCTAAATAATCAAAATCAAAAGTTATCAAACCATTAACTCACTCTTTTTCCCATTGTTTCTGCAAAATATAGTCAAATTCCATTATTTCCATAATGTTATCGTAAGATAATTGTTTTATTTCCTGATCTTGTAAAATCACAAAAAAATAAGAAAACAAGTTATCTATAAAATAATCTATATCCTGTTTGTCCTCTTTTTCTGATAAATTTTCAAATAACTTTATTAAATCTTTTTTAACATCAAATCTTTGTTGTAATGTGTTTAATACCAAAACCAAAGAATACAAATTATTTTTGTACTGTTCTATAACAAATGTAAGACCCTGGATATTTCTGCTAATTATTTCTCTTACTCTTGCTGAATCTAGTCAAGCTTCCAAACTTTCATGTCACTTTGGAAATTTATCTCAAATTTGGTAACATATATTGTTACACTGCATTAATTCTGCTAAATAATGCAATCATTTTATATCATTTTCGTTCAGAAATTCTTCTAAACCCTGTTTTCTGATAAACCTCAAATTATCAGAGTGCTGGTTCAAGGTTTCACATAACTCCCTTCTTATATTCTCTGTATCTTTATTTCCATCAGTTCAAGATCTTGGATTCAAATATGAATTCAAAAATACTCTTCAAAGTTCTTCCATATCATAATTATTTAATGAGTAAAATTTTACATATCTTTTAACAAAAAAAAACTTTAAGTCAACCTTTTTTTATGATTTTTTATAACCTCCTTACAATAAAATAATTTTTAGATTTGACACAAGCCAAAAAAATATATATACATATTTGGTAATTGTTTAGAGTTTTTACCACTAAAATACATAAATGTATATAGAATTAGACAAAATACGGTATTACAAAAAAAATTTAATTGATCTTGCTTATAACGAAAAAATATTTCTTTATCCAACAGATACTATTTATTGATTATGATGAATACCTACCAAGAAAGTAACTAACAAAATTTTTGATATAAAATGAAGAAAACTAAATAAACCTCTATCTGTTATTGCTCCAAATATAAATCGAATAATTAATTATTTCAAAACTCCCAAAAACTTTTGCGAAAAAGTTACGAACTACCTAAGTAAAAACAATTGAATTACTATAATTTTAGAAAAAAAAGATCCCAAATTCTTACCTAATATATGAAAAGATAATAAAGCAGGAATAAGAATAATTAACCATCCTATTCAGAAATTTGTTGAAGAACTTGAAAAACCCTTTATTTCTACTTCTGCTAACATTTCAGACAAAGATTATATTCCAGAAATCCCCAAAATGGAAAATAAAATAACCAAAAATGTAGACATTATTATAAATCAGTGAAGACTTAATTGAAATCCTTCCAGAATTATTGATTTCACCAACAACGAAAAAATAATAAGATAACCTTGAAATATTTAGTTGTTTAGACTCAAAACTTATAAACTTCTAAAAAGACAGTTAGATTTTTTCTCTGTCCATATATGGCTTTAATACTTCAGGAATATTTACTTCCATATCTTTTGTTTGATAATTTTCTACTATACAAGCAAGTATCCTCTGCAAAGCTATTGCTGTTCAATTCAAAGTATGTGGAAAGTGTTTTTGTTGTCCATCAGTATATTTAATACCACCTCTCCTTGCCTGAAAATCAGTACAATTTGAACAACTTGTTATTTCTTTATAAGTTTGCATACCAGGAAACCAAGCCTCCAAATCATATTTTCTTGCAGCATGGAAACCAGTATCTCCACTACATATATCTATAAATTGATAATGTATTCCAAGCTCTTGAGTAATCTCTTCCTCTATTTCTACAAGAAAATTATGTTCTTTAATGCTATCTTCAGGATTAGTAAAACTTACCATTTCTACTTTTTCAAATTGATGTACTCTAATAAGTCACTTTGTATCTTTACCATAAGAACCAGCCTCTCTTCTATAACAAGGAGAAAAACCAACATATCTTATAGGTAAATCCTCCTGATTCAAAACTTCATTAAGATGCTGACCTACCAAAGCAACTTCCGAAGTTCCTACAAGATATAAATCATCATTATCTGGATTTACATAATATATGTTATTTTCTTCTGCAGGAAAAAATCCTGTTGCTATCATAGAATCTTTTTTGACAAGATTCGGTCACATTATAGGTCTGAATCATTTTCTAATTAACTTATCCATTGCATAACTAACCAAAGCAAGCTCAAGTCTTACAAGACCGTCTTTTATATAACAAAATCTTGTACCTGAGACATTTGCACTTCTTTTTTTATCAAGAAGATCTCTTTGCTCCAGAATTTCATAGTGAGGCAAAGGTTCAAAATCAAAATTTGGAGATTTACCTTCTTTTCTTGCTACTATGTTTTCTTCATCATCTGCTCCTATTGGAACCTCATCCAAAGCAGGATTGGGAATTTGTAAATACAAATTATGAAATTCTTCCAAGAGTTTATTGTATTCTTCCTGCTTTTGCTCAATCTGTTTTTTTATATTTTTCACTTCTTCCATTTTTTGATCTGCATTTTCTCAGTTCTTTTGTAACTGAGGTATTTCTTTGGAAATTTGATTCCTTTTGTAACTTAATTCATCTATTTCTGTTTTCAAAGATCTTGTTTGTTTATCTAATTCAAGAAGATTTTCTATATCAACATCTTCACTTTTTTCTTTAATTTTTTTCTGAAACCATTCCGGATTTTGGCGAAGCTTTTGTAAATCTATCATTTATGTGTTTTATATTATAAACTTTGTTTATAATAAAGATTTGATTTTGTTTTTCAAGACCTACAA
>CAZWWJ010000024.1:0-11576 GCA_964637495.1 uncultured Candidatus Peribacteria bacterium | reverse complement strand
GAGGCCGGCCTTGGTTTATTAATTTAAATATTCAACTTTCAACTTAGTATTTTATTTTTATTTTTAGATTATTTTCATTTCTTTAAGTTTTTCTATATATTTTGTAGAGTTCTCTCAAAATTTTTTGCTTAGGTAATCTTCCAGAAGTACTTTCCAGTTTGTAATACTTTCCTGAAGATTTTTGTCAGAAGTTTCAAGCATAGTGTTTATATTTTTCATACTGATATTTTTCTTTTTAAGTTTTAGATCGTTTAACTTATCTAAAAGAATTTTATCAACAACCTGATCAATATTCTGATAATCAAATTCTTCCGAAACTATCACAAGATTTGTGGCCTCCAAAGGTGGAATTTTATAATCCATTATACTTATATCCCAGTTTCAGCTTTTCAGATTCCCTTCAGTTAAAGAATACACTTCATTGATATGATCTTCCAGAGTTTCTTTGGTGATTTCAGTATTATTATACTCAATAGAAAAATAAGGATTGACAAAATAAGGATATGCTTGAGCTTTTAAGTTTCACAAATCTATCTGATAAAAAAACTTTATATCATTCTGTTCCAGAAAAGAAGCATTCCAAGAACTTCAAGTACAAAAATAATTCCCATCCACAAATGGAGTATGCAAATGTCAGGAAACAAAGAAAACATTTGATTTCTCAAGGAATTCTGGAGCTATTGCAACATCTTTGTATGTAAATCTTGCTTTCTGACCAGGAAAATTTTTATCTGCTGTATAATAATGATGAATTACAAACAAATCCTTATCTGCAATATTAGTATTTTCCCAAAGAATTTGATTTACTTTTCAGGAAAAGTTCTCATTTTTGTTTTTGCTTGCAAGCAAAGATTTTATTTTGTTTGCAAGATTACTACCATCTCCTTCAAATTCATTGGTTTCCAGAAAAAAATTGTAAGGAAGAAACAAAACATTATTTCATTCAATATTTTCCACAAAAGGAGTGGTAATAAAATAAAGTTTGTTATCCCCGGAGTGATTTATTATATCAAAAGACTTTTTGGCCTCCTGAAAAACAAAATTTCACGATATCCAGTCATGGTTTCAAGCCAATACATATACGTTCTTTCCCTGCTTGTAGAAACTTAATAACAAATCAAAAAGCTTTAGCAAGCTGTTTCTGTCATAAACAAAATGATAAACATAATCTCCAACAAGAACTATATTATTTTCATTTTCAAAATTCTGAACAAAATCATTTATATTTTCAAGGATTTTGTCAGCATACAATGAACTGATATGAATATCTCAAACCAAAAGCATAAATTCTTCTTATTTTAATAAACTACTTTCTTTATATGGTTTTTTAAAAATTTTTCAACTTTTTTATGAACCTTCTTCTACCTGCATTCTTAGGTTAGTTGCTGAATCATTAATATTTTGCAAAGACTGATTTATATTATTTTCCCAGATTTCTATATTTTTATCAAAGAAATAACGAAAAGCATCCATTTTTTCAAATCTTGAGTTAGCTCTTGCATTTTCTATTATCCTATCTCAACCAACAGAATAATCTCATCTATCTGATACTACTAGATATTTGTTTTGTTCGGCATCAAGATTTAAATCTTTGTGATTGTTAATAATTTCTTCCTCTGCCTGCTTTGATAGTTCTTCCTGACGGGACTCCTCTTCTTCTCTTGAGGATCAAGGAAATACAGGTTTTCTGTGTACATCAATACTCCAGGAAAACATTTCTGCAAAATCAAACTCCTGAGTTCAAAGCTCCCGCATTTCATCGGTTTTTTGATGTTTTCATAGCCCACCACTTAGTTTAAGTTCATGTAATGAATTATTTATATGTTGCAGAATTCATTCTACTGAATCCATTGTAAAGGTTCCACCTTTAACACTAAAATCAGGAATTCATTTATCTTCTGGACTTACTAAACATATAGAAAGCCAAAAATCCACCCAATCATATTCTTCTCTGAACTCTTCTGCACTTCCTCAACTAGAAATATCATCATATATCATCTCACTTACTCCCGCACCATCTGTAAGTGCCTGCACAAAATCACCCGGTCAGTCAGGATCATCTGGTTTTGCCAAATCTAATTCTTCAAATTTGTTTTCCAGGTCTTCTTCTGTCATATCCTCCCATTCTACTAAAGTATCAGGAAAAACTTCACACTTTGAACTTACTGTATCACTCAAAACAAAAGGATCTGTTATGTTTATAGCATCTGGATCAAAAGCTATATCTACCTCTTCTTCATCATCATCGTCGTCATCTTCATCGTCGTCATCATCATCGTCGTCATCATCATCGTCATCGTCGTCATCGTCATCAACTTCTTCATCGTCGTCGTCATCTTCATCGTCATCGCCATCAGCACCAGTGTCTTGATCATCAAAATCTTGCACAGGAGTATCACCAACACAAGCATTTTTTATTAGTCAAGAACTTCCAGGCTGTTGATTATCCTGTGTACTTGAAGCACTACCAGGCAATCAAGAAGTATTAGGAACAGATAAGTCATTGTCATTGTCATCATCATCATCTTCATCGTCATCTTCTATGTCGTCATCCTCATCGTTGTCATCATCGTCATCATCTTCTTCGTCCCACCATTGACCATGATCTTGGTAACTTCTTTGAGAAGTTTCTTCATTATCCTTAAACAATATATCTCAAATTCACTCTATATCCAATAAAAGATCATAAGGACTTGTATCCTGATCACCATCAAAAAACATATCATCTCACATAGTTGAATTTTCTATTTGCTCCATATTTTCTATTCTTTGATTGGCATCTGACCATATATCATCAATATTTCTTCTACAACCTTCAACATGCTGGTTTTTTAAGCTTTTGATTTCTTCACCTTCTACACAACTAACAAAATCAGAACACGCTTGAGCAACCTTATCTTTGTTATTTCGAACAACCACTTCTCTTATCTGATCTTGCTCCATATCACATCACCATTTGCTATTTATATCCTCAGCAGTAAAATCATAAGCTTTCTGATTAGCTATTTCATTTTGGTATCAAGCTTTTTCATAAGATTTATCATATATATCTCATTCTACTACAGAACCAAATAGACTCTCTTTAGCAGCATCATAACCTTGTTTTAGTTCACTAAATCCCTGATAAGAAGAAAAATCTGCATAAGATACCCCTCCATTCAAAAAACACACAACTATCAAAGGTATCGCAAATAAATTCTTTAATTTTATCTTTTTTAATAGCATTTTATCAAAAATATAATTTAAATTTTATAATTCCTGTACATTCCTAAACCTGTAATAAAACTGATGTATAGGAGAATAAACTTTTGCAAACCTATCTCTAAACATTTCAACATCCTCCCTGTAAGCCTGAAGTGATATATGCACAGGAAAAGTAATATAAACATTTTTAAGATACTCTTCTGTTTTATTAATAGCCTGCTGTGCTTTTGATACTTCTTCTCTTAATTCTCTTATTTCCTGATACTGTACATCTATCAATTCTCCAACATCTCAAGTAGGAGTGAATCAAGAAGCTGATGCATCACTTTCAAGGTAAGTTGTATAAGAAGTTACAAAAAGATTAAAATACATAAGTTCATTTATCATTAGATTCTGAAACCTAGTCCAGGAAGCATCTTTGTTTGCATAAGCACACTTCCATAAATTCATATCCTCAATATCCTCGTCACAAACATTTTCTCTTTCTTCAAGCAAAGAATCGCTATCTATTAACTCCAAACCTTCTACTAAATCCTCAGCTCCTTCTATATATTCTGCTAGATAGTTATAGGTGTCAGGCTTGTAACAAAACTCATGTGCTGGATCGTTTATTTCATCTGGATATATATAGTATTTGTCATCACAGTAATCGCCATAATAATTTTCTGAAAATGTTTTTATAGAAGTTTCTGTATCTTCATCTATATAGCCATAAAAAGTTGCAAGTTTTATATTAGAATATTCATTTATTATTTCACCATACATTTCAGGCAAAACATCATTAAGTTTGCAATTACTCAACTCTCAATCTCAATAACGTCAAAATAATTTATCTACTGAACAATATCACAGAGAAGAAACAAAATTAAATGGTGAATCTCTCCATGTTACATCTTCTTTGATAAAATCTTCAATATCTTCAAAATTATCTTCTATTATATCATCATCCTCGTCTACATGACTACATAAATGATATACAAAAAGAGACTGTCCTGGATCATATAAGAAATTATTATTTGTCATTCATTGCTTTAAATCATCATCAAATAATTTATCACAATAAGTTTGTATAAACTGCTTTTTGGAATTAATATCCTCATTCTTTATTTTGGAAAGATTGTTTATATACTCAATTGAAGGAAGCATTTCATCAGCATAAGAAAATCCTTGTAATAAAGCAAAAGCTCATAATAATAATATAGATGATTTTTTCACAAAAAACTTAAACATTTTTTATTTTTATTTATAAATTATCGTACCAACAGTCAGTAGTTGGATCACCAAAATTAGTACACTGAGCCTGACAGGCTCTTCACAGACTGTCTATTATTGTTAACTCTTCATCTTTATCTCAAAGCAAGTGAATACTATCCCACACATGTATACTAAGTTCTGGAACTATATCGGTAATTCACCTTGGATCTTCCAAAAGATTATCACGAAAGTTATTTTCCTGCATCACAAATATTTCCTCCATAGTGTTTTTCATATTTTCAGCAAAATCACCATCAGATATTTCTTGAGTAGGAGTTGTTTGTGAAGTATCTACTTCACCCAAATCTGCTTTTTGCTCCTTGCTCATTTCCTCAATATCTTTGGATATCTGATCCAAATCATCTTCCAAATCCTGCATACTGCTTCTCATAGTACCAATTCCTCGCATATCAGCATCTCTTATTCTATCAGCCTCTCATCAATAATATTTATCCAATAATTCTTCCTCTCTTTGGGTAGGCTCAGTAATATTTGTAAATGCAGTTACCAATCTATCCATTGAATCTACATATCTATCCCATATTTCATCTGCTTCTGAACCTGTTTCTGCTATAGATTCTATATTTTCTTTTACGGACTCTACCATTCAGCCGGGACAGTTATTTGTTATCCCTGTAGCACAAGAATATGCATCCTTCAGTTCACTATAAGAACCTTCATAATCAAGAGTTACCTCAAAAGGAATAGGATCAAAATATTCTTCTAAGTAAGCCTGGATGGATGCAGGTTCATCAGGTCTTATAGGGACACCTTCTCTTATAGCAAACAAAAAAGCCTCCTCATGAAGATAATGAAGATTAACTAACAACTGAAAGATTTCATAATAATTTTTATTTGTACTAACTCATTCAATATCTTCTATTAGTTCAAAGTCTTCTTCTATTATATTTTCTATTTCATCTGCCTGCTGAGAAGATATTGCCATCATAAAAACTCAGGTAAAACCAAGTTCCAAAGCTTTATCTGTTATTTGTTCTTTCAAAAACATAAGCTTCCTCCAGTCTCTTATAGCCACTTCTCCATTATAAATTATTCTGAAAACTCTCATAGACATAATATCAAGTACTGCTGCATCACCTACATTTAAAAGAGCCATACTCAAAGTAGATGCCACTCACTGACTTGCCTGAGCTCAAAATCATTTTGCCCCCTCCCAAGCTTCTTTGATTATTCATCTGGAACCACCTTCTTCATCTTCATCTTCAGAAAGAAGATTTAGTATACTACTCATTCAATCCACATAATCATCAAAAACTTCATGTGTTTCATTACACTGTGGACATTCAGAATCAGCCCTAGCAAATCCTAACATTAGTAAGATACAAAACAGCACCAATATAATTTTTTTCATTTTTTGTTTTTATTTTTATTAAATTACTATCCTCCGCAAGTTTCTGTTCATTCGTGAACCTTATTTGCTATTGTATACAACATATTATCAAAATACACAAACTGTTCCAACAAACTTACCATTCTATTTTGTAAAAAATAATCATCTATATACTCAAGAAGATTATCACAAACATAATCATTTCATCTGTCTACCATAAGATACTCTACATAATTATTTTCATTATTTATACGGGAACGAACAAGAGAAGTACATTCATTTATTCTATTTGCTTCTGGAGTGCTGTCAACCTCATAAATACTGTCCCTCATATTATTTGCTAGAAAACAAGTTTCTCTATATTTGTATGCAAGTCAATCGGTTCATTCAGGATCTCGATAGTCTTCAAAAAGCTCCTTTATATCAGTTGGTGACACGCCATCCGGTTCTTCTCACATTTCCTGAATTTCTTCTCTCCAGGATTCTCATTCAGGATGTAACTCCAGTCAATCATACAAGGTTTCTTCCTCTCAATCAAGCTTCCTAAAACCTATATCAATCAAATGGTCGTACAAATAAATACTTTGAGGTGCAGTAGTAGTATCTACTCATTCACAGTCATCACTCCCAAGTATTCATCTAGCACAACAACGAGCTTTTAGATTTTGATATGCCTTTTCCAGGTCTTCTTCTTCATAGAAATTTTTTATACCTGGAGTTTCTACTTCTTTTAGTTCATCAACAAAATCAACTTCCTCATAATCTTGTATTATATTACAACCGTCAGGAGTTTCTTCAGCAAACACAGGAGGTATACTTACCAAAAGAATTAGCAAACTAAAAAGTAATTTTTTCATTTTTGTTTTTGATTTTATTTATTAAAAGAAGAAGGCATAAATTCTACGGTTCAAATTTTTTCCTTATTATTATTATAAATATCATAACCTATTTGTCAATTTTCCAAATCTTTGTACTCACCATATATTTCATTATTATATGGTGAAGGAGAATAAACTTCTCAATTATTATTAACCACCAATACACAATTTTCATCATCCTCTGTTATACATGTTTTACCCCCTTCTTTTACTTTGGAGTAATTTCAGGAAGTTAAGCTCACATCTTGCAAAGAATGAGCTCAAACTTCTATGTTATAGAGAGTTTCCATTGTTGATGATTCTATAACATCCAGTACCGGAGTGTTATTCCTAAAGGATACTTCAAGATGATATCAGCCTTCTATACTTATATTTGTTGTTTCTGTGTCTATTGTTCATATTAACTCATCATTTTCGTTTCTTAGTTCAATCAAAGTTGATAACTCAAATATACCTGAATCAACTTCTTTGTCATCTGTTGTAATTTCTTGCAACATTTGTTCAGAACGGTCATCCGGAACATCCTCCATTGATTGGAATTCAAGAGTCTCCCATTCTCAGAATCTGTTTCTTTCAAATCATATATATCCATTGTCTATATCATTAGATAAGCTACCACCTACTCTGGAATACAGATTGTCCTCACTAAACACATCTGTTACCTCAAGCTCTGGGGTGTTTATATTTAATTTAATATTTTGATTTACAATATTTCCAGCATGATCGCTTAACTTAAGATTATACATAAAATCTTTTTCTTCTTGGATATACAAGTCTTGGATCACTATATTCTTGCCAGGATAACTTCCTTCTACGTCAGGGGCTTCATCATCTTTATCAAGATATATACTTTCACCTAGTCAATCATAATCTGATGAATAATCTTCACCTGCTTCGTATTCTTCCTGATGCTCGAAATCAAATAACTGATCCTGATCTTTATAAGTTAAATTATAATCTATTATTTCTCACTCTGTTTCTAGGTCAAACACCAAATCATAATAAGTATTAATATATCCATCTATTTGATTAGTAGTATTATCCATAGGAATTTCTTCAGTTTTTCTTTTTCTGTGTAAAGAAACATCCAGATCAGGTCAAGAAGTATCAGCCCATATTTGATGAGCTCCTACATCCTGATAAGACCAAGGACCTACCTTTTGATATACTGGAGCATCAGGTGCAGTATCTCCCATACTCAAAGGAGCTACTTTAAAATACTTCCACTTTCTTTCTATGTTTTCTAAGTCTATTCTTATCACAGTTGCTTCCATATCTTTTTCAACAACTTTGTGTAAGTCTTCATCAACCAAATGGTCATATACAAAATCCTCATCAAGTACATCGTATATATCCAGCCTTGAAGAATTAACATCAAAACCTTCTTCAGTTACCAAAATATTTTTTTCTTCCCAACCATCACGATTATCGTAAAATACATCTACCCTCTCTGTTAACTTAACTGCATATGCATCTGCTCACATATTATCCCAGGCCAAAGTCAATTCATCAGTTGATTGTCCTATAACTTCAAAATTATCCACAGAAACCATATCTCCTCGCAGTTTAAACTGTTTACCATTCAAGCTTATAAATCAATCCTCGTCCACCCTATCTTCTTGCAGTTCTTGTGGAGAATCTATAGTATCAAATATATAACTTTCACTATCATCACTTCCCATAGTATCGTGCTCTGTTTCTTGCTCTCAGTATTTTATGTAAATATTATCTTCATCCCATAATACTATATCTTCTTTGCCATTCTCGTTAATATCTGAATGGAAACTTGTCTTATTTTCTCTTATTTTATCTCACTTCTCCCAGTTTACCACATTATGATAAGCTTCATCTTCTCATTCTACAAAATAACCTTCTACATATTGTGACAAATCAATGTCCATATCCATTCACTGACCTCAACCACCTCAAGCTGGAGCCATAGGGAGCTGTTCTTCATCTTCAAAATCATCTTCTCCAAGGGATCATCTGATTTGTTGAGATTCTTGTTGTAAAGAATTTAGTTTATTTATAGTACTTTGGTACTCATAATTACTCATATTCAGATCACTTGGAGTATTGTTTTCAAGAGCTTCTTTGTATCCATCTATTTGTTGTTGGTTCATATCCATCATTGCTTTATTCGGATGAGGATAAGAATTTAATTTTTCTATCAATCCATGATCTGCATCAAACAAATTAGTAGCAAAACTTACTTCTTCACCACCACCAAATGAAGTCATTTCATATTCTCCATCAGGTTTTACAAGAGAATCAAAATCATTTTTTATTTTTTCCTGTAATTCCTGATATTCACCTCTTCTTTCTTCAATATACTCTATTGCCTTTTCTCACATATTTTTCACCCCTGATTTGTTTGGAGAAACATTATAATCTCTTTCCAGCATATTCATAGTATCTTTTGCTTCATTGGTAGTTTCCTGAGTATCTTCATCGGTATTTATCATAGCCTGAAGTTGATCCATAAGCTTAGAATAAGCTGTTTCATACTCCAAAGTATCTCAGGTTATAGATCAACCTTCTTCATAATCCAAAGCTTTTGTATCTTTTTCTCACAAATTATTATCTTTATATGCCTCAGAATTAGGAGAATTTGTATCATCTTGATTATGAGCTACAGTATCCACATGCTCTTCTTGATTATTATAATTCTCTAATGAATCAAATCCAAAGAAATCATCCTCATCCAAAATCTCTTCTTCCAAGAAGTCTTCTGCATCTTCTCTTTCCACATCCTCTCGACCTTGTTCTTCTGCCCGCTCATCCCAGTTATCCAGGCGACTGTCCAAACTTTCCTGTTGACTCTCTGGTAGTTCATTATAAGTTTGTCATTCCCACTCTTCTGTCCATTCTTGAAAATCTTCAGCCATACTCTCATCTATTCAAGGAACTTGCTCAATTACGTGCTTTCTTTCTATTTCTACATCTTCAAAATCCCAAGCTTCATTCACTGCCTGATTATAATCATCAAAAAAGCCTTCTATAGATTCATAAAAATCATCAAAATCATATTGTATTTGTAAAAAGCTTTCAATTCTTAGATCATTTCCATCCAAAGCAAAATCCGGTATAGTTACATTAAAATCATCAAACCAATCAACATTATAAGGTCTTTGAGTAAGCTGCTCTATTCTTGTTTTAACATTTCATTCTGCCACCAATCCTATATTTCATTTAATAATACAAAGAAGTTCTCCTATTATTTCTGCCAAGTCTATTATAGCTTCTATTTGAGGTAAGACATTTGGAACTTCTGGAGCAGGAGGCAGTGTTGGAAGTTCCATTTCTATTGTTGGCATTAATGATGGTAACTCAGGAAGCTCCGGTGGTTCTGGTATCACCGGAATACCAGGTATATTAAACTCTCCTGCAACTCTTGGAGGAGCAGGCAAGTCTGGTAACGATATCCTTGGAGCCTGTATTGGTCTAAACTGAAATTCCGGTAAAACAACATCTATCCCAATCTCAATATTTGAAAGATCTATTTCTATATTTGGCAACCTAAAAGGAGGAATTGGTAAAACAGGTAAATCAACACACATAACATCCAAAGCACAACTATGAAAATCGTATGTATCTACAGTACATTCTTCACAGTCTTTTTGCCAGTCTACAGAAAAATCTATTAGAATTTGCCATGATCTTACTATTCAAATCAACAATATCAATAAATCAACTCGTTCCTCAAATCTTTGGGCATTTTCTTCAAGCCGTCACAGAATAGCATCCATCAATGTCTCAATGATACAAGTTATTTCATCAAGGTATCTGTCAAACACACTTATCCATTCATACAATTCAAAAGGAAAGTTCTTCCATTCATAAAAGTTTTCTTTGTTTTCTCTTACATCACTAATTAAGGCTCTTGCATCTATTACTACATCCAGATATTCATCCAATTCCGGAGCATCTTCATCATCCTCATCTGTTCAGGTAATAGCATCATACATATCTTCCCATTCTTCTATTATATCTTGATTCCTTTCTACCCATCCTTCAAAATAGTCTATTTGCGATTCAAGTTCATCCTGAGTGTACATTGGATACTGAATTGTTATTTGTCTTGTGTGAATATCTATTATATTTACTTCTTCAAAAGCCTGAGCTATTGCTCTAAAAGGATTGGAATATGTTTCTCACTTAGCCTCAAAAGCACTTTCTAGCTGCTCTAAAGTTTCCTGATCTTCAACTTTTTCTTCAAAATCTTCATCTGTTCCTTCCTGTAAATCTCCCCATATTTCCGTAAATTCACCAACCTCCTCAAAGCCATCAAACATTCACTCAAAATCCGGAAGGTATACATCTATATTCATACTCAAGTTATTAATAAAATACCTGATCTGTTTGTCAGCCCATTTTTCTATTATACAATCTATTAATCCTTTTACATCTCACTGCTGTATTTCAAGTTCAAACTCACTTCATGCTCTCATTTCTGCAGCCTCTGCTGAAGTTATATCAGGCATATCTGAGGTACTTAATCAACTTGGTGAAGTATCAAATTCAATAAAACCACCAAAATATTCTCAATCAAAAGCTCATAACGAATCCAAGGCATCTCTTGGAGATCATGAATCTGCAGCATAGTCAGCAGCTTTTATCTTACCAAAAGGTTTGCTTTGTCTATTGTCATCATCCTGAGGTATAGGTTCTTGCTCACACTGTCACATATTAGCAAGTTCGTGTTGCCAATCCTCCAAACTAGAATCGGAAGGAGTTTCTCCATCTGAAACATCATCGTCTATATCATCTTCATCACAGTCTACTGGAGAAGCTGCAACTATACAATTTCCTGAGACACTGCTTGCTGGTTGAGGAATATTCATTCCTGCATCATAACTACCAAAACAAGCAGCAAAACCAGCTTGTTG
>CAZWWJ010000023.1:0-12139 GCA_964637495.1 uncultured Candidatus Peribacteria bacterium | reverse complement strand
TTTCTATTTTAAACTAACTTTAAAAGCTAAAATAAATTAACCATCTTAACTAAAATGTCAATACTTTTAAAAATTTTAATTAATACTTGATTATTTTTTTAAATTTATTAAATTATACATTATATTATTTATAAAAAAAATATCCCAATGACAGAAGAAATTGTTTTTTTAATTATATGAATAGTAACTTGAATAATAATAGGGTATCTTACTGCAAAAGCTTATTTCTGGTTACAAAACAAAAAAGTTCGCAAAGATGCTGTAAGCAAATCAAAATCTGTAGTAACAGGACAAGTGAACGAAAAAATTGCTCCGATATTACCGGACTTCCCATACAATTTCAGAGATTTGATTTTTGTAGGAAAATGAGTTGATTATATAGTTTTTGACTGATTAAATGAAAATAATTTAAAACAAATTGTTTTTCTGGAAATAAAAACTTGAAAATCTAACTTGAACAAAAATGAAAAATCAATAAAAAATGCTATTGATAACAAAAATGTAAGTTATGAAATTTTAAAACTTAACAAATAATACCTTATGCAATGAATTAATCTACTTGAATATATTAAATATTGAAATATTTTACAAAATCTGGAAGAGAAATCCCCTTTTGATCTAATTGTTTATGAAAACAAAAACTTTGAAAACAATACTTCTTTGGAAGTTACAGATATGAACGAATTGGGACTTGATTTTTCAGTATGATGAAAACTACTTGCTGCAGCAAAAAACTACAAAAACATCTTAATAGTGATAGACCAATTAAGTTATATATACTTACAACCATTTATCCAAAAAGCTATCAAAGAAGATGTAAATTTCACTATATTAAACCTTGGAAGTGGTATTTCCTGATGCTTAAACAAACAATTGCTTGATACTAATGATATCGGAACAATGATAAATTATAATCTGGATGTATATGAACCATTTGATTTTATAAGTTTTTTTCATTACCTTAAATCCTCAAAAAAACAATATATTAAAATTCCTAATAAGGAGCTACCTGGGAACCTAATAAAAGACAATGAAAGCTTTATAAACTATGACGAAAAACTTATAAATTTACAGGATTACGGTCTTACATGAGATGAATGAACTATAATAACCTGAGCTTGAATGCTTCAGGATGCAGTCATAGCTCACTCAATTCTTAGAGAAAAAGAAAAAAACTTTGATATTTTCTGTAGTACTAATTATAATTTTGAAATAACCGAAGAATTCAAAGAAAGCATACAAAAAACAGAAAAATTAATTCTCTTAATTGATCAGGAAAAATGAAACTTTTTTGAAAAAATTTTGAAGTCAAAACTATGGGAAAAACAAATTATGGATTTGGAATTTGTGTGTATTACTCCAAAAGAAGAAATACAAACAATCCATAAGGAAAACTTATGGCATGCTGTAGAATTTGATTGAGAAAACATTGCCCAAAGAATTTTATGAAACTAACAAAGCAAAATGTTCAAAGTTCTGGAAAGCAGCAATTTATCTGGAGAAATAAAAGTATGATGAAGTAAAAATGCAGCATTACCCATAATTGCAGCAAATCACATGCTTTGAAACAGGATACATCTAAAAAACAAACCTGCCATCAAAGATGTAGAAACCCTTGAAAAAATATCTCAACAATCACTTAAAAACTCATTAAATTATTTTGATTTAAGCACCAAGCTTGCAAACAAAATCAGAGCAAGTATTTTATTAATACCTGTTGGACTAAAAAAATACGGTGAAGTTAAATTTTCAAATCCTTGAGGATGCAAGATATGAAAAAGATCACTTAACAGCTTTGATGATGCTTTCAAGCAAGCATGAGTTGAAATTAAAATATGAAGAAATAAAATCTATAAAACAAAAAACAAACCAAATAAACATATAATTCTCAAAGAGTTCAGTGTTACAACCACAGAAAGTCTTATTAGCTACCTTGCATTCTTATCAAATATTGATTACAAAATAAGGGTAGATCAAATTTCTATAGAACCTCACGTAATCAACCTGATCAACTTCCTTAAAACAGCCGGGGCCAATATAAAGCTGGAACATAACAACAGCGTAATAATAAAACCAACAAGACCCAAATTCAAGAAGGACAGTTTCAGAATTACTTGAGATTATATTCAGGCAGGTACATATTTTGCTTTGTGAGCTTGTGCCAACAACTCTGAAATAATAATAAAGTGATGTGATTACAATGATTTGATACCTGTCTTAGCAGAAGCTAACAAAATAGGAGTTAATTACGAAATTTTGTCAAAAGAAAAAATCAAAGTAAACTCGTATAACAAAAAAAACTACAAGGCCACAACAATCCAAACTTGAATACATCCCTGATTCCCAACTGACCTGCAATCCATATTTGGAGTACTACTAACCCAAGCCAAAGGACTTAGTAAAATTCAAGAAACCCTGTTTGAAGGAAGATTTGCATATCTTGCAGAACTTGAAAAAATATGAGCAAATATAGAAATATTAAATCCAAATCAAGCCATTATTATATGACAAACAAAACTTAAGAACTGATATATTTCAACAACAGATCTTAGATGAGGAGGAGCAATGATAATAGCTTGAATAATATCTAAAGGTACAACATACATAACCAATGAAGAAATTATATTAAGATGATATGAAAATATAATAAAAAATCTTCAAAAAATATGAGTTAAAATTGAAAAAATTTAAACACTAAATTTTAATTAATATGGAATTTTTAAAAGAAAACTTGTTTATAATAACTTGAATAATTGCTTCTTTAATTATATTATTATTAATTGGGATATATGCTTTTTTCTGAAAAAATAAAAAAGCAAAAAACGAGTTCCAGCAACTTAAACAAAATCTTGAAAAATTATTATCAGATGTTAATAATTCTAATTTATCTGAAAAACAAAAAAAAGAACTTGAAGGAGAAATTAAAGATCAAATAAACATGGTAGAAATAAATGAAAAAAAATGATATAAGGACAGCAGTAGTTTTTTAGATATAAATGACAATTACGAGAAAATAAGAAAAAAAATTAGAGATCTAACTCTAAAGAATCAATAAGAGCATTTCGACTGTATTCTTCCTTGAGAGCTCTTATCAAATTTTCGTTTTCTGAAATTTTTTCATACTTTTTATATGAACTTGTAAGTACAAAATTAGAATATTCACTAATTAAAGAATCGTATTCCAGATCCTGTCTTTGATCTGAAAATATATTATTAAAGGCAGAAAATGTATTTCTCCAAAATAAGTTTTCACCATCAAGTCAAATATTTATATAATTATTAAGAAATTCAAGAGAAGCTCACAGACTATCAGAATCTTTGTTAATCATAAACCCCCATCATCTTACTGGATATTCTCACTCAAATGGAAAATTCAAAAACTTTATATCAGATGTATCTCTCCTAAAATCTTCAAAATATCTATAAGAAGAAAGTTCTCACATAAATCAAAAAGATACTCCATATTCTCAAATTAGTAACATACAAATATTTGGATACAAAACACAATGTTCATATTTTCTACTAGTTCTTTGTATATAAGATCCTGCATGATTATAATTCCATGCATAATAAGGTGAATCCTGATCTCAAATTTCCTGAAAAAAACTTATAATATCTGAATCTCAGGCAAGCCATGCAGAATATAATATATAATAAAGAATTTTATTATAATTATTTAAATAAACTTCTCTTTCTTCAAAATGCTCTACTATATCATTTGTTATACCAAATAAAATCCTTTGGTCCTGATAAGATAGCACAAACTCTCTAAACATCTTTAAACTTTCTATGTTATTGGTATCTTCCCGAAAAGAATTTTTTAAAACAAATGTAGTAAACGGCTCAAAAGCAAAAGGAAGAAAGGTAAAATCTTTTTCAAAATAATCTGAAAACAAATGGTTAAAAGAATTCTGAACCTCTTTTTGAATATCCATATCAAAGGCATACTCCTCTAACTTGCTAGCCCATGTAGAAGGAACAAGAAACAAATCCGCTTCAAAATCATTGTTTTCACTATCTTCCAAAATTTCTGGTAATTTTTTTTTATAACTTTCTATATTTTGATGTCTTTCATATTTAACACTTATTCATTCTTGAGATTCAAGTTTTTCTTTAAGATTTAAAAATCATCTTTCATAAAAAATATCTGGAATATGTATTATCACCTCATCGTCTTCACTTATTTCCAAATCAATTTTTTGTTCCTGTCAGTTATTTTCTTTGTCTTCATTTTTTTCTTCGTTATCAGAAATATCTGCTTGCATGTCCTCGCCATTATCTCAACCTATAACATAAAAAATTCAATATATCCACAATCATACAAATAAAAATACTCAAAACAATACAAAAAAAAGTTTGTTTCTATTCATATTCATTGTAAATTTCTTCTAAAATCTGTTTTGTTTTTCTGTCTTCAACTTTCTTTGCGATATTTTCTATAATACTCATTCAATTAATAACACTATTGGAGAAAACATATTCTTCTTGCTTTTTCTCACCTGAGATAAGAAAAATATAAGTTCATGTATTTACAAAAATATAATTTTTTCAAGAAAGTACCGGAATTTTCATATCTACTTTCTTTTTAAGAAAGTCTTCCAATTCTTCATCAAAAGGAATATCTCATATTATCTGTACTAATTCATCAAATTCTAATTTTGTTAATATAAAATTTTTAACATTTATAAGAATATCAAAGAAATCCACAATGTATTCATGTGAATCTTTATATTCATCAAATTTTTTATTAAAGTTATTAAATTTATAAATAGTACTTAATACGTTATTTAGTTTGTAAGTTCTGTTAGAAAGAAACAAACTTAGC
The DNA here is from genome assembly GCA_964637495.1 of uncultured Candidatus Peribacteria bacterium. Classification (GTDB taxonomy): domain Bacteria; phylum Patescibacteriota; class Gracilibacteria; order Absconditabacterales; family Absconditicoccaceae; genus CAZWWJ01. Next base: position 7,314 of record CAZWWJ010000023.1, on the reverse strand, counting down.
TTCATATAAACCTCTTTTTTTCATTCAAGAGATACTTCCTCAAATATTTCCTGAGACATCTCATAAATAACTGTTTCTGAAGTTATTCTTGCATCAAAAAAGCCTTTTGGAATTGTTTCTATAAAACTTTTTTCACCAATTATCTCTCAATCAGATAAACTTATCAAAGGCATTCCATCATCCTCCAGAATTATATTTCAATATTCCAAATAATAAAGCTTGGTATCATTACTATTATTTGTAAAAAGGAAATCATTTTCTTCAAGTATTTTCTTTTGTCAGTATTTTTTAATCAACTGGCCTAAATTTAGTGTCTTTTCATCACTCATAGTATTTTACTAAAGTTTTAAAACTATCAAGACTTTTAACCTTTGGAAGAACTTCCTCCCAAGAAAAATCGTTATTAGCAACTCATTTTGCAAGAGATTGATCCATAGTAAACATTCAATACTTGTAGCCTGTTTCTATTATTGAAGTAATATGCGGAATTTTCCTTTCTCTTATATTATTAGAAACTGCAGGAGTATTAACAAGCACCTCTCTTGCAGGTTTTCTTCATTTTCAGCTTTTTAAAGGCACTAATTGCTGAGAAACAACCAATTCTAATGACAAACTTAATTGTGTTGCAATTTGCTCCTGTTGATTTGCAGGAAACACGTCAATAATACGGGATATTGTCTGTACTGCATTTACTGTATGAAGTGTTGATAGTACAAGATGTCAGGTTTCTACCAAAGTAAGTACTGAACTAATTGTTTCCAGATCCCTCATTTCTCATACCATCACTACATCGGGATCCTGTCTTAAGGAATATTTTATTGCATTATTCCAGCTTTTCGTATTTTTTCAAACATCTCTTTGAGAAATCAAAGAATTTTTTTTCTGATAAACAAACTCTATAGGATCCTCCAGAGTTAAAATATGACATTTTTTATGTTCATTTATATAATCAATCATAGCAGCAAGACTTGTAGATTTTCAAGAACCTGTTGGTCAGGTAACAAGAACTAATCATTTTGTTTTATTTAAAATTTTTTTTACTGTCTCACCAAATCAAATCTCTTCAAGAGTAGGAGGATCTCAAGAAATTTTTCTCAAAGCCATTCTAATTCACTGATTATCCTGAAATGCATTTATCCTAAATCTATAACCTGCTATAGCATAAGAGGTATCCACTTCATCTCATTCCATTAGTGAATCCAACTTTTCTGGAGGAAGTATATCCTGCAAAAATCAATAAATTTCTTCTTGTCCCATAACTGTATCATCTACACTTTTTATTTCTCAACTTGCATTTCTCACATACAAGTTTTCTTCCTCAAGAACATGAATATCTGAAACATTGTGAGTTACAATCTTACTTATTACTTCATAAAATTTATTTTTAGTATATGTATTCATAATCTTTTTCTTTATTATTTTTAAATACTAACTAAAGTATATAGTTTTTATTTTTATTTGTCAAATTTTAGGAAATTTTATTTTTTGCTGAATTTTTTAAAAAAATTACACTTGATTTCCTTTTTTTTAAATATATCTTAAAAATTAAATTTAGAACCTAAAATTGTACTATGCCAAACACAAATATAGAACTAATAAATAAACTAATAGAAGATTGAACTCTAAAAAATCCTTTGATTATTGACTCTTTTTATAAAATAAGAAGAGAAGACTTTATTTTACCCTGATACAAAAACAAGGCATATACAGATTCACCTCTTCCTATCAGCGGAAGTGCAACTATTTCACAACCTACTACAGTAGCCTTTATGCTTGAACTTCTAAACCCAAAAAAACAAGACAAAGTTTTAGATATATGAGCTTGATCAGGATGGACAACTGCTTTACTTGCAAAGATAGTGTGAAATTCCTGATACGTAGAATGAACAGAAATTGATGAAAACCTAGTTAATTTTTGAAATAATAATATTCAAAAATATAATCTAAAAAACTGCAAAATTTCCAAAGCTGAAAAAAATACATTATGAATACCCAACAAAAAATTTGATAAAATACTTGTTTCTGCATCTGCTGAATATATTCCTGAAAATCTAACTAAGCAACTGAAACAATGATGAAATATGGTAATACCAATAAAAGAAGAAATCCAAAAAGTTTACAAATCAGAAAAAAACACTCTGGATATAAAAAAATATTATGGTTTTGTTTTTATACCTTTGCAATACTAAAAATTGTTTATTTTTTTATTGAAAAAACAAAAAAAATAATTATAGAAAAGTGAATTTTATTTCATAAATATTTATAAAATGAGAAATAAAGTGATTGAAGTAGACTTCAGCAAGAAAGGTAATAGTGAAGAAGAAAGATCAAGAAGAAACCAAGAAAGTACATTACAATTTCTAACAGATGACTCCCAAACTGAATCTGAAGATATAAATTCACCTTCTACTGAAGAACTAATTCAACAATGGTGGGATGTTCAATCTTCAGAATATGAGTTAAAAAAAATACTTGCTGAAAGTGATGAAATTATTCAAATTTCTCCTGAAGAACTTAAAAGATATGTATTTCATGTCATTATGGGAAAAATTATGGAAGAAAAGCAACTTACCAAAGAATTTTATTCATGCAGTGATTATTTAGCCGGACTTATTACAGCATTTATTACAAACAAAATAAGAATTAACAAAAACTTTCTTGAGCTCATTAATGAAGAAAACTGAGCTGACTTCCAAAGAATATGAGACATAAATTTTTTAAGATATGTATCAAAATACGATAGAAAAAGAAGCAGTGCTCATTCCAAAAATGACCTTATTAATCAGGCTATATGATATTATGATATGGCTTATCAATGGCACAACAGAATAATCTGAAGTTATCTTGCAGAAAACCTTAGAGAACTGGATTATATACTTAACTTCAGAGACTTTACAACATCTGTTTTCCAAGGTAGAGTGTAAAATTTATTTAATTTTTTCTATTTGTTGTTAAATAAAAATAATTAATTATTTTTACCAAGAAAATTTATAAGGTAAAATAAAAGATATGACAACAGAAAATTATATTAGAATAATTGCTTGAAGTATTGTTCTTATTACTTCATTACTTTGATTTTTTTATCACGAATACTGGCTTTTTATTACAATGTTTGTTGGTGCAAATCTTTTACAATTTTGATTTACTTGATTTTGCCCAATGGAGCTGATATTAAAAAAACTTGGTATTAAATGTTCTAACTGCAAAAACAGTTAATAAACTTTTCTATTAAATAAAATTACAATTAATTTTCTTGAATTAGTTTTCTAATATTTTTTAATAATTCTTCATTAGTTAAAATATTTTTAAGTCAATGGTATAAATCTTTTGAAAATCCATAACTTTCATCTATTTGGTTTTCTTTTTGGATTGCTACATAATAAAAGCTTAAGGCTTTATCCAACAAACCTTCTCAGGTATATTTACTGTTTTTTCAATACAATAAATAAGTTGCAACAAATATATTTCAAGCATCAATAAAATCATCAAATGTTTGAAGAGTGTTTATATCTATATCAGAATAAAGTTTTAATTTTCATTTTTTTACTAGATAAATTATATCAGCTAATTGAGCTCCACAATTAATATAATAAATATGATTGAATCAATGTTGAATCAAAAGGTATGTAATATTATCTTCTAACTTCAAAATATTATCTTTATTATCATTTTCCTCAAAACTATTTGTATCTCAGATAGCTTCTTTAAGCTGAGTTTCTTGAAATCTAACAACATCACTGCTTCCTCAAAAATTATAATAAAGAACATTTCCTTCTCTTCTATAATCCAATCACATTTTAAGTTAATAAGTTATAAATATTTAAAGTACTTATACACAAAAAAAATTAAATGTCAAACCAAAATAAGGTATATTCACAGTTGAATTTTTAAAGTTTATTATTATATTTAAAAAAAATTTAAAATAAAAAATTTTCAAAAAATGAAAAAAAATGTAGTGTTGTTTACCTGAGAAGAAAAATTTCTAATCCAAAAGGAACTAAAAAAATGGAAATATGCTTTTGCTCAAAAGTATTCAGAAGAAAATATTTTTGTATTTCATAAAGAAAATTTCAGTTATTCAAATATTATAAACTCAATTTTTTCCGGTGGATTATTTTTCCAAAGAAGACTTGTAATAGTTTATTGAATACCCAAAGACTCATCTCAGGAAAACGCTTTAATAGAAGATTACTACAAACCTGTAGAACAAAAAATCATAGAAAGTATTGATAATATTGGGGAAGAAACTGTACTTGTACTTGTTAGTTACTCTCCTGATAAGAGAACAAAATGATACAAAAAACTTGCAGAAAAAGCTACCCTAAAAACATATACCAAGCTAAAATCACCTCAGGTTAAAAAGCAAGTAACACAGTTTTTTGATGACAAAATTTCTGATTCAGTTGCAGATTATTTTGTTAAAACTGTGTGAAATGATCTTTTTCTTTTGTATAATGAAGCATCCAAAGTGATAGATTATGCAAACTTCCACAACACAACTATCGATAAAAATGTAGTAGACAAAGTATGTTTTAGTAATTCTGAAATTAATGCTTTTGATTTTTTTGATAATATGTTATCAAACAAACAAAAATCTATTAAAATACTTGATGATCTAAGAAAAAACAACTCAGATAAATTCCAGTTTATGGGTCTGCTTTTTTGGGGACTAAAATCACTTTTGAATATAGAAGATATTTACTCCCAATGATATAAGTCATCAAAAGAGATAGCTTCCAAAGCATCTTTGCATCCTTTTGTGGTTTCAAAAAACCTTCAGAATATTTCAACAATACAGCAAAACAAAGAAAAATTGGTTAATCTATACAAAAATATTCTGGATATTGATTTTAGTATAAAAACCTGAAAAATACCTCAGGAAATTGTATGGCTGGAGCTTAAAAAACTTATCTACAAATTCTAACTGCTTTTTATAATAATATCTTTTATTTCTACTTCGAATCAGAAATTATTAAGTTGGGTGTTCACATGATTTATTATTTCTTTTTTGTTCAAAAAAATTTCTGTTTTTGCGCTCAAAGGAGTTGGAACTACAAAAGCAATCCCGTTTTTTAGTTTTCAGTTTATTTTTACTTTTTGATGAAAAAAATTTTCAATCTCCTTCAAAACAAAGGCTCCTATTGAAAGATTAGTTAAATTTTTCTTTGAAAGCCTTTTGGCAAGATGCTTTTTAAAATCTTCCATTAAATTTTTTATAATTTAAACTTGACTATAATACTGCTTTTAATTATTCTAAATGCTGTTAATTTATAAAAAAAAATCTTGGAAAATGCAAGAAAAAATAAAAAAACTTGCAAAAAAATATAACAAAAATAAAATTTATAAATACGTTGATAATATAAGAAAACAAATTTATGAATTAACTGCAGAAGGCCTTTGAAATAAAAATTCTCATGATATAAATAAAGTTAACAAGCTATGTCATATAAAAAAAGAAATTAGATCAGCCTTGCAACAAAAAAAGAAATAATTTTTTATTTCACAAAATGTAAAAATATTCCTGCATAATCCTGAACATCTTCTACTTCCAAAATATTACCTTCATCCAACTGTATATATCAAGTATCAGCAGTTTGACCTCAAGATTCTGGATAAAAAGGAGACTTATCTAAAACAACCACCCTGTAACCCTCTACTTCAAAATCTTTTAGAATTTCAAAATCTGTTACTTCCAAATTCTCATAACCAACAAACTTTGTGGTAGAAATTCATTCAAGATATTTTGCTCGGTCAATTCACCTTTTGAAAACATCTTTGGTCCCCTCACGGGATTTTTCTCTTGCTTTTTCCATTTCTTTCTCAAAATTTTCCATATCCACCTCATATCACCTTTGCTCACCTATTTCTTTTACTAGTTCAGCCGGGAATCCATACGTATCATACAACTTGAAAACATCTTCTCAGGAGATTTTCTTTTCTTCCTTCTGTTGAAAAATTTCCTCAAGCATTTTTTCTCCTTTGTTAATGGTTTTTTGAAAGTTTCTCATTTCCTTTATAATTTCCTGCTTGATTTGTTTCAAAGAATTTGGAAGTTCTATGTAATAATCTCAATACTTATTGTTAACTGTGTTTACTACCTTTTCAGTAAATCATTCATAATCAAGGTCTTGATTTAATTTTAGCAAACTATAATAAAGTCTCCTTATCAATCTTCTTAGAACATATCACCTTCATTCATTAGAGGAAATCACCCCATCACCTATCATAAAAACACCTGTTCTAATATGGTCAGCTATTATCCTGAAATGCTTGGTGTTTTCCTTCTCTGATGAAGATAAATTATTTTCATGTTTGCTGAAAGGAGAGTACGAAACTTTGGTAAAATTTTCTATATCTTTGATTATATCCTCAAAAAGATCAGTTTCAAAAACAGTTTGAGTATTCTGCATAATCAAACACACTCTTTCAAGTCCCATTCAAGTATCTACATTCTGCTGTTTTAATTTGGAGAAACTTCCATCTTCATTTTTGTAAAACTCCATAAATACATTGTTCCATACCTCCAAGAATCTGTCATTTCAGTCCATGTCCCAGTCGTTTGGTCCCCACTCCTCTCACCTGTCTACATGAAATTCACAACAAGGTCCGCAAGGTCCTATTTCTCAGGCAGGTCACCGAAAATTCTCTTCCATTCAAACAGCCTGAATTCTCTCGTCAGGAATTCCAACTTTATTCAAAGCTCTTCTTGCCTCTATATCTTCTCACACACCAAGTTTTTCATCTCATGCAAAAATTGTTGCTCAAATTCTTTCCATAGGAATTTCAAGAAATTTGTTTAGAAATTCAACAGACCAGTATATTGTTTCTTCTTTGAAATAATCCCCAAGAGACCAGTTTCAAAGCATTTCAAAAAAAGTAAGGTGCCTTTCATCTCCTACCTCATCAATATCTCAGGTTCTCAAGCTTTTCTGTATGTTATAAAGCCTTTTTCATTGAGGATGAGGTTTACCAACTAGGTAAGGTACAAGCTGTTGCATTCCTGCGGTAGTAAAAAGTACTGTTTTGTCTTTACTGTCAGGTACCAAAGAAGCATATTTCAAATAAGCGTGATTTTTGTCTTCTTGTTGCCAAAATTTATCCCAAATATTTCTTATTTGATTAGAGGTCAAATATTTCATAAAAATTTATTTATTTACTAAATTTATTTGAATATACTCAAAAAAAGCAGAACTTCAAGATTATTTTTTTATTATCTAATGCTTTGATTCTAATTTTAATTATAGTTTCCTTACAAAACACAAATTTTATAATGATCATATTGCCTGATACATCTGCATCAATGGAAGGAAAACA
>CAZWWJ010000022.1:3087-12252 GCA_964637495.1 uncultured Candidatus Peribacteria bacterium | reverse complement strand
AGCAAAATTCATTATTTGCCTTAAATTAGCTGCCGAAGGATAATTTTGAATATATTGATTTTTTTAATAAAATTAGTATAAATATAAAAAGTTTATAAAACTAAGAACATATTATGAATTGATTTTTGAAGTGATATTATTGATTTCAAAATCTTGGTGATGAGATTTTATTAATATGAATTATAAATCGGATTTTTAGAAATTATCATATAAATAATTTAATTATTTACACCAAGGATTCTGCACGGCTTTCAGATCGACTTTTAAAGAATGATGAGTTATTGGAAGTTTCTATGGACAATATTAATTTTACCAACAAAAAGTTTTTTAAAACACAGGCCAAACTTAATTTTTGGTGATGATGAGAAGTGTTAACTCATGAAAGAAATTTTCCTTACAATTGATGGATATATCCTCTAAATTATCCAATGGATGTATTAGTTGGTAATTATGTATTAATATGATGATTGTGATCCAAAAAATCTTCTTCTTTATTATACAAATTGCTACTTTCAAAGGCTTCAAGTATTATTACAAGAGAAGAATATTCTTATAAAATCAGTAAAGAATACAATTCTAATACCACTTTACACAAGGATTTTGCTTTGGATGTAGTAGACAGTATTTATAAAGATCCTGATATTCATATTGATACACAGGAAAAACAAAATATACTAATAAATATCAATCCAGAAAGTGCAACTGACCAAAATTTTGAAAAAATATTTGATTATATTAAAAATAATAATTCAAAAAATATATATTTTGTTCCTTGAGAATTTGAAAAAGATGTAAAATATTATACTTTTTTACAAAATCAAATACCTCAGCTAAAACTTTTTGACTGGAGAGATTATAATATTTATGAAATAATAAATTTTTTCTCAAAAGCAAAAATATGAATATGAGCAAGACTGCATTTTTTATTGCTTCTAAAATACCTTTGAAAAGATTACATTCCTTTCTTTTATCAAGAAAAAATTAATAAGTTAATTTAAAAAAAATTAAATGAAATGGGATTATTGGATTTATTTTTTCCAGTTCAGTGTATAAATTGTGAAAAAGAGTGAAGTTATATATGCAAAGATTGTGCAAAAAAAATTGTTCCTCATCCTGATGTTTGCCCTTACTGTCATAATTTACAAAGAAATTTTAGAGTTTGTGATAATTGTTTTGAAGAAAATGATAATCTGGAATGAATTATTATTGCATTTAGGTATAATTGATTGATTAAAAAAGCAATCAAAAATCTGAAATATAAATGAAACTATGAAATAGTAAATACATTGTCAAAAAAATTAAGTTTACTTTTGTATACTCATCCTTTTTTGGTAGACAACTTAGACAAAATTTGTCTAACCTATGTTCCAACTCATTGGGTAAATAGGCATTTTGTTAGATGATATAATCAATCCTTTTTGATTGCAAAAAGTTTATCTTTTTATACTAATTTGCCTTTGATAGATATGTTTGAAAAAGTAAAATTTACAAAAAAGCAAACAAAGCTTAAAAGACAAGAAAGACTTAAAAATTTGAATAATTCTTTTGAACTGTCCGAAAATATGAATATTCCCGAAAATATTAAGTATATAATAATAGTTGATGATATAACAACTACTTGAACTACAATAAAAAAACTTGCAAATTTATTATCTGATAAACTGCCAGACTATAAAGTACGAGGTCTTACTATTTGAAGGCATTCTTAATTTTTTATTTGTAATGAGGTAGTACTGTTATTTTTTTCTTAGGTATTCACCACTTTGTAAGTATTGGTACCATAAATTCAGAAGGTACAAGGTGAATGTCAATATTTTTAATAATATAATATCTAATAGATTTTATAGAGAAAAATTTTAGAATAATTGAAATAATTTTGAAAGGATTTTTTGTATTTCCCATTTTGATAAAATTTTTTAGAGAAAAAGAAAGAATCTGTTTTTCATCAGTAATATATGAAGGAAAAGGATGAAAATATCAAAGGTCGTGATACATAAAAATTTTTTTTCATTCAAAATTATTAACTGAAGCTAATCCCATCCAACCAAGAAATCTAGAGACACTGTGGAACCATACGATTTCAGGTTTGTGATTTCTAATATATCATTTAATTGCAAAATAGTAAACAAAATTGAATCAGGTAAAAGGTAAGCAAAATTTTCTTATTATTCTATTAGATATTTGACTTCCTATAAAGTCTGTTTCAAATCATTTGTTTTCTAGTAAAAAGCATACATTGTAAATGTATCATTCAATTCATCATATATTACTTGTGTAGTCAGAAATCATCAAAATATTTTTCTTGTTGTTTGTGATTTCTGTAAATTTTTGAAATCGTTTATCAAATGTGTAATTTTCTGATAATTTTTTGGAAGTTTCTTTTTGATTTTGGTATCTGGATTCATCAAAGTTATTGATAATTCAGTAGACAATGTTGTACAATTTGTCTACTTCGTTTTCGTTGCTGTTAGGAGAAATATTAAGTTCATCAATAATAAATTGTTTAAGTCATCATTTTTTGAATCAAATAACAGGAATATGATAATTAACTGCTTCCAAAGCAGCAAGTCAAAATGTTTCAAGAAATCTGGAAGGCATTAGGCAATAGTGACTTCTTTGAAGGAACTTATTTATTGTTTTTTTTTCTACCCAGGAGAAAAATTTTATAGGAGAGTTTGATTTGGGTTCATTTGAAACATATTCAATTAGTTCCGGAAAGTTATAGAAAAGATCTAGTTCAAGTTTTCAGCTACCAAAAATAAAAAAGTTTACTTTTTCAAGTAAGTTATTTTCTTTAAGTTTTTTAATTAGTTCTATAATCAAATCAAATCATTTTTCTTGTTGTAATCTTCCAATAAATACAAAATTAATTTTTTCCATTGTTTCTCTGATATTTTAAAGAATATTTGTGCATAATATCCCATAATTCTTGGATATAATCTTCTGGAAGTCATAGCTTTTTTCAAATAGCTTTTTTTTCATTAAGTACTTCCTGCCACCTTTCAGGTTGCAAAGAAGGTAAATTATTCTTGTTTTTATAATCTGCTACTTTTTTTGTAAGTTCATATCTTTGGGCTAGAAGATTTATTATTTGTTTATCAATATTGTCTATTTCTTGTCTATATTGGCTAAGTTCATCCATTATTTTTAGTTTATATTGTAAAATCATACTACAAATTCACCTTTTAAGATAACTTGTTTATTTTTAATCATATTTTCTATTTGTTCAATACTTCATGTTATTTTTTGTTCAAATTTTTTGCTTATTTCTCTGGATATAGAAATTTTTCAGTTAAATCATTCTTTTTTGATTTCTTCAATTAATTTCTGTATCCTGTGTACTGATTCATAAACAAATACAGGAACTTCACTTTGACATATAAACTTTATTTTCTTTTGTCTTCATTTTTTGGTGGGTAGAAATCAAAGAAAAATAAAAGAAGAAGTATCAAATCAACTTGAAACAACTGCCGGAATAAGTGCGTTAGTTCCTGGAAGAATTTCGTATTCTAAATTATTTTCATTAGCAATTTTAATAATACTTTTTCCAGGATCAGAAAGTCCTGGTGTCCCTGCTTCAGATATAAGTCACACATCAAAATTGGTCAAAAGATCTTTATAAAATTCTAATTTTTTTTCTGGAGTAAAACTAGTTATACTGTAAAATTTTTTGTTGGAGTAATTAATTTCATAGTGTTTAAACAACTGTTTTGTTGTTCTTGTATCTTCTGATAAAAAGTACTCTAGGTTTTTTAATAAGTTATAACCTCTAAAAGTTATATCATCAAGATTTCATATTGGAGTAGGGATTACATACAACATTAGAAGTCAAAGTTAAGATTTGTTAAATCTATATTGGCTTTTAGCCATGATTCTGGATTTCATATATCCCATATTTTTGAATTAGTAATATAAGGTAAAATTTCTTCTGTTTCCATTAATTTTTTCAGGCTATCAGGTAATAAAATTTCTTGCTTCTCATCGTTAATAGGGGTATTTTCTATAACTTCAAAAATTTTTTTGGGAAGAATATACATTCATCACATAACAAGATTTGAAGGTGCATTTTCTGGTGTTGGTTTTTCAACCATATCTGTTATTTTTCAGTTGTCTATTTTGACTACTCAATAATTTTGTGTTTGGTCATAAGGAACTTCTGTGAGAAGAATACAAGATTTTTTCGTCTGATTGTGTAATTCTGTGATTTGTTTAAAAATTTGTTTGTTAAAAATTGTATCCCCTACAGTTAATAGGAAAAAATCATCATATATCCAGTTTTTAGCTTCAAGTATTGCATGTGCAAAACCCAATTGATTTCTTTGCTTCAGGAAACAAAAATTTGCAATTTGTTTTGGTTTATTTACTTCATCAAGTAGAGATTTTTTTCACTTTTTTTCAAGGATTTCTTCAAGTTCATAATTTTTGTCAAAATAATCTTCTAAGGCTTGTTTTCATTGAGAAGTTACAACTATTATATCATTAATTCCTCAGTAAGATATTCATTCTACAATATACTGTATAGTAGGTTTATTTCAAACAGGAAGTAATTCTTTTGGTACAGTTTTGGTGATTGGAAGCATTCTTGTTCAGTATCCGGCAGCTGCTATGATTGCTTTCATTATTTTTAGTATTTTTCTGATAAAATATTTTCTTCAGATATTCAGTAATTAATCAATTTAGGTTTGATATCATCAACCATTTCAGGAGAACCACACAAAAATACAGTTATTTTTTTGTTATCAAAAAACTCTAAATTTTGTGTAAGGTAATTTGTTATACGTCAATAATAGTAGTTTTCTTTTTGTTCTCTTGTTAGGAAAAATAAATTTTTTATATTCTTATCATAAATTGAAAAGGTTTCAGGTATTATTCTGTTTATATTGTTTGATGTTTTTTCAGAGAACATAGACACAACTTTGTCATAGTTTCAGTTTTCATACACAATATTTTTATATAAACTTAAGTTTGGAGCTACTCAACAGCCTGTAGAAATGAAAAGATAGTTTTTATTGTTACCATTGTCTACATAGTGTCAAACTGGTCATTTGATATCTACTTGATCTCATGGCCCTATTACTTGAGTTAGATAATATGAAGCTCAATTTTCTGAAGCTTTTTTTACATAAAAGCTTATTTGTTTGTTTTGTTTGGTTTCTGAGGGTGTAGATACAATACTATAAGGTCTTGTAATTTCAGTTCAGTTGAAATTAACAGTTATCATAACAAACTGTCAGGCTTTGAATTCAAAGTCTTCTTGTATATCAAATATCAAAAATGATTCTTCTTTGCTAGGAGAGTCTATTTTTTGGTTTAGGGTAATGGTTTGTTTTTGCATTTTTTTATTATAGTTGTAAATTATTATAATTTATATAAAAGCAGTAAATATTTTCAAGATATTTTTTTTAGTATTGATTATTTATTATTACTTTTAGTTCTTCTCGGGTTAGATTTTCCAATCTTTTTTGTAATACATGATCTGGAATAATAAATTTATTAATTTTTTTTTTCTCAAGAATTTTTGTAGACTTTCAAAGAGTTTTTCTTGAAAAACTAGAATAAAGATTAATAAACTCAAGAAACTTTTCGTAATTAATATCTTTGTTCTTTTTTAAATCATATTCTATTTTAATAAGGCAACTGTCAATTTTTGGCTTTGGTGAAAAAACATTACTTGGAACTTTCTTCAGGTAATAAACATTGTTCTTGAAGTTAACAAGCCACCGAAGGTATGACTTCTTACTTGAATTAGTTGATATTTTTTCTCAAACTTCTTTTTGTATCAGAAGAATTCATCCAACAAAATTATTTTCTACAAAAAATTTTCTTATTATAGGTGAAGTTATATAATAAGGGATGTTTCCAAAGATAAATGTTTTATTTTCATCGAAGTTAGACAAGTTAGACAAAAGAATGTCTTGGTTATAAATTTTTTGATTTTCGTGTACCAAAATTTCTTGAAGATAACTTATTAAAGACGTGTCTTTTTCAAATAAACTTATGTCCGAAAATTCATTAACTAAATATTTTGTAATAACTCATTTTCATGGTCATATTTCTACCAGATGATTACAATTTAGCTTTGTATATTCATCTATAATTTTATCTTTAATAAAATTTCTGTATTTTGAGCTTTTTAGGAAATTTTGTCAAAGCTTAGTTCCCATTAGTGACTTTATAAAAATAAAATAATTTTGTTTATATTTTATTATACAAACTTTCTGAATAACCATAAAAATAAGCCCATTTTGGGTCGCCGTAAGAAAAATGCCACCATTCAGTTGCAAGATTTGCAAACCCAAACATTAACATAGTATCTTGTAAAAACCATCTGTTTTTTATTTGATGTTTTTCAAGTTTGGTAAATGTAATATTGGATTGTTCTCAAGGATAATTTAGAGGCGATCACATATCAACAGGATTTAAATTTGTATCCAAAAGTTGTATATCTACAGCACCTCAGGTTGAATGTGGAGGAGTAAAATTGTTTGGATCACTTACATAATCACAAATTATTTGATAATGTGTATCATAATTTAATTCTGGAAATTTATTTTTAATATATTTAAGAATATCATCAAAAAGTTTATGTTGTACTTCCAATGGTCTATATCATATTTTTATACTTATCTGGTATCAATTTAGTTTTAAATAGTTGTTAACTTCTTTTAGTCTGTAATATACACTTTCTCTTACATAGATTCCAAAATCATTTTTTTCAACATAATTTTTTAATAATTTTCACTCCAATTCGATAATTTCTTTTAATTCTTTGTCTTTTATTTCAAATTTTTCTTCATCTTCCCAGAAAGGAGAAATTAGAATATTATCATTTTTAGTAATTTCAACAAGTTTTTCATTGTTGTCTTTTTTTATAATATAGTTATCTACAAGGGAATCGTCTAGGTTGAAAGTTTTTTTGATTTCTATAGGAACATTTGCAAGATTAATTGGATATCATATATAGTTTTGCATTTTCATAAAAAGTAATTTTTAAAATATAGTTTCTAATAAGAAAGTCTTTAATAATTATTTATTTTTATATTTTGAGTTTGATATTTCAAGTTAATTCATTAATTTTTTAAATGCTATAATAAAACAACCAATTTTAAATTTGAAAAAAATCAAGAAAAAATTATAATAAAAATAAGATTTATATTCTAAAAATAAAAATGCACCTTAAGGATATATTAGAAAAAAAATGACTTTTATACCAGTATTCAGATACAAAAGTTTTTGACATATATGATAAATGATGACAAACTCTTTATTTTGGTGTAGACCCAAGTGCAGATAGTATGCATATAGGGCATTTTACTACTTTTATGACAGCTCTTAACTATATGCAGAAATGAAATAAACTTGTAATGATAGTTGGATGAGCAACTTGAATGATCGGTGATCCAAGCTGAAAAGACAGCGACAGAGACTTTCTTGATGAAGAAACAATTCAAAAAAATGCAAAAAGCTTAGAGCAACAAATGAAGAAAATTATATCAAACTTGGAAGAAATTACATGACAAAAATATGAGTGGGAGGTTATAAATAATAAAGACTTTTATAAGAATATGAGCTTCTTGGAATTTTTAAGAAATGTTTGAAAATATATTACTGTTAATAATATGATGAGTAAAGAAACGGTTAAGCCAAGAATAGAAGATCCCAACAAAAGTATATCTTATACAGAATTTTCTTATATGTTAATTCAGGCTTATGATTTTCTTAGACTGTATGAAGATAAATCCTGTTTACTTCAGATTTGTGGTTCTGATCAATGGTGAAACTGAGTAACTTGAGTTGAACTAATAAGAAAAGTAAAAGATGTAGAAACCTATGTTGTATCTTCTCCTTTGGTTTTGGATAGTTCTTGAAAAAAATTTGGTAAGTCAGAGTGAAATGCTATCTGGCTGGATGAAAATAAAACTTCACCTTATTTTGTCTATCAGTATTTTATGAACTGTACTGATGAAGAAGTAGAAAGGTTCCTAAAAATTTATACAATACTTGAGTTCGACAAGATAGACAATATAATAGACAAACACAGACAACAACCTGAATCAAGATATTGACAGCAGCAACTTGCATATAATGTAGTTAGAACAGTTTTTTGAGAAAAACAGGCAGTTCAGGCAGAAAAAATATCAAAACTTTTGTTTGGTAAAGAAGATAAATTAAAAATCCTGGATCAAATGGATCAAAATGATTTGGATGCTTTGTATTATGAAATTGGTTGAGTAAAACTTGAAGAAGAAAGTCAAAAATTAATAGATTTGATTACCAATTCTGGACTAACTTCTTCAAATGCTGAATCCAAAAAACTTATAAAATCTAAAGCAATATATTTAAACGAAGAAAATATTCAGGATCTTGAGACAGTAGTATCCAAAGATCAGTTGATAAATGGTAAAGTTTGATTAATAAGAAAATGAAAGAAAAACTACAAGCTAATCTTAGCATAAGAATAATTTTAATTTAAAAAATAAAAACACCTAAAATAATAATTAGGTGTTTTTTTGTAAAAGAAAAGAGGGTATGGATATGCCACCCCTCTGACTAGACTTTTGGTCCAGCAGAGAGGTGGCAGTTATTCCTGCCATATTTTGGATTAGTTTTACCAACCCAATATATGGCAAAAATAATTCCTCTCTGCTGAACCTTTATTTGTTGTCCCATCCTTGTGGATAGAATCAACTTCTTATACTTGGAAATGCCAAGTATTTTATTTTGTTTCGTTTTGTTTTTGCTTATTTTTTATTTTTGTTTATATTATCATTATATACATTTTCTTGTTTTTTGCAATTATTACAAAAAACTTTTCGCTAAAATTCAGTTATCACATTTTTAATTTTTAGTTAATTTATTTATTGACTAATATGAATAATTTAACAACATATCAGATATTCTGCAAAATTATAAAATTTTACATAAAAATCTATTAAATTGTTCTTACATGTTCTTTGAATACATCTTTTAATCTTAAAAATATTTTACCTATAACATACTTAAAATCTCAAAAGCTTTTACAATTAATGTTAAAGGAAATTAATTTATTACATAATTTTTTTTAAAAAAGAAAAGAGGGTGTGGATATGCCACCCCTCTGACTAGACTTCTGGTCCAGCAGAGAGGTGGCAGTTATTCCTGCCATATTTTGGATTAGTTTTACCA
>CAZWWJ010000022.1:0-2987 GCA_964637495.1 uncultured Candidatus Peribacteria bacterium | reverse complement strand
ATTAGTTTTACCAACCCAATATATGGCAAAAATAATTCCTCTCTGCTGAACCTTTGTATGTTGTTGCTCTTGTTCCCTGGTGGGAAGAGTCAACATTATTAATCTTGGATATGCCAAGATTTTGTTGTTTTGTTTTATTATATTTTTGTATAATTTTTTATTTATGTTTACATTCACAAAGATAATCAAAAACAATTTTTTTGCAAAGGTTATTCTAAAAAATCTGCAAAACAGAATGTATCACATGTAAATCATAAAATATTGTTTTTTATTGACTTTTATTTGTTAGAATATTCACTTCATTTATTAAACTATATCAAAACTGTTTTTTAATTTTGTTGGTTGCTTTTTGGATTAAATGTTCAACATCCTTGTAGTTGGCATTATTAGTGTTAGTCATAAGAAAATTTGCATGTTTGCTGCTAAAAAAAGCTGTGTTATATTCATAACCTTTGAATTCAGCATCTTCTAACAATCTTCCTGCAGAAACTTCTCTGGAAGGATTCTTAAAAAAACTTCAGCAACTATTTCACTGTGGTTGATGATTTTTTCTGAAGTTGAAAACATCAATATTACTTGAATATTTTTCTTTATTTGTAGCAATATCAAAGTAACAATCTACAACAAAATATTTTTCGTTGTTTTTTAATGAGCTGTTTCTGTATTTAAAAAGTAAATTTTTGTGATCAAATGTTCTGATGTTTTTTGTTTTAATATCAAAAACTCTTGCTTTTAGGAAAATGTTTGAAATTTCCAGTCAAAAACATCATGCATTTCCAACAACTGCTCATCATACACTTCAAGGAAGTCCAATAAATCTGTAACATTTATTTAATTTATAGTTTTTTCGTATTTGGTAAGCAATACTAGAAATATTTTCTCCAGAGTATGCTTGCAGAATGTAATTACTATCAAAACTCCATCATTTTAGATTGTTTTTTATTATTATTCAGCTAAAAACATAAAAATCAAAAAAAACATTTGTTCAATCTCCAAGAAAGAAAAAATTTAATTTATTTTTTTTACAAAAATCAATTATTTCAGGTAGATAGTATATATCTTCTTCTGAATTAATACTAAAAAAATATTTGGTAAAAGCTTTGGTTTTTAGTCAGGAAAATCAGGTTATTTCTATATCTTTTTGTAGTTTGTTCATAATTTATATGAAAAATTTGTTTAAAATTATTTGGTTTTTTCTACTTTTAAAGTATCCATTTCATAATCAATAACTTTTGCCTGATCTCAGTTATGCAGTTCTTCTTGCGATGATAAATTCCAATAATTTCATTCTAAGTAAGCAATTTTTTTTCAATTAGATTTTTTAACAATAATTGTTTCTCCTATTATATCCTTTTTGTTTTTTTCAGAGTAGTAACTTGTGTTTTTTTTTAGCCAGGGAAACACAAATTTTATTAAAATTAATATATTTAAAATTCAGATAGTTAAAAAAATTGTTCAAGCTATCCACCATTGATCAAATCAAAAATCAAATAGTATAACTATTCATCATGTAATAAAAGCTGCAACAGATAATACAAGAAAATATAAACTGGATATAAAAACTTCTATTATTATTATTAAAATTCAAAGTGATATCCAGTATATCCCGAAATCCATAATTAAGAAAAAGTTAGTTGTTGTTAAAAGACAAAGTTTTTCTGTAAGAAGCAATATTTAGTTTATCAAAAACTGAGTCAAAATCAACCTCTTTTCCTTTGTATGTACCAAAGTCTTTTTCTCTTAGTATCATGCTCCATGCAAGGAAAGATTTTAATTTTTCTTTTTGAGATTCTGGAATATAATAATCTGCTTCTATTCTAGAAACTAGTTGGTCTAGAGAAACAAATAAATCATCCATTGTTCTTTGTTTGGCTTCGCCTTTAATTTGAGATATTTTGCTGTATTTTTCGAATCCAAAAGCTTCATAAATTCTGTCAATTCTGGTAATCATATTCTCGTAAGAAATTTGGTAAACTGATTCATTACCATTTAGATAAGATGTAACAAGTGATTTAACGTTTCTTTCAAATAGTCTGGAATTAATTAAAGATGTTACTTTTTTGAAATCTTCTTCAGGAAGTGTTTTTTCTTTTTCCTGTTTTGATAATTCGTATTCTTCTTCTAGTTTTTCTTCATCTGAATTGTCTGACTTTTGCTGCAGTTTTTCATCAAGTACAATTTTTTCTTGAGATATCTTTAAAACGTCTTTGCCCTCTATCCTATCCTTAGAAATAAAAATATCTTCTTTTTTATTGTTAATTACTTTCTGGTTGTCTTCTTTAGTAATTTCAAAGTCAACTCTTTCTTCTGTAGTAAAAATCTCATACTCTGGTGTTTTAACCATAAGGTTTTCACCAACTATTTTCTCTTCATAAAACTTGAAATTATTTCAGCTAATAACTTCTATAAAATTTTGATTGTTTTCTTGGTT
Organism: uncultured Candidatus Peribacteria bacterium; assembly: GCA_964637495.1. GTDB lineage: Bacteria > Patescibacteriota > Gracilibacteria > Absconditabacterales > Absconditicoccaceae > CAZWWJ01. The sequence continues at coordinate 556 of CAZWWJ010000022.1, read as the reverse complement.
TACTTTAAATTCAGCTGGTCCAGTAATTTCAGAGATCAGTCAAGAAGTAAGCTCTAATTTAAGAAATTCATTTTCTGTAAGCTTTGTTTTTTCTTCAGTTTCGATATTTTTGCTTTTTTTATTTCCTGAGTATGTTAAGATATTTGTGCTTTCTGTAGTTTCTGAGGTTGAGTAATGTAAATTTTGTGTTTGTTGCTCCTGAAAGAAAGTTATATAGAAGGAAAGTGTTATAAATACTATAAAAACTGTATATATACTTACTTTAGCAACAAAAGAAAATTTTTTTATTAAAGAAGCTTTTTCTTGTTTTGAAGAAATTTTGTTGTGTATAGAAATTTTTTGCATTTGAGTTGGTTTGTGCTCTCTTTGCTGCTTGAAAAATTCTTTCAGTTTCATTGTTATTTAATTGTTTGTAATATTTTAAATCACTTAAAAAATATACGAGAAAAAATAAATAATGTGACAAAAAAATATAAAAAAAAAGCGGGTGACGGGACTCGAACCCGCGGCCTTCTGCATGGCAAGCAGACGCTCTAGCCAACTGAGCTACACCCGC
>CAZWWJ010000021.1:0-12370 GCA_964637495.1 uncultured Candidatus Peribacteria bacterium | reverse complement strand
TTTAATTTTCGTAGAAATCAAAATTAATTTTTTCTAGCTCCTTGTTTATTTTCTGAATTGCCTTTCTTTGTTCAGACCTAATTGTTTCCATACTCACATTATACAAAGAAGCAAGGTATGAAGTTGAATAATTTTCTTCTAATAGAAATTTTTTAATAATTATTTCTTTCTGTCTTGAAGTTAAATATCACAAAACTTCCCACAAAAATTCCTCTAATTTTTCATTATGAACCTTTTCTTCTGGATTTGGTTGTAAAGATTCAAATAAATCACCATAATTTATCTTATTATCTTGATCTCCTACCTGTTCTTCCATAGATCTTGGATCTTCTAATAGTCATACTAATTCTTTTGCTTTCTTAAAAGAAATATTCATTCATTCTGAAACTTCTTTTATTGTTGGATTACGATGATATTGTATATGAAAATCACGATAAAACTTTTTAAGATTAATAACTTCCAGGTTTTTATAAGAAGGTATTCTAATTACTGCAGATTTATTTTCTCATGCCCTTTGAATGGATTGTGATATCCAATTATATGCATAAGTTGAGAATTTATAACCTAAATCAGGATCAAATTTTTCTATAGCTCTAATAAGTCAAAAATTTCATTCTTGTATCAAATCATCTTTATCAAATCAATTAAAAAACTCTTCATATTTTTGTGCTATTTTTTTAACTAGTCACTGATTGGCTATTACCAATTTATTTCTTGCATTAATATCCCCGGATTGAGCTTTTCTTATTAATCTCCTTACTTCATTAGAGTTTTGCATCAATTCATTACTATCAAACTTTTCCATTTCACAAAAAAGTCTTGCTGATACATCTTCTGATGTTTTTTTAGCTTCTCAAGTAGTTTCAAAATCCTGATTATCAGGTGTTTCCAACATAACTTCATTTTACTTATAAAACAAAAAGGATTATAAAAATTTTTTTTACTAAGTCAAACCAAGAATTAATTTTAAATCTTTAATTAACTTTTAACAAAAGTTGAAATTTTGAAACACTATAATATAATAGCTCTTGCAATTTATTTTTAAAAATTATTGTAACATAAAAACCAATGGAAAAACAAATAGTAAATATCAGAGAAACAAAATCTATAGAAAATGGTGTACTACGAATGAATGCATCCACTTGTGTTGCTATTATTTTTGCTTATAGAAACTTTGGTATAATGTCACACCTTTTTCATCCAACAGAAATAAACGGTCACATAAATAAAATAAACTATTTATTATCTCAAAAAGGATTTGATATTAAAGATTTGGAATGTTTTATTGCATGAGGCAACAACCGAAGTTCTGTTTACAATATTTGAGAAAAAAATCTATTAGCAGTTAAAGAAAATTTACAGAAAACTACAAAAATAAATCAACTTTGTACAGGAGGTGATTATTCAAGAGTTATAAGTCTGGATACCCAAAACAAATTAATCAGAGTACTTTCCTCCAAAAACCAAAAAGAACCTACTGATGAAAAAACAATAAATTATTAAAAAATTACCTACCTAAAGTAAAAAATATTGACTTTTAAATTTTAAGATTTATATTAACTATTGCCATAGTATAACTAATTCGGCATCTTAAAATAGGAGAAAAGAAAATGAGAAACAAAATCTTTTTTATAATTGCTTTGCTTATGGGAATATCCCCAGTTGCTGCTGAAACTATCAAAGTTGTTCCAATTGGATTACATCAACAAGAAGAAACTACAGCCTCTCCCGATCAACAAGAAGCAAAGCAACAGCAACAGGAAGAAAAAAAAGTAGAAACTTTTGAATACAACTGCAACAGAACACCCTTTATTTCAGAAGAACCACTGGAATAACTAACCACTATGTCTGTTGGATCATTTATCCAACAGACTTTTTTATTTTTTTAGGCACCTTACAGAATATCAATTTTCTTTGTTTTCTATGCTGCGAATAATTGATTCACTATTATTTTCTATAGAACGAATCCATACTCTTTCTTCCTGAGAATAAGAATCTTTTTCGGTAGTAGATGTCCACCAGTATCAGCCCTTATTTAATCTGTTAAATTCTCCAAGAAAAACACGATACCCTGGTAACTCATTAATAAATCAGTCAAATCAAATTAAGTTTTCTTTATTTTCTACTAAACTACTACACCTCCATTCGGAATCTGTTGTACCCTCTATATCACATCACATATCCTGCATTTGATTTTTTTCTAATTCTTCTTCATCACACCCAAATGAAGATTCCAGATTTTTCCAGTCTTTATCAGATGGTAGTGTCCATCAGTTGCCCAAAGATTTACAGACTTTTTTTGCTACTTCGTATTTATATAACCTTCAATAATTTTCACAGTTTTCGGGATTATCATTATAACACCATGTGGATTCTTCAGAAACTCAGTCTGGAATATGTTTGATGTTTTCTGTAGTTCGATAATTTCAGTCAGGTAATTTATCTATATCATACTCTTTGTTTTTAACTTGCACTGTATCTTTGATGTTGGATTCTTTTCAGTTTTCTTCATTAGAAAGTACCTGATCTGAATTATTGCACCCTCCCAATACCAGGTAAAAACTGATAACTATAATTATAAAAAACCTCTTCATCTTTTGTTAAAACTACTAAAATATAAAAATTACTTCTTATCAATTGATTTTGAATTATCCTGCAATGTAGTAAAATATGCTGGTATTATCAATCATAATACCAATCATCAAAAAACTGACAGCACAACTCCCAAGAAAAACAACATCATATTTTTCAAAGTTACCTGATTCTTGAATTTTAGTAACAAGATTCATAATACAAATACTGAAAATATTCATCCAATCCATCATACTATTAATCACAAAAATTCAGAATCAAAAAACACTCACAAACTTATAAGTATTACACCTAAAATAAATCAAAATATACCAAAAATCAGAATCAAAAAGAAAAGATAAAACAAATAAAATCAAATTGCTCTTTTGATATCTCTTTGGTGCCTTAATTCAAATATTTTATCAAACATTTTTGATATGCTTTTCTAAATTATTTTTTTCTAGTTATAATATGCAAAATAATCAAACTAGAGTTCCATAAGTTAACATACTAAAACTTTAATTTTTATAACTAAGTTAAATACAAATGCAATATAATTTACAGGTAAATACAATTTGGAGATAAGAATTGTTACTACACTTGAATATCAACAATTACTTGAAAATTCAAAAAAAAATAAAGTTAAATTTATTCATAATGTTTCAAATCGGTACAAACCTTCCAGAAAGTACAAGTTTGACATTTTTTCTTGTTTTCGGTTCTTTCAAAATAATGGGTTGCCTTGGGGATATTTTTTTGGGGATCTCAATTTTGAATAAATCTTTTTTGAAGCTCAACATCTTCAATAATTTTGTCCTGAATATCTATAATATCCTGCATTTTTATTTCTCATCCAAATATACTCATATCTTCCAAATAAACCTCCCAAACAAAAACCTGTATATCATCAATTTTTTCTGTTCACAAGTTAAGCAAAAGTTTATAAGCATATACTTTTAGTTGATCAGGAATTTCTCATTCTTTGTATGAAGGTACTTTACCTGCTTTCCAGTCGTATATAATATACTTTTTGTTATCAACTATAACTCAAAAATCAGGTTTTGCCCAAATGGTTACTCATTGCAATTCAGAAATATTGTCAATAGTTACTTTCATTTTCTCAAAGTCCGGTTCTTTGGATTCTATATATCGTTTATTTGGTGATTTCATATAAGAAATAATTTCTTCATGAACTTTACTGTTCACAAAATTATAAAACTGCTTTTTTAGTTTTTCTGTGGCCTGCTGGTATTCTTTGTCTATATTTTTATTGTAATAATGCTCTGATAATCAGAATTTATTATCTTTATCATAGTCTTGGTACTCTCTTGTTTTGGAAAATTCGTATTCCTGATCCATAGTGGATATAGTATCTGAAAGTAGTTTTTCCTTATCTAATTCATTATTCTCTGCAACTAAATTCAAGTAATCAGATATTAGGTTATGAGTTTTCTCTCAAATCCACATATCCATGCTTTTTAGATTTTTCAGAAGTAGGTGATCAAGTCGTATTCATTCATCAAATTCTCTAAGCCAGTTTCAGTAATAATTAAAAAAATATTTTTTTTGGCAGTAATGCAAAAAATTTGAACGAGACACTGACCAAGACAAAGGTGGATTTTGGAAATCAGCCATTACCATAAAATTTATTGTATTAATTAATTGCAAGATAAAAATTATAATTCAAAAATCAAGAAATTTTATAAAATTCCAAAACTGATGAATTAATTTAAAAATCAATCAAAATATACCTTATTTGAAAAAAATAAAAAAACTATTGATTTTTTAATAAAAATATATAATACATTTTATGGCTTCTGCAGAAAAAGGAGGAATTATGAAAGTTCTCAACAATGGGGATATTCATAAAGCCGTGAAGCTCCTAAGTTTGGGCTTTGTAACAGGATTCTTAATTGCTGAGTATTTTTTAATCATTGCATTTCCAGCAATCAAAATACTTATGGTTAGTTTATAGCTTTCCTGTCAGGAATTACCTGATGGGATTTTTTTAAATTCTTTCTGGTCCATATACTCTATATTCTAGTATTTTCAAAATATTTCAAGGATCTTTTTCTTGCTCTTGTTCAAATGATTCTCTAACACATTTAGCATCTATTTTATGTTCCGCTATATGTACACTTGGACGGTTATTTTCATCTACCTGATAAATCATAAAATCATTATTATACTTCTCAAAATACCATCTTATAAGAGCTCTTACCATGTCTGTACCAAACTTATTTCACCCTTGTTCTAAAGCAACTCGCATTCACAATTTAGGTCTACCTGTTGTAATATCTTCTATTCAACAATTTCAAACAAACTCATCATTATCCCTTCTTAGAGCTGCAAAAGTTATTGACTTACCAGCCCTAATATTATCTTCATTTTCCTGCAAAAACTCAATAGTTTCATCAATTGACTTAGGAGTTGGGAAAGAGAGAAACTTTGTTATTTCATCATTTAGTGCATAAAATATATCTTCTGCAAAATCAACATTTGCAGGAGTCATATGCAATTTTTCTGTATTCAGTCTTACATTTTCCAAACTTTCCATGAGTTTATTGTTATTTAATAAATTTTCTTATCTATAATCAAATTAATAATCTTGTCAATAATATCTATAATTTTAGATCAACTCCTTGCCACCAGTCATAATAAGGAAGCAAATCTTTCAGTTTGGCCTCCTTGTCCAAGTCCAAGATTATATTTGTTGCTTCCAGATTTTCTTCGTTTGTCAAACGCATAAACTCACGACACCTACCACAAGGTGGTATTACAAAAATATTTTCCTGTTCATCCTTCCATACAGCAACTATTTTTTTGATTTTATATTCACTATGAGTTATCATCTGACTAATAGCTGTATGTTCTGCACAAAATCATACTCAACAAGGTGCATCAATACATACTCATTTATAAACATTATTATTACCAGTTACCAATGCACATCCTACATCTCACATTTGAGTATCACCGATTGTTTTTTGATTTATTACATTGACGGCTTCTTTTATTAGTTCCTGATTTCTCATATTTTCTTAATATTAAATACTAAATTTCTAACATCATTGTTGTATACTTTTTATAAGAAATTTGCAAGATATTTTTGATTTGACCTTCAAACTAAACTTCCAACTACAAAAATTTATTAAAAATGCCCTTGAGGAAAATTCTCCCCAAGGGTCAAAGATTTGTTGATATATTCTGTTATTTTCTTCTTATTTCTCTTGGAGTGCCATTTCCGTCCTTCTGGAAGCATAGACCTTGAGACTCCTTCTTCGGAGGCGCAATCATCCTGATAAAATCACCAATAAGTGCTCCTGCAAAAGCAGCTAACACAAATACAACGACCCCAAGTACCAGAAGCATCACCTCTTTCATAATACTATCTCTCACTTTTGATGACTCTATGTAAATTTCATAATAATCAAAATAATGTCAGTTTGCACTAATTTTTTTTTAAATATATAGGAATTAATTTAAGTTAAATAATAAATTTGCCTGATACACAAAACTGTTCTTTTGACTTTCTTATCAGTTATTTGTTCTCTGTTTTTGCCAAATTATCATACAAAAATACCGGAATTATCAACAATGTAAGCAATGCTGAAACCGAAAGACCGAAAATAATAGACCAGGCAAGACCACTCCACACTGGATCTCCAAGTATTGTGGTTATTCCAAGTACTGTAGTTAGTGAAGTAATTACAATAGGTCTAAGTCTTGTTTTACCTGCATTAATAATACTTGATTTGAGAGTCCATCATTTGGCAAGTAAATGATTCATATATTCTATCAGGATAATTGCATTACCTACCACAACACCTGCCAGAGCTATTACTCAAATCATAGAAGTTGCACTGAAGTACTCCCCATCCAGAATATACAAAAGAGTATAACCAGGAAAAACTCCGAAAAAACCAAGCAAAAAGGTCATCATTATAATTCCTCCCAGAGAAAATGAAGCAAATTTGGCAACCATAAGGAAGTAAATCATAACCAAAGCTATTATCATTGCTGTCCCAAGATCTGCAAAAGTATCCATAGTAACCTCCCATTCTCAGCCAAATTCTATCTGATACTCTCTTCCTGTTGATTTCTCTTTGATCTGCACTCAATAAGGATTCCATCATATAAGTTCAAACTTTCATTCCCAGAATTCATCATCAAAAAACGATACAAAAAGCCCAATTACAGGATAAACCACAGAATTTTCTCACATCTCACCATAAATATAAGTTGTTGGTCTTTGGTCATCTGTTCTTATGAAATCATCTGACTCCATAGGAACAATATCTGCAACTTCTGTGAGCGGAACTTTCCTGCCTTCAGGATTTGTTAGTTTGATATCCTCAAAGGCATCAGGATCATTTGCATATTCATCTTTTGCTCTTACAAAAATACTTTTCTCTTCTCTTGCTGAATCATCATAAAATATACTTATTTCACTTCCCCTGAAAACATTATATACAGTATTTCTTATCTGTTCTGCATTAAGTTCTAATCTTGTTACTTTCTCATGATCAAGTTTTACATCATAAGTTGTTTGATAATCCTGTACTGTAGAATGCACATCCTCTACTTTTTCGCTTGCAAGATAAGGATAAGTTTTATCATACATCCAATTATTTAAGCCTTTTATATCATCATAAGAACTTCCAGGATCTCAAGAAATTTTCATTTTGTAAGTTGCCTGAACAGGTGGTCCCGGTGGTTCTTCCAGAACTCTTATTTCTGCTTCAGGATACTTTTCTAGGATATATTCTTTGAGAATATTTCTAAATTTCACTACATACTCTGGAGAAGATATTTGTCTTTCTTCACTTGGTGTAATATTTACTCTTGCAGAGATTTGACTTGGCATTTGTCTCTCTGCAGATCCACGAAATGTATTTGCAAAATCAGGAACAGGTGGTATCCCAACCCAATAAGAAGCATTTTCTACTATATTCAAATCTTGAGAAGGGTATTCCTCATTTACTACTTCAGGAGAAAAACTTTGGACAAAATCAGAAAGATCCTGAGCTACTTCCTGAGATTTATCAAGAGAAGTATCTCTTGGCATATCTATCCAAACAAAGAAATTATCCTGGTCTGATTTTGGAAGCATCTGTGCTTTGAATACATTCAATACAATTGGAGTTACCACTACAAATCACAAAGCTATCCAGAAAAATATTTTCAAAAAACTTCTTCTGAGTTTCTTTCATTCTCATATAAAAAACTCCAGGAATCAGGTATAAATTCTTTCTATCTTGGTTGTTTTGACTTCGTGGGCTCAGTTTTTTGCTACTTTATCCACATCTTTGAGTTGATATTTTTCTTTGGATTCATCAGCTCTGGCAGGTTTTTCAAAATAATATGCTATAAAAGGATTGATACTAAAAGCAATAAAAAACGAAGCTGTCAAAGCTATTATTGCATACTGAGGTATTGGCCCCATATACTCACCCATCATTCCTGTTACAAAAAACATTCCAATAAAGGCAAGTATTCTTGTAATAGTTGCAAGAACAACTCAGAAACCCACCTCATTTACTGCATCCTTGATTGCCTGTAGCCTGTCTTTTCAGCTACTTACTCTCTCCTCAAGATGTCTTGAAATATTTTCTACAACAACAGTACTGTTATCAACCAACATACCAAGCACCAGTATCAAAGCAAACAAAGTAATTCTGTTTACATTGTCTCATATATTAAGAGCAATAAAAAATGTAATACCCAAAGCCAAAGGTATTGCTATACTATTGTTCAAAGCATCTCTAAATCCAAGATAAAAAAGCAATACAAGAAAAACTATACCTACAGCCTGAAACAAATTACTCATAAGCATATTTGTAGCATCCTCCGCAGTTTCTCATTCATCCTGCACTGCCTTTATATGATATCCTTCCGGTAAATCATCCTGAAGCTTGGATATTTTTTCCTCAAGGTCCTCTATCAAGAAGATTGAGTTTTTCTCTGGTGCTTTGGCAACTCCAATGTAAACTGCATCCGTAGAAATTTCATGATTTGTAAAAAAAGTGTGATGCCTTTGAGGACTTGCTCATTTATAAATTTTGGATATATCTTCAAGGTAAACAGGAGAGCCTTCCTGATAACCAACTACCAATTTTTCCAGATCATTTATAGATTGGTACTCACCTGACACTTCTACTCTATCCAGAGTATCATCATACATAATACCTCATCCGGGTGCATTTTCATTATTTTCCTGGATAGTTTGAATTACCTGAGTTAAATCAACTCACCTGCTTTCCATTTTCTCCAAATCAAAAAGAACATTTACAAACTCCTGCTCTGCTCAATTCAAATAAAATCTTGTAGTCCCATCCACTTGTTTAAACTCATCCACAAGCTGGTCTCATATTTTTCTTAGCTGAAGCATATTTTCCTGATCATCCAGTGGTTTGTCTTCATGATATACTGCAACAGTATATACAGGAATTTCATCCGGATCTATTGGTTCTACTTCAGGTCTTTCTATTCCATAAGGAGAAAGATCCAGATTGGAGTATATTTTGTTATAAAGTCTTGTAGTTGCAACTTCTTTGTCCATACCAACTTCAAAACTTACCATAACTCCTGCCATATTTGGTCTGGAAGTACCTTGAATATCATCAATTCACTCTATTTCCGAAAAAACCTGCTCCATTTCGCGAGTAACAAGATTTTTCATTTGTTGAGAACTATATCCTGGAGCTTCTGCAGTAACTTGAAATGCAGGAACCTCTATATCTGGATTGTACTGTTTTGGTATCATATACCAGGAAAATAATCCTGCAAAAATTATTGTTATCAATACTACAATAGTAATTTTGGGATTCTGTATCCAGAAATTTGCAAATTTTCAAAACATTCTTTTCTGTTAGTTCTAAATTTTATTTAATTATATCACCTTCTTTGATTTCTCATTCTACTATACATTCACCTCTACTGCAGTTTTGTTTTGATACATCTACTTTGGTGAAGTTGTTTTCCTCATTCTTTTTGTAAACATAAGGATTTCAGTAATCATATCTTACTTTATTGTATGGTACTATAAGTCATTGTTGCTCAGTATCTCATACAAATACATCCATGTGCATTCATATTCTAAGTTCCTCAGGAGATTCATCAAGAGTAACCTCTACCGGCATAGTTCTGGAAAACTCATCTACAGAAGGTCAAATATTACTTATATGTCAGTTATAACTTTCTTCTGTTGCATCACTTACAGCCACAGTATGCATACCTTCTTCTATTTGTTCAATTTTGCTTTCTGAAACCATTATTTCTATTTCCAGATCTTCCATAGAAGAAAATTCAAACATTGCAACCTGAGGATTTACAAGCTGTCATATTTCTACATGTTTGTTTGTAATTATACCATCATAAGGAGCATATATTACTGCATCATTCATTTTTTGAGATTGAGTTTGTCTTTCTGTTTCCAGCTGATCTATTTCTGACTGTATTTGAGATAATTCTGCTTGTTTTTGTTGTTTCAAAGATTCTAGAGACTTCTCTGCTTCTTCGTACTGGCTTCTTGCTATTTCCAGTTGTCTTTCCAGAACATCTTCCTCTGTCTGAGCTTCATCCAGATCCATATCTTTGGAAATATCCTGTTGTTCCACCTGCTGTTTTGCTGTTTCGTATTCTTTTTCTGCTGCTTCCAGAGCATTTTCAAGTTCATCTATTCTTGAGTTTTTCTTCTTCTCAAAATCATTGATTGACTGCAAAGATGCCTGAAGTCAAACATTAAAACTTCAGTCAGTTGTTATTATCATATCTTCTATATTTTGTTGATACTGTGAAGTTTTTTCTTTGAGTTCATCAATTTTTTCTTGTGGAAAACTGCTTGCTGACACACTATTGTCCAATACATCATAGAAAAGATAAGAAAAATCACTTAATTCCGAATAAAAATTCTTCCCATAACCAAGAGCTTTCTCTTTTTTGTCTTTTTCTTCTTCAAAATCTGCAGTATTTTGAGCATCTTCTATCTTTTCCTTATAATCTTCAAAATTATTCTGCAACTCTCTCCATTGATTTTCTGCACTTATTTTTGATGACCTTTTCTGTGCACCAAGGTATGTTTCAAAATGATTGTTTTTATTTTCGTTCTGGTTGGATACTCCAAGTATCTCATCTGTAAAATCAAGAAAATCTCTAGCCAAATTCCTTGAGTTTCTTAGTGCAGAACCTGCATTGTCATAAATATTTTGTTCTTCCTGATCTAATTGCTCCAGTGCGTTTTCCAGATTATCCTCTGCCATATTTACCTGGATTTGTGCATTTTCTTTTTGGGTATTTACAATATTTTGTTGTACTTTGGTTATTCTGTCTACATTATCCACAGAGCTTCAAGCCTGTTCCAATTGTCTTTCAGTAATATTGATATTTTCTTCGGCTTGTTGCATCTGAGTCCTTGCAGAAGCAATTTTCTCATCAAACATACTCTCTGTACTTTGATACAGATTTTCCATAGAAGAAAGTGTATTATCTATACCTTCGTAAGCTATAGAAGTATAATTTGTATCTATATTTGCTATAGGCTGTCACTGTCTTATAAAATCACCTTCTTCGTAGTTTATATTTACAACAAATCACTCTACTTTGGGTTGCAAAGAAGTTTGTTTGTTTGGTTTAACAGAACCAACAAAGCCATCTTCTCCAACAAGTGTACCAGTAGATACCTGATAAGTATCCTGATAATCATCCCAGGTAGTTGTATCGCTTTCTACTCCACAACCATAAACAAAAATTGTTATAGTTAACAATCACATTAGATAGATTTTTTTCATAACTTTTGATTAATTTCTAAATTTTGTGTTTTATAATAAATAAATTTACCTAATCAACAATAGAAAAAATTAAAAAATATTTAACACCATAAAATCATTTTTTCAGTTCAAAAAAAACGACCGGGATATCCCTTCCAGTCGCTTGATCAGTCTATCCAATGGCCATCCATTGACCAGTTTTGTACACTTTACAAGTTTGGATAAACAAAATGGCAATGAATTAGGATCACTCACACTGCTTTATTACTTGCTGAATCTCCTCTTCACCGCCTGTAATGTCAAACTCCATCATCTCAGGTGTATTCTCAGTCCGAATAAAGGCCTCGTCACCTTCAACGAACTGATCGATAATCTGATCTACTTCTGGTGTCCCAACAACAAGGATCACATTATTGTTAAATGCAATCCAGTTTGACTCATTGGTGTAATTACCTATGCGATACTCTACATATTCCGTTTCCCTAATCATGAAAGGGTAATCAGTTGTAAACATTATACCAAGATATTCTCCCGTACTCTCATGCGAGCAGATTACAGCAAAACTCTCACCGTAATTGTTGAAAACTTCAGCAATGTAGTAGACCTCACCGCTGATCGGATCCTCATCAACATAGTATATCCAGGCAATAGCCTGCATGGGAAGAAACACCAGCACAGCTGCCAAAATAGCTTTACGAAACATGTCAAACCTCCTGGTTTTTTCAAAATGCTGAATACTAAGAGAAAAATCTTGAGCAAAACTTAACTCATAATTCACCTCCTAATAGTTGATAAATAACCTACCTGATACAGATAGGTACAAATTTTTTTAATTAAAAGATAACAAATGTCAATTCAAAATAACACAAATCAAAACTAAAACTTCAGAATCATATACTGTAATAATATTATTATAATTTCTTTTTCTAAATCAGTTTTTTCAAAAAAAATGATTGGGCAGTTTTAATTAAAGCAAATATACAAAACATCCAAAGTTTTTGATTTGACGAATATATTACAAAACCTGTAGA
>CAZWWJ010000020.1:0-12456 GCA_964637495.1 uncultured Candidatus Peribacteria bacterium | reverse complement strand
TCTCTATTGTACCGTCTGATATACCATCTACATTGTCTAACTCATAAAAACTACATATTTGATTTTCTTCTCTATATTCTATTATATTCTTTGCTGTAGAAGATCATATTCAAGGTAGTCTCTCAAGATCTTTTTTTGATCAGGTATTTATATACACTATATCATCTAAGATTTCCTCTTCTTCTTTATCTTCTTGAGCACATTCGTTTTTATAATCTATTCTTATAGGAACTTCTTCATTTCTTATTATATCTTTAATTGTACTTTCTCAAATTCCTTCTTTATTTTCTAAATCATAAAAGCTGCATATTTGATTTTCCTCCCTGTATTCTATTATATCATCTACTGTACCTTCTCCAATTCATGAAATTCAGGTAAGTCTCTCAAGATCTTTTTTTGATCAGGTATTTATATATACTATATCTTCCAACATTTCTTTACTTTCTTTGTTTTCATCTCAGAAACAATCTTCATCAAAATTTTTAGAAATTATTCAATCATTATGGTCAAAAATATTTTCAATAGTTCACTCTCAGATACCAGATACATCATCCAAATCATATATACTACATACATTATTGTCTTCCTGAAAGTTTATAATATCTTCTGCTGTGGAAGGTCATATTCCTGAAACTTCTTCCAGGTTATCATGCTTAGAGTTACTTATATTAATAATTTCTCATGTTGAAAATTTGTTATCAAGTTTGGATTCTAAATCTTTTTTTTGATTTTCTAATTTTTCTTTTTTATCTTTAAGTTCGTTTATAGTTTCTTCCAAGTTGCTAATTTTTTCTTTCTTTTCATTATTTTCACTTTCTTCATTATCACTATAAACTACAGAAATTAACATAATAAGGGATATCAAAGAAAAAAAAGTAAACCTTCTTATTTTCATTTTCAGTTTCTTAGAATATAAAAAGATTTACTTTTAGTAATTTGTAATTTATTTAATCAAATTTAACTTTTTTTCAAGTTATTTTCTTCAAACAATCTTGAAACAACATTTTTGATTCAATCCTGAATCTTATCTTTTTGTTGACTTTCAGAATTTTTCTTAAATCAATCTAGTTTATTTAGGATTTCCAATAAATTTACTGAAAAATTATTATCCTGACTTATCAAAATATCATCAAATTCTTTCTGATAATACAATGCATTATAATACTGATGATTTCCACCTGTATAAGGCAAAGGTACAATAATAAGTTTTAGTCCAAAAATCTTTTGTTCAGCAAGAGATGTAGCACCTCCACGAGTAATACCTATATCACATATATTATAAAGGTATCATATTTGTTTTTGATTTAGAAATTCATAACAACCTACATTGTCAAATTTTTCAAATTTTTTTCTTAAATTTTTGTTTTCGCTTCCCAGTACTACAAAAAAATTATAATTATCTAATTTTCAAGACTCCAAAAGTTCCAAAATATTTTTATACAAAAAATAAGAACCCTGAGAACCTCACATTACAATTATATTTGTATTATTAGACAAGTTAGACAAAGTAATGTCTATTTCTTCTTTTTTGAAATTTATTATATCATCAGACAGCAACTGTCATACAAGTTCTCAATTTTTGATACTTCAGGGAAAACCCAAAAAAACATTGGAAGTCATCTTGGCTGCTAATTTGTTTACAAGTCACGGGACAGTGTCAGACTCATGAACATAAATTTCTTTTCTTAAAACCCAGGCTGCAAAAACTACAGGAAGTGCAACATATCATCATTTACAAAATACAACATCTATATTATACTTCAATAAAAGTACTATACTTTTGAAAAATCCATACAAAATCCTAAAAAAATCAAAAAAATTTTTTACTAAAGAAATAATATCTTTTTCTCTTCTTAGTTTTCAAGAAATCATCGGAATAAAGATAGTATTATCTGTTTCTTTGGCTTGTCTGCTTTCTAATGAATTTCTTTCACCAAACCAGTAAACAGAAGAAATATTGAAATTTTTATTCATATATTCAATCATTGCTTTGATAGGAAACACATGTCCTCAAGTTCATCATCCAAGAAAAGCTATTTTTTTTCTCATTAGTTAAATTAATTGTATAAATTTAAACTTGTTACTAAATAAATATTTAGACTACAAAGAACCCAAGTTCACCAAATTAATAAGTAAAAAAAAGAATTAAATATTAAATCATTAATAACTACAAATTGGCCTCTCTTAGTTACTTATATAGCACCAAGTTTATTATTTTTTTATAACAAAATATTTGAAATTCTCAATATTAACTTTTTTGTTTGAAAAAATTGATCCTACCATCAAATACCATACTTCATCTTTCAAAAACTTTCCAGGCAATTCGGAACATAAAAACTACATAACTAACAACTATCAAACTACTAAATAAAAATTCTACAATAGATAAGCTATCTATCAAATTCCTAAAAAGCAAAAGCATTGGAGCAGTAATAGGAAAATAAGAAAAAAACAAAGCAAGAGGTCAGGAAGGATTAGCAATTATAGCACCTGATAAGTATATTGGGACAACAAAACTTATTATAAAAGGTGCAGCAAAAGAGTGAGCTTCTCTTTGTGTAGGTACTGCAGCACTTACCGCTACCATAGCTGCTGAAAAAATAAGATATCCAGAAAACAAATAAAACATTATATAAAAAACCTCAAAAACTCATATATTAATTTCTACTCAAAAATTCTGTAATATTCAATCAGTATTCAAAACAATATAAATCCATCAAAGTAAGGGAAAAATTGTAACAAATAATATCTGAGTCAGAACAATTCCAAGAATACCCAAAACCTTCCCAACAATCAAAGAACTTGATCTTAAAGTTGTTAGTATCATTTCTATTAACCTTGTTTCTTTCTCTTGAGATACACTACTTAACATGAACTGACTTGAATTTACAAGCATTATAAAATATAGAAAAACTCAAATTCCAGCTATCAAAAATTTTCAGTAATCTTCTGGAGAAATCTGCTCTCATTCCAAATAACTTATAGACTCAATATCAAATCATCTCTGAACTATATTTTTTTCATCTTCTTCTAACTGCTGAAGAATACTTTCTTCAACTAAATAAGATATATAAGAATCAACTCAAGTTCACTCAAAAATAGAATCTTTATTTTGGTATATTTTTATTTCTTGATTTTCAAAAAAATCTTCATCTAAAAAAACAAAAGCTTTAATTTCCTGATTTTCTACTTTTTGGATAGACTCTTTTTTATTATCTGTTTTTTGAATATTTCAGGTAAAAAGGCTTTTTTTTATAATATCTGTATTATCTTTTATATACAAAGTATCCTCAGGGGAAACTTCCTGAAATAAAGTAGTTTCTGCTACTTTACCTGAATAAGCTATCAAAAATGCTATAACCAAAATAAAAACTGGTAAAAATAATGTAATCAACCAAAAAGATTTCTTTTTGACTACTCTAAGGTATTCAAATTTGGCTACCAACAATGATTTTGGTAAAGAAAAAAATCCCAACTTTTTTTATTTTAATTTATAAAAATATATGATACAAATTCTAAATATTTTCTAAACATTTTCAATCAAAAGAAAAAGAGGAATGGAAATGCCATCCCTCTACTATCCTTATGGGACAGCAGAGGGATGGCGATTATTCTCGCCATATTTTGGATTAGCTTTACCAACCCAATATATGGCCAAAATAATTCCCTCTGCTGTCCCTTTTTTGTGTTGCTCTCATTCCCTGGTGGGGAGAGTCAACCCATTGTTTGCTTCTTGGTATTCCAAGAAGTATTTTTGTTGTTTTTGTGGTCTCTTACTTTTTGTTTATGTTTGTAACCTTATAATAATCAAATAAAGAAATTTTGCAAAGGATATAAAAAAAATACTGCAAAAATCAGGTTATCACAAATTCCATTTAAAATAATAAATATTATTGACTACAAATATAAAAATATTCAAGATTTTGCAAGAAAAAATTAATTAACTTCTAACTCATACATCTTATCTATATTGAAAACTCTGTTTTGATCTCTTAGATAACAATATCCTTTTACAAAAAAATAATCGTATCAATTATAATTATCTAATCAAAAATCAATAAGTTTGATTGTTCTTTGTGATATTTCCTGATTGTATTTTAGGTACCAGAAAGTAATATTTTTATTATTTTCGTAAGCATACTTTATCATATCCTTTTTTTGAGGTCTCAATGCCTTTGACATAAAATAAGTTATTCTTTTGTCTACTTTTATGTCTTTTTTGTCTACTGGTCTTTTGAAGTACATATTTTCAAGATTAGTTCACCTTGATAAAGCTACATAAGCCTGTCATTTTGCAAATACAGTTTTACCAAAATCTATCAAAAGCTTATCAAATGTTAGTCACTGACTCTTGTGTATTGTAATAGCCCAAGCCAATTTGAAAGGAAACTGTATAAATTTTCATACTTTATCATATACAATTTTTTTGATAGACTTATCATACCTTGGTTTTAGTACATTCCATTCATAAGGTTCTACCACATATTCATTATTGTTTATTTCCACTATTACTTCTTCTTCTGATATTATTTCTTTGATTTTGCCTATTGTTCAATTTTTCCAGAATTCATTATTGTTAAGCATCATTATCTGAGCATTTTCCTTGAATTCCAACTCTAGAAGATTTGGATAAAGATTTTGCTCAAATTCTCATTCAATCAAAGCATGAGAAACAAAACTTTCTCAAGGAAGTGCTGAAAGTCTTTCTATATTTGTATTCCATGCATCTTTGTTGGTAGTGGTCAAAGTAACAATATCCCTGTCTTTTATATCTCAAGGATTAATTACCTTTGTGTTCAAAAAATCTATATCTGATTGTGAAAATAGTCCTACTCTAAATTTATTTAGAACTTTGACAAGTTCGACATCATCTTGTCTATATACCTTCTGAAGTTCTATAATATAAGGATCTAGTTCCTGAAAAGCAAAACTGCTAAAAAAATATTCTGTTTTGTATTCTTCCAATATATACTTTTGCTCAGCCTGACTAACTACTGGAGGTAATTGATAAAGATCACCTACAAAAAGCATTTGTTTTCCTCAAAAAGGCAATTCATGATTTCACAAAGAACTTCTCATACAAATATCTATACAGTCCAATAGATCTGACCTTACCATAGAAATTTCGTCAATTACTATTATATCTGCATTTTCCAGTGTTTCTAATTTTTTTCAGTATAGTTTTTTTACATTTGACTTATTTATATCTTTTCAGAAGCTAAAAAAAGAATGAATTGTAGATCCACCTATATTTATTGCAGCAATTCAAGTTGATCAAAGTACAATATAATTTTTGGAAGTATTTTCAAAAAAATGTTTTAATAAAGTTGTTTTTCCTGTACCTGCTTTTCAGGTAAGAAAAAGTGAAGCATCATTATTTTCTATCAAATCCAAAGCTTTATTTCCAAGATAGTCAAATTCCATAAAAAAAGTTTACAAAATTAAATTAACCAAGTATTTCTTTCCATTTCTGAATTGTTTTGGGTCATAGTCAGTCAATGTTTTCAAGTTCTTTGGAGTCCATATTTACAAAATTTCTTATACTTCCACAATACTCTAGTATGTTAGAAGCTGTAGTTATTCAACATCAAGGCAAACTTGTTAGAATTTTGATTTCTGGATCCTTTACATACTCAGCATTGGTATTCTGCTGATAATAAACCGTTTCTCAGTATCCTCATTTTCTTATTTTTTCTGACATTAGCACAATAAGATTTACTGTTTCAAGAAAATTTTTGGTTCTTATCAAGGAAACATTGTATTTTATAGACAAACTTATTTGAGCACCAAGAACTCAATTGTAATGGAGCTTACCATACCCTAACTCTCATTCAATTACAAGAAATATTCTTTTTCAGGTATTTGTAAGAGAATTAACCTGATTATAGAGCCTTCAGGAAGTCAAAGATTTATTAAGATCATCAACATTTTTTCTTTCAATCAAAATATCATCCTGAGGAAAAAAATAATCTCATTCTGGAAGTTTCTGAAAATTTGGTGATATTCACTGATCCATAATATATTTCATAACTTTTGTATTTTTTTCTCTGGTATCAAAAATTACATTATCAAGATTGTTTTGTTGTAGTTTTTTGTTCAAAGAATTTTGTAGCTGATTGTTTGTAATCTCTTTGGGCATTTGTTAAATTTAATTTTAAATTATTAAATTTTATATACAAAAATTTAGTTAAAACAAGGAAAAATAATGAATGTGTTACCTAATAAATACTAAAATCACTAAGAGCCCGGGCTCTAAGTTTTTAGCAGTTTTATCATTTATTATTTATATTGCCTTTAATTTAGTGAGCCCGGGCTCTGTTAAATGATTATTTAGTAACAAATCTAATATAATGAACGATACCAGACTTATTATAAATACGACCTTATAATATAATAAATTTTAAAAAAGTTAATAAAAAAAAGATAATTTCATATTAAATTTTTGCAAAAAATTAATGAAACAAATATAATTTATAATAAAAAAATTGTTGAATTTATGTTTAAATTTATATTACCTTAAATATACAAAATATAACAAATTTTCAACAATTCAACATTCTTAATGATTCAGAAAAAGCATCTGCAAGGTAATAACAAAAATTTAACATTTTTTCTTTGTTGTTATTATTTATTTATTTTTATTTATACAAAAAAAGTTGAATAAAACAAAAAAATGATTATTTTGTTGAAAAGTTTTATATTCTAAAAAATATTTGTTATGTTTTCCAGCATAAAAACTATATCAAATATTGGGTTGGAAGGTTATGAAATATTGATAGAAGCAGATAATACTCAAGCATTACCTACAATAGAAATAGTAGGTTTACCTGACACTGCTGTCAAAGAAGCAAAAGAAAGACTCAGGTCGGTTTTCAAAAACTGTAATATAGAACTCCCAAACAGAAAAATTTTGCTGAATCTTTCTCCTTCTGATGTTAGGAAGTCCGGGACAAGATATGATCTTCCTATGGCTACTTCTATCCTGCTTATGTTTTATGATCAAAGCCTTAATAATCAGGAGCTTTTGGAAAATTCAATGTTTTTTGGTGAGCTTTGACTTGATTGAACTATGAAACCCGTAAACTGACTTCTTCCATCTGTAATTCATGGTATCAATCTTGGTTACAAAAATTTTTTTGTCCCAAAGGAAAATATTTATGAGCTGAAATTCATAAATAATATCAATATCTATCCAGTAGAGAATTTTAGCCAAGTATATAATTTTTTCGTAGAATGAAAATGAATAGAAAAAATCCAAACAGATTATGATATAACCGATTTGCAACAAGAAACAATGGATTTTGATGTGGATATGGCAGATATTGCAGGGCATCAGGTGGCCAAAAGAGCTCTTAGTATAGCAGCCTGAGGATTACACAATGTGTTGATGATAGGTCCACCTGGTAGCTGAAAAACCATGCTTGCCAAAGCTGTACAATCTATTCTGCCTCCTTTGGATTCTGATGAGATTCTACAGGTAAGTCAGATTTATTCCATCAACTGAAGTCTTAACAAAGAAAATCCTTTGATAACACAAAGACAGTTTAGACAGGTACATCATACTGCTTCCAGAGTATCTATTATAGGTGGGTGAAATAATATTACTCCAGGAGAGGTAAGCCTTGCTCACAAATGAGTTTTGTTTTTTGATGAGCTTGCAGAATTTTCAAGATCTACACTGGAAGTTCTCAGGCAACCAATAGAAGACAAGGAAGTAACTATTTCTCGTGCTCATGGATATGTTACTTATCCAAGTGATTTTATGATGATAGCTTCTATCAATCCGTGTAAGTGTGGATACTACAAAGATCCAGAGAAAGAATGCAGTTGTAGTATCAATGATATCAAAAGGTATCAATGAAAAATTTCTGGACCTTTGATTGACAGGTTTGACCTTATACTGGATATTGGAAGGCAGCAAATTTGAGAAGTTATCTCATGAGAAAAACAAACTCCTTCCAGTACGATAAGAGAAAGTGTAGAGGCAGCCTGGAAAATGCAAAAAGAAAGATTCAAAAACTCTGATATCAAATCAAATTCACAACTGGATCCCAAGAATATCAAAGAATATATCAAACTTGATCAGGAATCAGATAATCTATTGCAAAATGCAGCTTCCAAAATGCAACTTTCACCAAGGGTTGTACACAGAATAATGAAACTTGCAAGGAGTATTGCGGACTTTGATGGCCAAGAACATATCAAATCAAATCATATAGCTGAAGCTTTGCAGTATAGATCCAAGAATTTTTTTGTGGAATCTTTTTAGAAAAAAATCCATTTTGGTTTGAAAACATCCAAAAAATGATTATAAACTTTTATTGTTTTTTATTTAATTTAAAAAAATATCAAAAATGCTTAGAACACATACTTGTTGAGAGCTAACAGAAAAACAAATTGATCAGAATGTGCAGTTAAGTTGATGGGTATCCAACAGAAGAGACCATGGTTGAATTATTTTTATTGATTTAAGGGACAGATATTGAGTTACTCAGATAGTTTTTGATCCAGAGCACGAAAAATCTTCCTGGGAGGTAGCTGACGATGTAAGATCTGAATATGTAATTCAGGTAGAATGAAAGATAAGATACAGACCACAGGGACAAGAGAATCCCAAACTTACTACCTGAAAAATTGAAGTAATCTGTCATGATATCCAGGTTCTTTCCAAGTCCAATACTACTCCATTTGAAGTTTCTGAGTACAGTGATGTTACAGAGGATGTAAGATTCAAGTACAGATACCTTGATCTTAGGAGGAAAAAAATCCTTAACAACATAGAAATTAGGGATAAGATGAATACATTTACAAGAGATTGGTTTCATCAAAGAGATTTTCTGGAAATACAAACTCCTTTGTTTACTGTTAGTTCTCCTGAGTGAGCAAGAGATTATATTATTCCTTCTCGTTTGCATCCTGGTGAGTTTTATGCTCTGCCTCAGGCTCCTCAGATATACAAACAGCTTTTGATGGTTGGAGGGGTAGACAAATATTTTCAGATAGCTCCTTGCTTCCGTGATGAAGACCCAAGGGCAGACAGACATAGTTGTGAGTTTTATCAAATAGATGCTGAGTTAAGTTTTGTAGAACAAGAAGATGTTTTGGAAATTTGTGAGCAGTTTATTCACGATCTTGTGTCAAACATAGCTCCACACAAAAGCCTTAAAAACAACAAAGTACTTAGACTAACATACAACGAAGCAATAGAATATTATGGAAGCGACAAACCTGATCTTAGGTATGATATGAAAATGATAGATGTTAGCAGTATTTTCCAAAATACAGAATTTAGTGTATTTAGATCAGCTTTGGACAATGACGGTATAATCAAGGCAATTAAATTTGAAAAAACTCTAACAAGAAAAGAAATAGATGAAATTACACAAGTAGCTCAAGACAACTGAGCCAAAGGTCTTGCATATATTATTTATGAAGATGATGGTCCAAAATCTCCTATTCTTAAATTTTTCTCTGATGAAGAATTGAAACAACTTGAAGAAACTATGCAGCCAAAGACGTGAGACATGATTTTCTTTGGTGCTGATTCCAAAAGTGTAGTAAATAATGTTCTTGGTACAGTTAGAACTACTCTGGCAAACAATTATATGGATTTGGACCAAGATACACTTGCTTTTGCTTGGGTTACTGACTTCCCAATGTTTGAATTGGATGAAGATACAGGCAAAATTGACTTTTCTCACAATCCTTTTGGTATGCCTCAGTGAGGTATGGAAGCTTTGGAAACCAAGGATCCTTTAGAAATCAAAGCTTATCAATATGATATGGTTTGTAATGGTTATGAATTATTATCATGAGCTATCAGAAATCACAGGCCTGATATACTGCTTAAAGCTTTTGAACTAACAGGCTGTTCACCAGAGTATGTAAAAGAAAAATACAATGTACTGTTTGAAGCATTTCAGTATGGTCCTCCTCCACATGGTGGGTTTGCATTTGGTTTTGATAGATTGATGATGCTTTTGGTGGACAAAGAAAATATAAGAGATATGTATGCTTTCCCAAAATCCGGTAAAGCTCAGGATATGATGGTATGAGCCCCTTCCAAGATAGATGAAAATTTACTAAAGGAACTTGGGCTTACAGATATTATCAAAAAATACTATAAGAATAAATAAAAATAACCCAAGTTTTGTTATCCAAATTAAAATGATAAAAGTTATGTTTGTATGTACCGGTAATACTTTCAGGAGTATGAGTGCAAAATATTTGTTTGACAAATATCTTTCCAGTCTATGATGCAAAGATATCAAGGTTTACTCTTCCTGAATACTAGCAGAACCTAATACACCTTTCAAGGAAACAACAGATAAGCTAGAATCACTTGGAGTAAATCCAGATAAACATATTCAGACCAAATTAACCAAAGATCTAATCAATCAAATGGATATTGTTATTGTAATGACTTCTTATCATAGGGATTTTGTTGAGCAAAATTTTGGGGTAACTCCTTATCTTTTCAATGAATTAGCTTATGGTGAGAAAAAAGATCTATACGATGATTCAGAAAAAGATTATGAATGAACTTTGAAGGAACTAGTTGAATACACTATAGAGGTTATAGATAATTGACTGCCAAACATATACAATTTTATTCAGAAAAAATATTTCTTAGAAACTTAAAAATAAATGTATGTCAGTAACTGCCAAACAATTAGAAATAATAGCCCACAGGTGAGCTATGGGAAAAGCTCCCGAAAATACATTATTGGCTTTTGAGTATGCTATCAAGGCAGGAGCAGATATGATAGAAATGGATGTATGGAAGTGTTGATCCTGAGAGATTGTAGTTTTTCATGACAGAAATACCTATAGACTTACCTGATACTCCTATGATATCCGTGAGCAGGATTTGGAAACATTAGAATCTTTGAATGTAAAAAAAATTTGAAAAATACCTACTTTGGTAAAAGCTTTGGAGTATATCAATGAGGTTTGTAAGGTTAATATTGAAATAAAAGATCCATTAGCAGCTTTGGAAACATTGGATATAGTTGAGTTTTTTGTTAATCAAAAGAATTTTGATATTACAAGTTTTTTGATATCAAGTTTTGATTACAATATTCTAAGGAAAATATATTTAAAGAACAATCAAGTAAGATTATGAGCCATAATGGATACCAAAGATACAAATCAAATAAATAATTTACTTAACGATATTAATCTTTATTCTGTTCATATTGATTATAAAATTGTAACTCAGGAAATTGTAGATTTGTTCAAATCAAAAAATCTAAAAGTATATGTTTGGAGTGTTACTTATAGGTATCAAAAGAAAAAAATGGAAAAATTTGATGTAGATTGAATATTTACCAATTATCCTTAGTAGTAATTTAATTTTTTGTAAATTCTGAGTCCTATATCCTTACTATAAAAGGACAAGGAATATACCCTTGTCCTTTTTTTATATTTTTTATGCCCTGGAAGTATTACAGTTGAGGATGTCCTCACATTCTGCCAGAATTCCTTTACCTCCTATTACCTGAAAAGGAAAATCTGAATTAGCAGGAAATCTTGCTTTGTTGCTGGTTATTGCATTGAGGATTTTCCGGAGTTCAGAATTGTTCATATCTAAAACAAAAATTCCGGTGTCCCCGTAAAACCAGCTTAGGTCTTTGGTATGATAAGCAGAATTAAATATTCTGAATTTTAGTAAATCTCCTTCTTTGCCAATGAAACTAATGATAGGGAAAGATCCCCAGTGAAGCAAAAACAGGAACTCGTGTATCTTGTCGTTTGGTTTGTTGATATATTCTACAATACAATCCAGTGTAATATCAGCCCAGATACCTGAGTTTATTTGATATTGAGCATAATCAACATCCTTATTGATAATATTCATTAGTTCCTGAATATAGATATCTCCGAATTTTTCTCTTATGAACTTTTCTATTTCTTTGTTAATTTCTTTTCTAATGCTGTCTTTCCTCATAAACTGCTTACTCCTTTTGGTTGATATACTTCCAAGGCTTTGTTATATTACTTATATTTTTGTTTTTATCAATGCTTTTTTTGGGCAAAGATTAGTAAAATTAAAAAACAATAAAGATTTTATTGAATTGTTAATCAAAAATCATTAAAAAAAAGGGGACTGATTCAGCCCCCAAGTATGTTAATAAACTTCAGGAATTGCAACTATAAGAAGTCCAATGCTAAGCCCCATCAAAATCCATATTGCAAGATTTTTTGTTTTGTGCAGGAATTCTGGAAGCTCAAAGTTGATGGGACTTGAGAATATCCCTGTGATTACTATCCATGTAATCAGCAAAGCTATTAAGCTTTGCATTAGCATCTGCGAACTTATAAGTACTGCTGTAATGATCCCTATCAATACAGATACTACAGCTCCGCCTAAGTAGATTCTGTACCACATAGTCTCCTCCAAGAGTTTGTAGTGTATGGTAATGTTTTTATAAAGATATTATCAGAATTTGTCAA
>CAZWWJ010000019.1:0-12635 GCA_964637495.1 uncultured Candidatus Peribacteria bacterium | reverse complement strand
GATCCTGGTACATTTTTTGGGTGAGAGTTTAGAGAAGAAAGAAGAGAAGTTTGAGGAGGTAGCTGAATTATAGTATCTGATGAGTGACACATTTTGACTAATAAACATGTTGTAGAAGAGGCATTGGATAGATGAACAGATTATGAAGTTGTAACAAGAGACTGAGTTAATTATGATGTTGATAAAATATGGATGGATCCGGTGCTTGATATAGCAGTACTACAAATAGTTGATGATAACTGAGATATTCCTGACAATCTAAGACCTGCTAAAATGAGTAGTATTGATGAAACTGTGGATATATGACAGTTTGTGATAGCAATATGAAATGCTTTGACTCAGTTTCGTAACTCAGCAAGTTTTTGAATAATTAGTGGGCAGGAAAGACAATTAGAAGATGTACCTGCAGATAGTTTGTATGTTGGTCTTTTGCAAACAGATGCACCAATTAATCCAGGTAACAGTGGATGACCTTTGTTAGATTTGTCGTGAGCAGTACTTGGTGTAAATACTGCAATTTCTGCTGTTTGACAATGAATTGGATTCAGTATCCCTGTAAACAAAGAATTTGTTGATTCTACTCTTGAGATGATAGAAGAAAGGGGAGAAATAGAAAGACCTTTTCTTGGAATAGAACATATGGATGTAGATCCTTGAATTCAACAAGAATATGATTTGGAAAGAAGCCAATGAATTTATGTAAATAGTGTTTTATCTTGAGAGGCTGCGGATAGAGCTTGAATAAATGAGGGAGATATTTTGCTGGAACTAGATGGTAGAGAGCTTGGTAAATGAGAAACTTTTTTATATCAGCTTTTTGCATATAAACCAGGTGATGAAGTAGAATTATTGGTTTATTCAGATTGAGAAGAAAACTTAGTTGAAGTTACATTAGGTGAAAGATAGAAAAATCCCCGCAAGAACATACAAGCGGGGATATTTTGTAGTTATTAATCATAAAAGTTTGTTTTTTTGCTATTGGATGTGTCATTATTGCTGGAGTTGTTATCTTGTCCTTCTTGGAAGCCTTCTTCGTATCCTTTTCGGAAAGAATTTATTTCCTCTTCTGTTCTTTCTTGAAAATAAACTAAGAAGTGATCTAGATTTGGATCGGGAGGAAGTCCTCCCACACCGTCCATAAATCCACATTTATAACCATTATGGTAAATATAATTCAAATCCATGATGTTTTCTCCTGTGCAAGAAAATTACATAGGGGTACATTAATATATCCAATTTGTTTTCAAAGTCAAGCACAAAGAATATCAAACTTTTTATGTTATCTTTGAAATAAGGTTTGTTTAATAAAATTTTTTTTTACTATATTTGAGAGTTTGTGTTTATCTTTTTTTTAAAAAAGTTCTAGTTAGGTTTTACTATAATATTTTTTTCTTAATCTTTTTGATATATACAGTTTGTAATTGTGTATTGATAAAGGTAATTGTTATGTTAATATAAAAGGACAGGAATATATTCCTGCCCTTTTTCTGATTAATAAAAATTTATTTTTTGTATTTTTGCTGGATGTAGGCATTATTATAAGCTTCAATCAAAGCTTTTAGAGCAGACTTTTCTATGTCTTTGTCTTTTCATTTTCAGACATATTCTCATCAGTTGCTTATTTCGATATTGGAAACACTTACAGCATCAGCTCATTTACCTTCTGAATGTGATTGATAGTTTGTAATATCATATCAGCTTACAAACTCATCCAGCTTTGCCTTAAGTGCATACAAAGGAGAATTTTCTGAGGGTATTGTGTTTTCTATTGTTTTTTCTCCAAATATGTCTCATTCCACAAAAACCGATACAGTATGTCCATCTTTGTTATGCTGCTTGCTGTAGTCAATATCCTGGATTTTTATAGGTTTTATATACTCAAAAAAAGCTTCCATTAGTTCTTCATCTGTTATACCTTTTCTTTTTTCTTGCCAATAGTCTTTAATATAATGGAATAATTCATATCTTTTTTCTTCTGGAAAGGAATATCCAGATTTTTCAATTATTTTTTTTGCGTGATTAGAGCCGGAGGAGGGACCGAATAAAGTGGTTATTTTAGATCAAACTTTTTTGGGATCAAAAGGTTGGTATGAGGTTGGATCCTTTTCGATAGCATTTACATGTATACCAGAAGAGTGAGTAGATGCATTATCTCATACTATCGCTTTGTGTGGTTGTCTTGGTAACATATAAGTTGCTACAAAATCAGACAGTTTTTTCAAGGAT
Source organism: uncultured Candidatus Peribacteria bacterium (assembly GCA_964637495.1). Lineage (GTDB taxonomy): Bacteria > Patescibacteriota > Gracilibacteria > Absconditabacterales > Absconditicoccaceae > CAZWWJ01. The sequence goes on along the minus strand of CAZWWJ010000019.1, from coordinate 10,409 downwards.
TTTAAGTCAAATTCAGTGTAAATTCAATGTTTGTTACCAAAATGATTAATAATCATTACTATTTCTTCAATAGATGCATTACCAGCTCTTTCACCAACTCAATTTATAGTTCACTCCACTTGTGTTACAGGAGATTCAGGATCAAACAAGGCTTCTTTTGAGTTAGCTACTGCTAATCAAAAATCATCATGGCAGTGAACAGACCAGGTGATTGGCATACTTCCGTAAGCTTCCTGAATAATCTGATTGTGTCTTTTTATCTGGTTTATGAAATAATCTTCTTCAAATCTACTTGCTTCTCATATGGTATCTGGACAGTTAATAATTCTCGCACCTCACTCTATACTTGCTTTTATTAGTTGGGTTACAAAATCAAAATTGTTTTTTCAGTTGTTTTGCATTCTAGAGTATCCTTCAGGAGAGAATTGTACCTCCATATCCTCATCTTTTGCCAATTTACATAACTTAAAAACTTTTTCTATAATTTCATTTTTCTTTTTGTGATCACTGTGTTGTATTCAAACACTTGCTTCCATAAGTATCGGATCTACTGGAAAAAATGTATGTATTCTTCCCTTTCCAGATGATTTAGCAGGTTCTAAAGCTTTAATTGTTTGTTCTATTTGCTCTTCTTTAAGTTGAGATAATGAAGATATTTTTGGTGAGTTTTCTATTCAGGAGGTTTCTTTTGCAATATCATTTACAATTCTCCATTCAGTATTAGAAGCACTTGGGAATCATGCTTCCAGTATATGGTCTCATCATCTCATAGCATTGGCTATCATTTTTGCATACTCTATGTTTTGCTGGTATGTCATTCATGCTCAAGGAGATTGTTGTCCATCCCTTAAGGTGGTGTCTGTGATCTCAACTTTTTTTTCCATAATAATTTTTTTAGCATATAAAATATTTTTAAAAATTTATAGAGTCAAATTTTTTTTGAATGGAGGTATCAGTCAAGTATTTGTGTGTAGTATATGTGCTCTAAGATTCTCATTTTTGTTAATAAAAATATAAAAAAACTCCTACCATCTTGAAGTTACCTATGGCAGGAGTTTGACCTGAATTGTAAGTGTTTTTTGATTAATATTTTTTATCTAACTATAACATTAATACAATACTCAAACCTCCTACCATAGGTAGCCAAGAGTGAAAGTAGGAGGTTTAAAGTATTGTAAATCATAAATATTATTAATAATATAAAATAACTTTGCTTTTTATTTTCTTAAAAAATTTATTAATCATAGTTTTTAAATTTTCAAGAGATTTTTAATTATAATTTTAATTAATTACTCTAGAATTCATCTTCTTTGATAATATTTCAAATTTTTTGTAAAGTATTCAATGATTTTTGATGTTCTTCTTCATTTGCTGCTGCACAACAATTACTTATTATATTAATATTAAAATCTTTGTCGTGTGCATCTCTTGCAGTGCTTTCCACAACAAGATCTGTAGAAACTCAGGTGAGGTATAAAGTATTAATTTGATTGTTTCTCAGGATTAAATCTAAGTTAGTTTGATAGAATCAGCTAATTCTATGTTTAGTTATTTTGTAGTCTTCTTCTTGTGGTTTAAGTTCTTTAACAAAATCTCATCACCAAGCATCTTTATTTAAAGCCATAAATTCATTAGCTTTTCAGAACAAAGGTGAGTTCTTTGGCTGTAGTGTGTAGTTATTATCAAATCATATTTTTATAAAAACAATTAAAATATTTTTTTCTCTTGCTTTTTTAATACAATTTTTGAGATTAGGAATGACATTGTTTTTTTCTATATGTTCTGGATATCATTTACCTGCTAATTTTCAGTTTTTGGAAACAATATCATTTATAAAATCCATTATTAATAATGCTTTGCTCATTTTTTTATTGTTAATAATAAATTCTTAATAAAATAATTAACTATTTTTTATATTTATGCAACCTTTATTTAATTTTAATTTGACATTAATGTTTTGTGTATTTATAATTTATAATTGTATGGTCTTATAGACCATATAGTTGTTACTGCAAAGGAGGAAAAATGACCTCAAACACTTATACTTCAGCAGAGTTTATTGTCAGGAAGGACGAAGAGGAGAGAGGCATAGATGCCAAAACAGAGGCTGCCCAGTTTTTTAGAGGAGCTGTGGTTGCCATTTCCATTTCCGTTCTCCTCTTCTGGATCCCATTTATTAGTTGGATTTTTTTCTAGCCAACTTCACCTCCTGGAAGAATTCTTCCAGGAGGTTTTATTCTTGAAAAGAAATATTTTATAGATATTTTATAGATACCTTTATATTCTAATATTTTTATAATGAATGTATATTCTTTGTTTTCTCAAAATGCTTTAAGAAATTTTAACTATGTGATACCTTATTCTCAAAATAATGCTGTATTAATAGATCCTTCCAGTCAGTCTTATGTTGCAAGGTTTCTTGATCAAAACTGATTGCATCCAACAATAATTATAAATACTCATCACCATTTTGATCATACTCAGGGAAATGAATTTTTTGTTTCAAACTACAATTGTAAGCTTTATATCCCGGCTGATTCAAGTATATGAGGAGAGGATGCTTGATTGGAGGACAACGATATAATCAATTTGGATGAATGAACATACCTTAAAGTGTATTATACACCAGGTCATACTTATGATCATATTTCTTTGGGATTATACGAGGACAATGAATTCAAAGCTTTGTTTACAGGTGATTCTTTTTTTAATGCCTGAATAGGGAATTGTTATGCATGAGATCCGGAAGTAGCCTATAATACTGTGAAAAATTTTTATTTTCATCTTCCGGACAATGTCAAAATATATCCAGGACATGATTATATGGAAACAAATTTGAAGTTTGACTTAAGTATAGAACCAAACAATCAGAAAGCAAATAATTTGTTGTCTAAACTCGAGAATACTAATCCTTGAGAAATAGTAACAGATATGGAAACCGAAAAATTAATTAATCCATTTCTTAGAATTAATGAAGAATCAGTAATTAATGGTATAATAAACAAATTTAATTTGTCTTATACCCCTGGTGAAAAAGAAGTTTTCCTGAAATTAAGGGAGTTAAGAAATAAATGGTAATTTCAAAGTTATTTTTGGGGTTGTTGTTGATTTTTGCTTTTTTATAAATATAACAAAAATTATTTAAATCCTAAAAATCTAATTATGAAAATTTGAATAGTTGGTCTTCCAAATGTTGGTAAATCAACATTGTTTAATGCATTAACAAAATCTTATGCAGCAGACAGTTGAAATTTTCCTTTTTGTACAATAGATGCAAACACCTGAGTAGTTGATGTAAAAGATGAAAGAGTTGATAAACTTGCACAAATTTCAAACTCTAAAGAGAAAATATATGCAAATATTCAGTTTGTTGACATAGCCGGACTTGTAAAATGAGCAAGTTGAGGAGAGTGACTTGGTAACAAATTTCTTTCTAACATAAGAGAAGTGGATGCTATTGTTCAGGTAGTAAGACACTTTGAAAGCTCTGATATAAATCATGTGGATTGAAACATAGATCCGGAAAGAGATGTTGAAACAATTAATACAGAGCTTATAATGTGAGATCTGGAGCAAATAGAAAGTAAATTAGGCTGACTGGAGAAAAAGGTTAAAACAAAAGAAAAGGAAGCTGTAGAGCTTTATGAAGTTCTGCAAAAATTAAAAGAAACACTTGAAAACTGAAATTTAATCTGGGATATTAAAGATGAGCTTTCAGAAAAAGAAATAAATTTAATAAAGCCATATAATTTCCTTACATTTAAGCCTTTTGTTTATGCTTTGAATGTTTCAGAAGAAAATATTCTAAATTATCAGCAAATAATAGAAGAATACAAGGAAAAATTTAATAAACCTGTATGTGTAGTTAGTGCAAAGATAGAAGCTGATATGATAGATTTTGATGAAGATGAGAAAAATGATTTCTTGAATGATATGTTTAGTTGAGAAGAAGTTCCAACTCTTGATGACCTTATAAAAACAGCTTTTGATGAAGTTGGATTGATGTATTTTTTTACAACCTGAGAAAAAGAAACAAAAGCCTGGACAATAAAGAAAAACAGCACTGCACCTGAAGCAGCATGAGCAATTCATACAGACTTTCAAAGAGGATTCATTAAGGCAGAAGTTGTAAAATACAAGGATCTTGTAGAAATGTGAACATGGCAAAAAGCCAAAGAAAATGGTTTGGTAAAGTTACAGTGAAAAGATTATATCGTTCAAGATGGTGATGTAATAGTTTTTAAATTCAATGTTTAATTTTTTTTTAACAATTGAGCACAAAAAATATTCTTAAGTCAATCAGAATTTTCAACAAAGTTTTGACATTTGGATTGTTTTAATTATACAGAGGTTGTGCGAAAAAACAAAAGAAAAAATTAAATGATGTTGAAATTTTGTTAAAAATTAAATGAAGCATATACCTGTTTTAGTGAAAGAAGTTTATAACAATCTACCAGAAAATTTGGGTGTTTTTTTGGATGGTACTGTTTGACATTGAGGTCACACAAACTATGTTATAAATAATACTTCTACAAATGGTTTGTTCATTGTAGGGGTGGACAAGGATCCAAATATGGTTTCTTATGTTAGCGAAAAAATTAAGCCTGAATACAAAAACAGTTTTTTCAGGAAAGGAAGTTATGCAGATTTGGAAAGTATAACAAAAGAAGCTTGAGTAACTTGATTTGATGCTGTATTATTGGATCTTTGAATAAATATGGAGCATGTTAAAAGCAAAGAAAGGGGTTTTTCAATGAAAGAAGAGGCTTACTTGGATATGAGGTATGATGAAAACAGTGAATTAACTGCTTTTGATGTGGTTAACAGTTTTTCCATAAACTATCTAACCTGGATTTTTGAAAAATTTTGAGACATACCAGAAGATTTTGCAAGAAAGATATCTGAAGCAATAGCCAAGCAAAGAAATTTAAAGAAAATAAAAACAACTAAACAGTTAGTAGACTTGTTTAATAGTCTTGGTATGGGTTATAAAAAAATTTCAGTACTTTTTCAGTGTATCAGGATAGAGGTAAATAATGAACTTGGAGAGCTTGAGGAGTTTTTGGAAAAGTTTTGAAGCTATCTTAATAAGAATTGAAGGTGTTTAATAATAACCTATCATAGCATAGAAGACAGAATGGTTAAAAACTACTTTAGGAGTCTGTCAAAAAAAAGTAATTTCAAACTTGTAAATAAAAAGGTTATAAAGCCAACTTTTGAAGAAATAAAAAAAAATAAAGCTTCCAGAAGTGCGAAGTTAAGAATAATTGAAAATTTATAAATATAATAAGGGCTGATGAAAAAAGTAGTTTTTTTTAAAAGCATATCCAAGCAGTATGTTAATCTAAAAAATAAAATAAATCACAATCGCAAAATAATGAATTTCCTTAAATTGGCAACTACAATATTGATATTTGTTGTAACTATTGGAATGTATGGTTACTTTGTAAATGTAAGTTCTACAACAGGATATTTTTTAAGAGAAGAGGAAAGGGAGCTTGAAGATGCAAAGTTTGAACACAGTATTGCAAAACAACAAGTATTACAGGAAAAAAACAAAGTATGGGAGTCTATTCACGAACAATCAATTTTTAAACAGGATAATACCTGACCACAGCCAACTTGACTATCAGTTGATGACAGATTTATAAGAATAGAAACAGATATGAGGCTTACACAGAATTAATAAAGTGTAAGCTTTTTTTAAAAGCAAATCAAAATTATTCTTTCCTATTGAATTTTTTTTTATTATTATTATAAATGTTATTGTTTAATTTATATCTCTTAATTATAAAAATAAAATAAAATGAAAAAATGAATTATTTTTTTTATTGCTTTTGCATTAATATGAAGCCTGATATTATTTAATATGCAGCAATGAGAACTTGAGCAACTGCCGGATGGTAGAGAAGTTATTACAAATATTAATGAAGTAAGAAATGTAGATCTAAATACATTTCTTAATAAATACGAAGCTTGAGAGTTTGATAGACTAAAAGTAGTTGATTCAAGAGAATTGCATGGACTAATAGAAATTTCTGAAGAAGAAGTTCTTCAAAGTATGGCTTTCAGACAGGAGGCAACAGAGGTTACTTACAACAAAGTAAAAAGTTTTAAACCTGAAGAAACTACTTTAGCTGAACTTGGATTTGATGTGAGGTGAGAGACAAGTATAACAGTAGAGTATGATGAAGAGTGACTTTTCTCAAGAATGTTTCTTGAAACTTTGTTGCCTTTGCTGATATTAATACTTATATTGATATTTTTGTTCAGGATGTTTGCTCCAAAATGATGATGAGGAGGTTTTCCTTTTGGTAGTCAGGCTGGTAAATTACAATCAAAAGATACTCTCAAGGCAAGGTTCAAGGATGTTGCTTGAATGTCGGAGTCAAAATGAGAGCTTGAGGAAATTGTAGATTATCTAAAACATCCAACAAGATATAAAAAAGCCTGAGCAAAAATTCCAAGGTGAGTTTTGCTTTATGGACCTCCAGGAAGTGGTAAGACATTAGTAGCTAGAGCAGTAGCCTGAGAAGCTGAAGTTCCTTTCTTTACTGTTGCAGGTTCTGAGTTTATGGAAATGCTTGTTGGTATGTGAGCATCCAAAGTAAGAGATCTTTTTAACAAAGCAAAAACTTCGGCTCCTGCAATAATTTTCATAGATGAAATGGATACAATTTGAAAGAAAAGAGGTCAGTGAGCAACTGGTGGACATCAGGAACAGGAACAAACCTTGAATCAGATATTAACAGAAATGGATGGTTTTGATAAAGACACAAATGTAATTGTTCTTGCTGCAACCAATAGACCTGATATGCTTGATAAAGCTTTGTTAAGACCTGGAAGGTTTGACAGAAAAGTGTATGTTGGTACACCTACTTTGGAAGAAAGAATAGAAATCCTAAAAGTTCATTGTAAAAACAAAAAGCTTGCCAAGGATATAGATATAGAAAGCATAGCTAAAAGAACAAGTGGATTTGTATGATCAGATTTGGAAAACCTTATGAATGAAGCAGCACTTAAAACTGCAAGAGATAGGAGGGTAAAAATAACAGCTGATGATGTGGAATATGCTCTGGAAAAAATTATAATGTGACCAGAAAAGAAGATAAAATCAATGCAGGACAAAGAAAAAGAAATAATTACTTATCACGAGCTTTGACATGCAATAACAGCATACAATCTTAAGAATGCAGACCCAGTAGAAAAGATCTCTATAGTAAGCAGATGAATGGCACTTTGAGTTACCTGGATGATACCAAAGGAAGACAAATACCTTCATAGTAAAGCTAAGTTTCTGGATGAGTTGGTAACATTGCTTGGTGGTAGAGCAGCAGAAGAAGTGGTTTTTGGTAAGGATGAAGTTACAACTTGAGCTGCAAACGATTTTGAAAAAGTAACCGAGATTGCAACTGATATGATTACCAAATACTGAATGGATGAGGAGCTTGGTACTATCTCATATTTCTCTAGAGAAAATAAGGAATGGCAAACTTATAGACCATACAGTGAAACAACTACTGAAAAAATAGATGAAAAAATTCATAATATAGTAAGTGAAGCTTATGAAACTTCAAAGAAATTAATAAACGACAATAAAGATGTTATGGAAATTCTTGCAAGAATACTTCTTGAAAAAGAGTATCTAACAAAAGAAGAGTTTGAAAGTATAATGGAAAATCCATCTCAAGCAGATCAAATACTTGAAGAATTTGAAGTAAAGAAAAAAGAAACAGCCCAAAAACAAAAAGAGGATGAAGAAAGTGAAGAAGGAGATGAAGAAAACAATGATGAAAATGAAGGTACCGAAAATACAGAAGAATCTGATGAAGAAAAGCAAAAATCACATAAAAAGAAGTTAGAGGATATTCTAGATAGATTTTTAAAGTAAAAATGATGATAAAAAAAGTAGTAAATTTAATTTTTGAAGTATTTCACCTGAAAAAGGTTTCTCACGAATGATGGAAGGTAGCAGGTGTATCCAATCCTGATTCTGTGGCAGAACACAGCTTGAATGCTGCTCAAATTGGTTATATATTGGCAAAAATGGAGCAGGCAGATGCAAATAAAGTAACCGCTATTCTTGTCTGGCATGATATTGCAGAAACAAGGATTTGAGATATGCATAGAATTGCAAGTAGTTATATTAAGAACAAAAAAAATATTGAGTCCAATGTTATTAATGATCAGTTTTCTGATATTGATTTTGGTGATGATATTATAAGTTTATATGAAGAATATGAAAATAAATCTACTTTGGAATGAAAGTTAGCAAAAGAAGCAGACTATCTGGAACAAGCTTTTCAGGCAAGAATTTATCAACAATGCTGATATCAGCACACCAAAAACTGGATAGATAATATTGAAACTAGGTTAGAAACTTCTTCTGCAAAAAAAATATTAGAAGAGATGAAAACAACAGACTTTATTGAATGGTGAAAAAACAATTGAGGTAGGCTTTAGTTTTTTTTAAAAATATATGAAACTACATCATATAGCCCTGGTAGTTGAAGATTTAGAAAGGTCTAAAGATTTTTATTACCATATTTTTGGTTTTGAAGTTGTGGAAGTTAATTATCGCAAAGACCTTTGAGCTTCAAAAGCTTTTTTGAAATTAGAGGATTTTATGCTTGAATTGTGGGAGTTTGATAACAAGAAACAAAGGAACGACTCACTTAATGATATGCAGATTAAGTGAATACACCATTTTGCATTACAGGTAAATGATTTAACTGAGGTGATCAATCAACTTAAATCAAAATGAATTTATTACACTTTGCCAAAACTTTGAGCTTCCTGAAAATACTATAGTTTTGTGAACGACCCTGATTGAATTCCGATAGAATTATATGAAGATAGTAACTTAAAATTAATATAATGAAAAAAATAAATGTCATATAAATTAGTAGTAAAAGATGCATTTTGGCAGATTCTTGGAAGAATTCTTAGTGCAATAGCCTGACTTTTGGTGATAAAAATGATAACACCTTATCTTTGACCAGAAAGATTTGGGGATTATCAAACTATTCTGAAGTATTTTGCAATTTGGGCAGCTCTTGCTGATTTTGGATTGTATGTAGTAGCATTACAGAAGCTTGGAGAACTCAAACAACAATCTTATCAAAAACTTCAGGAATATTATGCCAAATTTGTTGGTACAAGATTTTTGATGATTTTTGTGGTTTATACTCTTGCAATAGTAGTAGCATACTTGATACCTGCTTATAGTTCTAATCCTTATCTTGTTTGGTGATTGCCTTTGTGAATGCTTTTTAGTGCAAGTTTTATGGTGTCAGGCATTTTGCAGGCTCCGTTGCAGCTTTTTTGGCAGATGAAGCATCTTAGTATAGCCTTGATACTTTGAAGGATTTCTCAGTTAATTTTGTTAGCAGTTTTGCTTTATTATATTTATCCTGATATTAGTTTTGATGATTATTCGTGATTGTCAGTTTTTGTTTTTTCTTTGATAATTTTTTCAGTATTGCTTTCAGGAATTGTCCAAACTTCTTATGTTTTCTGGTACTGAAGAAAATATCTTCCCCTGAAGTGGAATTTTGATTTTGAGTTTACAAAAGATATTTTATACAAAAATCGAAAATATTGATTTGCCTATTATCTTAGTAGTTTCCATACTTTAGTAGTTTTGATTCTGTTGTCCGTTCTTTATCCAACAACACAAAATTTTGATTATGTTGGTATACGAGCTCTTGCTCTGGCATTGCTGGAAATTTTGCTTGTAATACCTCAAAGTCTTGGTAATGCTTTGATTCACAAAGTTTCAGTCAAAGAAAAACAGGAAAAGTTAAAAAGCTATGGGTATATGATAATATTTACAATCTGGATCTGACTTGTTTTTATGATAAATTTTATGGTATTTAATTCTCAGATTATATATTTTGTAGGTGGGGAAGAATATGTTGGAAACCAGAATATATGATCTGATCATGTACTTTATTTTCTTTGAATTGTTGTAGTGTTGAGTTTTATCAAACAGATGTTTAATTATATTTTTGTATCAAATCAACTGCAGAACAAACTTCTTGCAATAAATCTTTCCTGAGTGGTAATAGGTTTAAGCATAGGTATTCCTTTGATTTTATATTATGATTTGATTGGATGAATAATTACTCAGGTTCTTTTGGAGGTTCTTTTTGTACTGTGAGCTTTGATTGTAGCATATAAAAATAGTTCTTTGCCTTCTGTAGATTGGAAAAGGTTTTTTGAAGTTGTTGGAATAATGTTTTTTGTTTTGATAGTGGCAAAGTATCTTCTTATGGGAGTTGATTATACAAGTTTTTGGTATTTTGTTTTTTATGTTTTAGTAGTAAATATATTTATTTTGATAATGTCTTACTTTCCGGTAAAGAAAGTTATGAAAAATATAGAGTAGTGGAAGATTGTAAAAAAAA
>CAZWWJ010000018.1:0-12916 GCA_964637495.1 uncultured Candidatus Peribacteria bacterium | reverse complement strand
TTTTTAATTAACTCTAAATTCCCTCAAATTGTTTCTCAAAGACACCAATCTGTCAAGATGATTTTCTTCAAAAAGCTGATAATTTTCTATTATTAAATGTTGATTATCTTCTACAAGATGCATTTTTTGTTTTAATATTTGATTGTAGTGATTTAGATAACCTAGGACCTCATCATAAGCATTTGCTTTTACTCTGTTTTCAATATAACAGGGAGCATTTTCTGAGGATTGTTCCAAACCTCTCATCAATATATCTGCCTGATTTTCATTAAGCCCACGATAAAAATCATTATCTCACTGTCTTTTTTGGTCCTGACATCTTTGAGAATCCGACATTTTCTGACTGTGTTTGCTACGAATATCTTCTCTCAAAGCATCTATATCCTGAGACACCATTCTTATTTCATTAAGGTGAGTATTGATTACAGTAGATTTTTCAGCTCTTCCTTCCAGCAACTCTCTCATATCTGTATTTATTAAATGCTTTGTTTCATCAATATAATTCAAAGCCTGCTCAAAATAATGAAATTTTGAATAATCGCCTTCTCACATACTTATATTAGACATTGCAGTTCGGACAACAACATCATCTACTCTATCTGTCCTTATATAATCCTTTGAGACTTGTTTTCATTTTTCATCAGACCATATACCAAACCATCAACCAAAACTAAATCAAAAACCTGCAAACAATAAATAATATATCACACAAAATAAACCTATATATAAGTAAAATAGTTTATTTTTTAAAATATTTTGCATTTTTACCAATAAATTGTAAATTAATCTTGTTTTATAGGTTATACTAAAAAATATTAAAAAATTCAAGCTTTTTTACTTAAGTATCATTCATATACTGAAAAATAAGCTCTTCTATCTTAGCAAAACTATTATCTATTTCTTCCATTTGAGAAGATGTAAAATTGGATAAAACATATTTTACTACATCTTCTTTGTTCGGTGGTCTATCCACTCCAATTTTCAGCCTAGGTATACTATTTGTTCAAAGCTTTTGAATAATATCTCATAGTCACTTGTGTCAGGCTGCACTTCAATTATATTTTAGTTTTACCTTTCAAACAGGAAGATCAATATCATCATAAACAATTAAAATATCCTCTATGTTTAATTTATAATAGTCATAAAACCATCTTACTACATTTCAAGAACGATTCATATAATTTTGAGGCTTTAGCAAACAAACTTTTTGATTATTAATAAAAGCCTCTCAAACTTCAGCTTTGAATTTGTTATTATATGAAAAATTCTGAGTTCACCACTTGTTATATATTTTATCCATAATAATAAAGCCGATATTATGCCTTGTTTGAGAATAATATTTTCAGGGATTTCATAAACCAACAAAATATTTCATCAGTTTATTCTATTGCATAAATTTCAAGTATATCGTCCTCTTTTATTTTAATATTTGTTTTTACTCTAAGCCCACACTCATATCATTTAGAAAGTTCATCTACATTTTCTTTTTCTTTTTTCAGTGAAGTTATTTTTCATCCACCTGCTTCTTCTTCATCTCTATAGACTCTAAAATATGCTCAGTTTTTAACTTTTCCATCAGTTATTTTCCCTCATATAATCATATCTTGTTTTTTCCTGAAAAAAACTCATTTTATATCCACTGTTCACAAATAAACTTCCTTTTCTTCAGGTTTTACAAGACCTTGTACCAATCTTTCTACATAATCAATCAACTCATATATAATATTAAAGACTCTAAGGTCAACTCTTTGTTCCTCTGCTTTTTTCTTAACTGAGGAAGGTGCTTTTACATTGAATCCAACAATTATTGCATCAGAAGCTTTAGCAAGTTCTATATCAGAGTCTGAAACCATACCAACATCGCTATGAATTACTTTGATACTTACATTTTCTGGTGGTGTTATTTTCTCTACAGCCATTTTGGTTGCCTCCAAGCTACCAAAGCTATCTGCCTTTATTAGTAATTTTAATTTCACAACCTCTCAGGATTGTAGCTGTTCCATTACATTCTGTGTTGCTAATTTATCTTTGGATTCATTTTCTTTTTCCTGTATTTTCTCAACCTTTTCTTTAGCTGTCCTTTCAGAATCCACAGCTTCTATTATTCTTCCGGGTTCAGGCATTTCATGCAAACCAATAACCTGTACAGGCTCTCCTCAAAATGCTTTTTTAACTGGTAAATACTCTCGGTTAAGCATTTTTCTGATTCTTCAGTAAGCAGAACCAACAACTACTGTATCCCCAACCTTTAGTTCTCAACTCATCACTATCAGAGAAGAAGTGATTCACTTTTTGGGATCCTTATCGGCTTCCAGAACAACTCATATTCAATATCTTTCCGGATCACATTTTAGCTCCAGAATGTCTGACTGTAGTGTTACCATCTCCAAAAGCTCATCTATTCATTCACCTGTTATAGAAGATATTGGAACCACAATAGTATTTCATCATCGTTCCTCAGGAGTTAGTCCGTATTCAGCAAGATTGGACTTTATTAAATCAATGTTTGCATTTTTTACATCTTTTTTTGTAATTGCAACAATTATTGGAACTCCTGCATCTTTGGCATGATTAATTGCTTCAACAGTTTGTTGTTTAATTCAGTCATCTGCAGCAACTACTATAATAGCAACATCAGTTATTTTTGATCATCTTGCTCTCAAAGAAGTAAACAACTCATGTCATGGTGTATCAATGAAAGTTATAAGTTTACCATTATGATTTACCTGAGAAGCTCAAATAGATTGAGTTATTCCACCTGCCTCTCCTGTGGTTACATTTGTTCTTCTAAGATAGTCAAGAAGTTTTGTTTTACCATGATCAACATGTCACATTACAGTTACTACAGGAGGTCTTTCTACAGCAGTTTCTTTTTCTTTGTCTGCCTGAATTATAGACTGAATATCTCATGATAGTATATCATATACTGATACTTCAGAAGATTTTTCTTTTTCAACTTTTACTCAAAACTCTTCTCAAATCAAACTTGCTGTATCAATATCTATACTGGAATTTGCCGACAACATTATTTTATTGGCTAAAAGTTTTTTCATCACCTCAGGTAAAGGGTATCATATTTTTTCAGCAAACTCTTTTATTGTAATACCATCGTGAATAGTTACTTTTTCTTTCTTTTTCAAAGTACTTGATGCTTGTGGTGTTTCTTCTTCTTTTTTTGATTGTTGAGATTTCTTTTGATTACTTTGAGTTTCAGTTTTACTTTCCTGTTTTTTAGTATCTTTTTCAGATACCTTTGTATCAGACGATTTTTTGTCTTCCTTAAACTGTTTTTGTTTAGTAGATTTTTTCTGAACAGTTATCTTACCTGAGTCTTTAGAAGATTTTTTGTCTTTTGTTTTTTTGTCTTGTTTTCAAGGAGAATCCAAAGACTTAGTTGAACTTAAAGATTTAGTAGTTTCTACTGTTTTATCTTTAGATTCTTTTTTTCAGGCTTCTTCTATGAAACTTGTAATTACATCTTCTTCCTTAGATTCTTCTTTTGTAGGTTCTTGTTTTTCTTTTTCCTGAGTTTGTATTCATAGTTCCATTAAAAAAGAGTCTTCTTCAGAAAACAGTTCATCCTCTTTTGCAACCTTGGGTCTTTCTGATGATTCTTCCTGATTATTTTTGCTTTGTTCATAGTAATCTTTTACCTGCTGAAAAATACCATCTGAAATTTTAGATGTTTTTGGACTATAAGATTTTCCTGTAACTTGTTCTGTTACTTTCAAAAACTCTTCTTTACTAAGACCCAGTTGTTTACACGCTTGCGAGATTGTTACCATACACTAACTCCTTATATTCTAAATTATAAAAACTAATATAAAGATTTTTTCAAAAAAAACAACAGTAAATAAGGTTGATTTAATATTTTAACTTATTTTATTATATTTATAAATAATTTCAAGTGTTTTTTTATTAGTTTCAAACATCCAGTTCTTTTATATACTTATTTATATCTTTACTTAAAAAGTTACTAATATCAGTTTCTTTCAAATATCTACTTAAAAGCATACCTTTTATATATGTTGTATTACAAAAATTTTCATAAAACTCCTGCCCAAAACTTAAAGCACCCTGCAGACAGATTTCTAAATACTCTATTTGAATTGGACTGTTTTCAATAAAATTGTGTTCTTTATGTTTTCTTCTTGAAAAAGTATATCAAACATCAACAAATTTTCCATACATATCATAAAGATTTATTTCATATATTCAATAAGCATCTTCTCTTTGCTTTAAAGCTTCAAAATCTTTATTGTTAACTTCAAAGTATACACCACCTATCCAGTTATCATAATTTGAGGTTTCCAGATTTAAAACACTACAGTATCTTTGGAACTTAGGACAATACCTTCGATTTCATTTTATGTTAAAATTTCTTATAAATCCTTTTGTATAACAAGGAAAAATTTCTTCAACATCCGGAGCTGTTTTTTGAAGAGAAGTTTTATTTATTAGAGAGCCATAACCAAATATTTTTTTACTCATTTTTTAATTTAATGATAAATAATAGTTTAGAATTACATAATATTATTAGCTTTTTTAATTTCAAGGCAAAATCTTTTTTCTATACAAAATTATATATAAACAGTCCTACAAAAACAATTAATATACCAACTATTTTCTTGATAGATATTTTTTCGTTAAGAACTAAATACCCAAGAATTGTAGAAAAAACAACTTGTGATGAAACTACTGATCAAACTATTGCTGCACTAATATAACTCATAGCAAGTACAGTAAAAAAAGTTCAGATTGCTGTACTTATTCAAGATAGAAAACCTAATCAAACAATTTTTAAATTATTTTTCAAAAATAAACAAAAATCTTTGTTTACCTGATTTGTAAAAACAACATAAAGCAAGGAAGAAATAAAAATTCCAAACTCAAACATAAAAGCAATCTGCAATATCTCAAATCACTGTCTTACAAAAAAATCCATAGAAAAATTATAAATTCACCAACCTACAAGAGTAATAAAAGCATATAGTGTTTTTTTGGAAAACCTGAAATTTTGATCCTGTATTGCTATCAAAACTATTCAGACAAAAACAATCAACATAGCAAAAAACTGAAATATATTAATAAGTTCCTGATAAAAAACAAACATCAAAATCAACATTACAAAAGGAAAAGCATTGGCTATACTAATACTTTCCCCTATAGAAATATTTTCAAAAGATTTAAACAATCCCCACAAAGCTATGAAACCTATAACTGAAGAAAAAATCAAAAATATCCATTCATAGAATGATGGCATCACCCAATCAACTCAATATAATATTGAAAATACAAATATTATTAAGCTAACAAAAAAAGATGTAATAAATACTGTATTCCAGGTATTTAACTTCTCCAAAATAAATTTATTTACTATATGATTGCTACTATATCCAACAGTTGCTATCAAAGCATATATAATTCACATTATTTATCCTTTAAAATAATAAAAAGCAAAAATTCAATTTAATAAATCTAAACTTTTTTTTCAAGAAAATTTTACAAACAACTTAAATAATTTATTTAAATTTCAAACTAATAGTTTAAAAACATTTTGCATTGTAGTTAACCAAAAATCAACTCTGAATAAAATCAGAGTTGATTATGAACTTTTTCATATTTTATAAATTCAAATGTATTATTTAGAAGCTGTTTCTGCTGCTTCTTCCTCTTCTGACAACATACCCAATCTGGCGCTAATTTCAGCATCAACAAACTCTCTTTTTCTTCAGTATTTTTTCCTGCAGTATTCTTTTAGTACTTCAGCTACTTTTGGATTTTTGTAATCTTCAGTCCATATAGTATTCATACTAAAAACTCTTGTAGTGGCATTGGATATATTTAATTTTATATACACCTTAAAGTTAGAAATACCAACTATATCCTGAGCTGAAAGAACCGGAGCATATTCTTTTTCCAAAGTTTCCGCATCAGGAGCTCAAACCTTGAAAGACTGCATTGTCCCTACGTTACCAAAAACTGCATCTTTTACTCATCCTCAACTTTCTCAAAGGTTATTAGAACCTCCTCATTCTAGCTGTCATATATACTGATGAGCCATTATCAATGATAATTTATATTTTCTTGCTTCTGACAAAATATCAGAAAAAGTATCAGTAACAAAATTCTGGAACTCATCAACATACAAGAAGAAATCTCTTCTTTGGTCTTCAGGCATATCTGATCTGGACATTGCAGCATTGTTTATCTGACTTACAAGTATCATACCAAGCAAGTTAGCATTTAGTTCTCAAATTTTACCTTTATTAAGATTAACAAGAACTATCTTCCCCTCATCCATAGCTTGTCTAAAATTTATTGCAGATTTTGTCTGACCTATAATATTTCTAATTAATCTATTTGTAATAAATGAAACAAACTTAGAACTAAAATATGGTATAATCTCCTGTTTTTCTCTGTCTCCCATAGAACCATAGGTTTTCTCCCAGAAATTTTTAACAACAGGATTGGTAACCTTACTTATCTTGTATTCTCTGAAAGCCTGATCTGTAAATATTCTTGGGACATCTATTAATGTTGCACCTTCTTCCATATCTTCTAATAAAGTCAAACTTGCATACTTAAAATACTCCTGTATTCTTGGACCAAAAATTTCTGGTCAAAACATTTTTATGAATATTTCTGTTGCATCGTTTACCACCCTGTCTATCTGATCTTTATTTTGAACTTCATACAAATTTAGCCCCATAGGTCTTTCGTCATCACCTGCATCAAAATGTATAACATCTTTTGCTCTTTCTTTTGGTACATATTCCAATATATCTTCTACTAGATCTCAGTGAGGATCAACAACACAAAGTCAATCTCAGTTCCAAATATCCTGTCTTGCCATACTTGCAATATAAACTGACTTACCTCAACCTGATTTTCATATAATATAATGATGCCTTGATCTGTCTTTTTTCTTAATATATACAGGAGTAAATCTATTTCTATAAACATTTATACCAAGCAATGTTCAATCTTTGAAAACTTTTAGACCTGTTTTCTTAACTTTCTTTTTCTTTTTCACATATTTTTTACCATCATCTCAATCCACTATTTCTTTGTCCACAAGCTGTTTTTCTGAATAATTTTCTATAGGTACCAACTCTTCTTTGGTTTCGGTTTTCTTACCTACTGCCCAGTGTTTTGAATTTTTAAATATTCTGGATATATTTCAGTCTTTGTATTCTTCAGCTATTTTTCATGTAATATAAAACCCTGAAGGCTCTTCTAATTTCGGAAGATTATCAGGAGGAGCTAACGGTTTATAATCCATCCACTGAATTGCCGGAGAACGATTGAACAATCCATCCGGCATATGAAACAAACCTGCAAGCTCATTTACTGTAAAAATATTTCTTCTGTAAAAAAAGTTAGTAAGATGGAACATTACTGCAAACCTCCACAAAGGTTTGAAAATAAAACCAAAAACATCATGCATTATTTCCGGCTGATCCAGAGCATTATTATATTCATCAGCAAATATAGTCAAGGAACTCATAACATTCTGGATATTAGGCTCTAATCTTTCTTCATCGTTAGAAGAAGTAATCAACAACAAACCTGTCCTGAAAGCCGGCTTACCTGCTTCCTCTCACATTGTATTCAAAGCATCTTCTTCAGCTTTTACCATACGAATCAAAGGATCTCATCAATCATTTTCACCATAAGGGTTATTTGGATCTTCAAATTTTTTTATCAATCATTTAGATGGTCAGTGTATTAAAAAATCTACCAACTTCCATGGAAATAAAATTTTCTTCCACAGTGGCTCTGTTACTTTTACTGATTCATCTTTTTTGTACAAAGCTGTAGCAAACTCCTGAGCTTTCTCATTAAACTCAGAACCTTCCGGTTTCAGAACCATAAAAACCGTAAAGGTATCTTCATTCGAAATCTTTCATACAGAATCCAATAGGTTGTTCAATGGATCATCTTCTAACTGCTTAAAAGTCCTCAAAGGATATAAAGGATCTTTTACTGGATGCATTGGAATTATATCATTATATTTTTTTGAAAAAAATCTTGGAGTTTTTATTGTTTCAACTGAAGCATCAGGATATTGAGCAGTAACTGCAGATTCCAATATATTTCTGTACTCAGGATATATCCCAAAAACAAAATTTACCAGTCAATTCTCATAATGTAAAGCTATAGAAAATTTTGGCTTTGAAAATATGAAAGCCAACAATACATCTGCAAAAGACACTTCTCATAGTTTATGAAGGTTTCTGTAAACCTGAGACATTCTGGATATCTTTTCGTGCATGTCTTTGGCTATTTCTTTTTGGATTTCTCTTTCTTCTTTACTATCTCCCCTTGGCAGAGTAACTTTGAGATACTCTATTCTTCTTACATTAAAAACATCATACAAAAAAGAAAAAAGATACTTAAAAAACTTCCAGGCAAAAATTGCTGCAAGTAACAACAAAAAGGCAACTCAAATAAATTTTGTCCACTCCCATGCTGTAGATGCCATCGCTTCAAAATCGTACACTCCTTCTTCACCTTCTTCAAGCTGTTCTCAGGTTAATGTAGATTCCTCCTGTGCAGCTTGGTGAGTAGCATTTTGAAATTCATAAAACTCCTGAATTCTTTCTTGAATATTTGATGATCATCAAAATTCACGATAACAATCTCTTTGATTTTCTCACCAAGCTTCTGAAGTAGCTTCTCTTGCTATTTCCTCTGGTGATTTTCATTCATAAGAAGGATTTCCTTCCAAAGTATTAATAAGATTTTCCTCACATCTTTGAAATAACATAATAGATTTTTGTTTTTGTTTTAAATAAATTTGTCTACTATATTCAATTATAAGCACTTAGTTTTTATTGTCAAATTTTGTAAGTAAAATCATTTTTTCCATTGAATTTATAATAATTCTGATTAAGAATAATATTGTTTTAAAACTTAAAAATCAAAATGATACAGGAACTGTTAACTAACAATATTTTACTTGCTACTGTATTTTCTACTATACTTGCTCAGTTAATAAAAACCCTAATTGATAGTTTGTACCACGGTCAATTTCAATTCTATTCACTATTTCGTGGTGCAGGAATGCCTTCTTCTCATACAGCCACTGTAGTTGCACTTACAATTTCTGTTTTTCTTACAGAAGGTATAAGCACTATATTTATTGTAACTTTGATATTTTCTCTGATAGTAATAAGAGATGTAATATGAGACAAAGAATTTGCCACTCATCAAGAAAATTTAATCAATGTTATTATAAAAGATATTTTTGAAGAGCACGAAATAAAACGAAACCATCTTATTTGACATACTTCAGTAGAAGTATTTTTTGGAATTTTGGTAGGCATAACAGGAACTTTAGTAATCTTCCAAATATTATAAAAATTAATATTTACTAACTTCCAAACAGAGGAAAAACTGTAATTTCAAAGATTTTTATGTTATTCATCCATCAAGCCTCTCAAAACTTCTTCTACATCTTCCTCTGTAGTTTCTTCTCTTTGGTGCTCAAACTCTTGAGTTGAATGATTCCTGTACCTTTCCAAAGATTCAAAAACTTTAATTCTTGGGGGATTTTTTGTATGATTTAGGTAGTCACTGTCTTCAAAAGGATATAGATTATAAATTCTTGCTGCATCAGCATATTCTTTATACCAGTCATTTTCATTTACATCCAAGAATGTGGTATACTGCTCATTCCTTGTTATATCAAAAAATCTTCCAAACATTGCCAAAACCTCATCCTTTTGTGTAGCTTCTGAAGCTAAAGCACGGTTATTATCTCATTCTATAACTCAATCTTTCCAGGCCTTGTAAAAATATGGAGCATACCACTCTTCTCAGCTTATATCATTAAGAAATCTTCAGTTTTCTTCTATATATTCTTTTGCTTCATTCCTATAATTATCTCAAAATCAATACTTGTACCTCATCAATATTGCTACCAATTCAGATCTTAGTATTTCTCTGTTAGGCATTAACTTACCTTCATGTCACCTTACTATTCAGTCACTATTTAATACAGCAACAGAATCTCCATAACCATCTTCCTTGCTATAATCATAAAAAAGGTCTGCTTCTACAGATGTAGTAGTTTCAAGATAATAATTATTGGATTCAGCTTTTGCTTCTATAGCAAAGTCTCATAATTCTGGTACCTTTACTTCAAACTCATAACCAGAAATATCCACATTTTCTTGGGTTTCTTCTAATGTATATTCTTGTCAGTTTGATTTATTCTTTAAGACAATAGTTATATCTCATTTGATAGATTGATCAAATCTGTTTCAAATTGAATCTATAGGATAAATAGTAAATTTTTGTTCTGATGAGGTATAAACGGTATTAGGACCATTTATTTTGAGACCATATACATCTTTGTCTTCTTGATACACACTAAAATATAATCTTTCTTTATTAACTCAATCATCAAAAACAACCTCTGAGTTTCACACATTATTTGCATGAAGATAAACTTTTTCTCTACTTGAATCTACTGTAGTCACTGATGGTTCTATTACATTATTGGAAGCAGTTATTGTAACAACTCACTCCTCTCATTCTGTAAAAATTTCAACTGGTATATAATCACCCACAAAAATATCTTCAAGTTCTTCTTGAGGCTCCACACTACTTATTCTCAAAGGTTTAGTAGTTTCTTCTTCTAATTCTTCCTCTAAAGTTCTTGAATCACTGTATTCATCTTCTATTTCATCTCTTATATTTGCAAGAATTTGCTCTTCATCATAATCTGTTTCTTCACTTGAATCCCTGGTAGTATCTTCTTCTTGCTCATCAGTATATTCTTCTTCCTCTTCATCAAGTTCAACATCCCCCTGGTATGTTTCTTCCATATCATCGTAAGTTACCTGCTCAAAAGCATCAGTTGTATATTCAAGGTTATTCTCCACAAACTCTATTGGATTGTAGGTATGCTCTCTTATAGACTCTATTCATTCTTCCCCGTGTCTTTGCCAGGTTTCCCATAATTGTCTTGCCATATCAACAGATTCAATTTCTTCTTCGTCTCAAAGTCTGTTGATCTGAAAATGCAAATGAGGAGCTCATGCAACATTTCAACTATCTCCTATATATCATATTCTATCACCTCTTTGAAGAATATCTCATTCACTCAATCAATCCACAAATCAATCCAGGTGAGCATAAAAAAGTGCTACTACTTCTCATTCAAAATTGGTTGCAGTTATCAAAGTATTACCAAAATGATCCTGATTTTCTCTTACTTCCATAACTATTGAATTTGTTGCATTATAAACAGGAGTTCATTTAGCACTAACGAAATCTACCCCTGGATGTGTTCAGCTTCATTCTTTCCGCCAGTTGCACTCATTTTGATTACAGGAATAACTTGCAGTCCAGGATGTAGTAATAAGTCTTCTATAAAAAGTTACTTTTTCTCTTTCCAAAGGATTAGAAACTGTTTCCCATATATTATATGGAGAAACATATTTATAATCTTCCATTACATCAGAAACCTTTTGCGGAAAAACAGTCTTTTTATTATCAGGAATTTCTTCCCAAGAAGTATTTCTTACTTCTTTGTAGTTCTGGACTTCTCACCAGTCAACAACCTCTCTCAAAGGCCAGATTGCTTTTTGATCTTCTATTTCATCAAGATTGGAAATAAGTTTTTCTCTTTCCAAAAGTCCTTTACCAAACTCTGCTATATTGGTAATGTATTCCTGAGTGATATTAATATTAAAAACATAAATTCAACTTGCAAACACAACCGTCATTATCATAGTTTTTTGGAAAAAATTCTTGTTGGTAATTCATTTTTGAGACTCTTTCAGATTTTTTATTTTTAGATTTTTCATTATATTTTTGTTTTTTTTTGTATTTAAAATTTGCTTCAAAAAAATTATAATCAAGCATATTAATTTTGTCAAAAAATTAACAAAAAAAGAAAAAATCCCGGATTATTAAATCCGAGATTTTAAGAATAAAGAAAGTAATTATTAATTATCCGCATACCCAAGAACATCTTCCTGGTCATAGAAGTCCTTCCATGTTCTATACAATACCAAAGCTGCTTCATACCTTAGGATATCTCTGTCCTGATCGTATACATCATCTTCTACTGTTAATCCAAGCTCTTGTGCTACCTGGAAGTATTGTCTCCACCAAGGATTGGTAGTTTCATCCAAAGTCTGGCCTACAATAGATCTTACCAATACTGTGAATGTCTCTGCTCTGGATATATTATCAAATGGTCTAAATTCTGTAATTTCTGTTCACATTATTCACATACTGCAAGCTGCATTAATATCTGGTACAAGTGTAGGATCTGCATCATCCAGATCTGTAAATTCACAATTATTACCATCCTTGTTAAGTCCCATTACATGTTCACCGAATCCTGCAAAGAAGCTTGCTGACTCTTGTCTTGTAAGTTCATCAAATGGTCTGAAGTCATCTACACTATTGTATCTTGTAAGGTCGTACCTGTGCAAGAAAGCCAAAGCATTCTCAAACTCTGGATCATCCAATTCAGGAGAAGGTTGTATTGGCTGATAATTTTCTAGTGTAGAAGTTATGACTTGAATATTTTGTTGAGCTGAAGCATACACCTCATCAGTTGGCTCATCATCGTGTACTATTTTTAGACTTGCTAAGAATTCATTATAATTTTGCATAAACTTATCCAAGTCTGGTCCGGAAACTCTTCTTTGTTCAAGTTCATCTATAATTTGTTGATTTAGAGCTTCTACTGCCATTTGGGTAGATTCTTCTTCAAATTGTGGTGTATTTAGTTGAGTTGTTTCAAGGTTTAATTCAACATCCTGAGATGGTGCTTCGTCCATAGTATCCTGTACATCTTCAGGTGCAGGATCATCTTCTGGAGTTGGTTCTTCTTCGTCTTCTTCCTCCTCTTCATCTACAGGATCATCCTCTTCTTCTTCATCATCAG
>CAZWWJ010000017.1:0-13056 GCA_964637495.1 uncultured Candidatus Peribacteria bacterium | reverse complement strand
AAATTGATTTTGATATTTTTGCAAAAATAATAAATTTGGTTATAATTAATTTAAGGTTTCTATTTAAATCCTATAAATATAGAATGTATAATTTAAAAAAAAGTTTTCTTATTATTTGGTTGTTTATTTTTGTTTTATTTTTAGGAGTAGCAAATGCTAAGCTGGAAGAAAATCTTAAAGACTCAGAGTTTGAAGAAGCTTTGGAACGGATGAGTGAGCATGGGCTAACCCAGTATGATGAAATAGATAGTTTTATGCCATGAGGAACTCTTACAAGAGAACAAGCTGCAAGTTTTTTTAATTGATTTGCAAGTAGTATTGGAAAAACTGTAGAACAAGAAAGGGATGGTTGTGAATTTGGAGATATAGACATGGCTGATGATACTTTGAAAGATGATATAAAAGCGGTTTGTAATCTTGGTATAATGAGATGAAGTGATAACAAATTTTCACCAAAGAATAATATAACAAGAGCAGAATTTTTTACAGTTGCAGTAAGAGTTCTGGATGGTATGCATATGGAAGATGTAAATCCTTGGTGGGCACATTATTTTGAAACAGCAAGAGATCTGGAACTTACTCAGGAAGAAGATGTAATGGCTCAAGACAGAAATATATTAAGGTACGAAGCAGGTCTTATTTTGTTCAGATGAGCAGAGGAATCTCATCAAACAGATGATCAAGATGATGAATCTTCTCATGAAATGCCGTGAAGTGATATAATAGATCAAATCATTGAGAGAAGAAGGGACTGAGAGGATAATGGAGATCAAGATGATGAAGATGATCAGGATCAAGATGATGAAGAATGAATTTATGATTTTGAATTTGATGAAGAAAACAGGATAGTTATAAGTTATAATCCGGAAGAGATCTGAGTTGATAGTCCAGAATTAGAATGGTGATGCAAAGATGAAACTACACAAGCAAACAACAAAAATTCCTGAGAAGAAAATACTATCAGAATATTGAATCAGGATTGTGAAATGGATTCAGAGGAAAAAAAAGCAGCAGAGTATTGTTCTGGTCTTGAAGTTTGATGATACAGTGACTGGTATCTTCCATCAGAAGGTGAGCTTAAGCTTATGTATGAAAATAAAGAAAAATTAGGAGGAAGTTTGGGTGAGTCTTCTGTTTGGTCTTCTACAGAAACAGATAGTGAATCAGCAAGAATAATCAGTAGGTGATGATTGTTAACTACAAGTCATGAAAAGGACGCAACTAATCCTGTACATTGTGTACGTTCGGAGTTTGATTGGAATTATGCTGATAACAAAATTTATCAAAGTGTGAAAAACGAATTAGAAGATGAAGAGGATGTTTTGAAAGAAAAAGTTGAGTCTACTGCAGAGAAGGTGTATTATGATAGTTTTGAAGATGTATCTTTGAGTATTCTTCAGGAGTTAAATACAGATAACTGGTGGGATTATGTTAGTTCTATACATAATGAAATACAAGAGGATTACCTTGATGAAATTCTGGGAGAATATTTTGATGATAGCAGAACATATGAAGATGAAAAAAGATTTGAATTAACAGTTTCAGAAAGAAAAGAAACTTATACCTGAAAACTTGAAGAAGCCAAAAATGATTTAACAATTGATGCTTATGATCAGGATGCTGATTTATCTCCATTTATTCAAGCTTTTTTTGGAGAGGATGCTGAATTAGAAGATGTACAAACTTGAACTGTAAGAGAAGATATTAATCTACCCGATACACAGTATGAAGCTGATATTACTTGGGAGTCAGATAATGAAGATATAATAGATGATGAAGGGAATGTCACAAGACCTGATTATGGAGAGCAAGATGCAGAAGTGACTTTGACTGCTACTTTGGAAGTATGAGATGTTGAATGAACCAAAGAATTTCCTTTTCAGGTGCCTGAAATGAAAGAAACTGATGAAGAAAAACTGGAGGAAGCCAAAGAAGATTTAGAACTTGAGCAAGATGATGATATAACTATGGATATTTATCTACCTGATTCAAAATATGAAGCTGATATTACTTGGGAGTCAGATAATGAAGATATTATAGATAATGAAGGGAATGTCACAAGACCTGATTACGGAGAGCAGGATACGGAAGTAACTCTTACTGCAAATTTGGAAGTATGAGATGCTGAAGATACTAAAGAGTTTGTTTTGGAAGTTCCTGAAGTTGAACAAACAAATAATCAAAGAATTGAGGAGGCAAAAGAATCTCTAGAATTAGATGTGGATAAAGATAATATAAAGGAGGATATATACTTGCCATCTATCCAGAATGAAGCAGGTGTTACCTGGGAATCAAGTGATGAAAATATAATAAACAATGAAGGTGAAGTTACAAGACCTGATTATGGTGAACAAGATGCAGAAGTTGTATTAACAGGTACTTTGCTTCTTGAGGAGTCAAGGAATGAAAACACAGTACTTTTACAAGAGGTTTTGGAGGAAACAAAAGAAAAACAGGAGGAAAATATAAACAAAGCAAAAAATCTTAAAGAAGAATTCAGTAGAAATGATTTATTCACAAATCTTGATAAGTCAGATAATCCAGTAGAAGAACTGGAATCAAGGATTTCAGATAAAGAAAGTGCAAGAGAAGAATTTGTTTATTGAGTGTCTAGAGAAAATTTGGAAAACTTTATGGAAAGTTATGAAAGTGTTTATAATCAATCAAGAAAAGTAATATTATATCTTGAAAATCTTAAAGAGCAATACCAGGAAGAAATAGAGGACTTTAAGAAAAAAAGGATAGCAGATGATTTTGAAGAAGACTTGTTAACTTATTATGAGTACAACTGAAATTATCCAAGTATGGGATGAGCTGGTTTTAGTTCAGTTATTGAAGTAATTTCATCTGAAGAAAGTTATTTTGATATAGAATGAGAAGAGGAGATAAAACAAGAAGTATATTACTTGGAGCTTTTTGAAAATAAAGAAAAAGTAGGTTATGTTATGTTTGCTGAACTGAATGGTCAAGAAAGATGAAATATATTTATAGAAAAGGAAGATATTGTAGATGACAAAAACAACTATGATAATATAAAAGATAAACTAAATACAAGTGATGAGTGAGATGTATATCTTTTAAAAGGTATATGAAAATGGAAAAAAGAAAATGAAATAATTTATTGTAAATGAAAGGAACCTGGAAGCAAAGAAGAAATAGAATGAAAAGAGTATACTGCTGTGGATTGAAATTTACTTGAAGAATGGATTGAAGATGGTAAGGATTTAAGTAAAGCATGTACAAGTAATGTAAATGATATGTCCTGAGAGGTGATTCTGTCTCAGGATGGTACTTGAATTGAAGATATAAAATGATTTTTTGGTGACTGGCAAGGTGGTGTAGAAAGTTTTGACGAAGATATAACAAGCTGGGATGTAAGTAATGTAGTAAGTATGAATAATATGTTTAAGGATGCAGAATCTTTTGATCAGGATATAGGCAACTGGGATGTAGGTAACGTGGAAAATATGGAAAGTATGTTTGAAGGTGCAGAATCTTTTGATCAGGATATAGGCAACTGGGACGTTGCTAATGTGGAGAATATGAAAACTATGTTTAAGGGTGCAGAATCTTTTGATCAGGATATAGGCAACTGGGATGTAAGTAACGTGGAAAATATGATTAGTATGTTTGAAGGTACAAATGATTTTGATTATGATCTAAAAGAAAGTTGGAATGTAGATAATGTGAAAGATTGTGAAGATGTTAATAAAAATTCTGAACTGGAAGACCATAATATTCCTGATTTTCAAGGTTGTTATGAATGGTATAAAGAAGATGGAATAGTATACTGTGGTGAAGCAGATGTAGGTTCTGAAAAAGAGTTAAACTGAAAAGAATATACTGCAGTTTATAGGGAAATGCTGGAGGATTGGATTGAAGACGGTAAGGATTTAAGTAAAGCTTGTACAAGTAATGTAAATGATCTTTCTTGAGAAGAAATTCGAGATGACCAAGAAGAGGAAGTAGAAAAGGTAGAATGACTTTTTGAAGATTGGCAGGGTGGAGTAGAAAACTTTGATGAAGATATAACAAGTTGGGATGTGAGTAATGTAGAAAATATGAATAATATGTTCAAGGATGCTAGTTCTTTTGATCAGGATATAAGTAATTGGGATACAAGTAATGTAGGTACCACAAGGAATATGTTCAGAAATGCAACTTCTTTTGATCAGGATATAGGTAGCTGGGATACAAGTAATATAGTTACCACAAGTAGTATGTTTAGCTGAGCTAATTCTTTTAATCAGGATATTGGAGATTGGGATGTGGGCAGTGTAGAAAATATGCATAGTATGTTCAGGAATGCAGATTCTTTTAATCAGGATATTTGAGATTGGGATACAAGCAGTGTTGATAATATGTATAGTATGTTCAGGAATGCAGAATCTTTTGATAAAGATATATGAGATTGGGATATAGGCAATGTTGATGATACAAGTTATATGTTCAAAAATGCTAACTCTTTTAGTCAGGATATATGAGGCTGGAGTGTAGGTAATGTAGAAAATATGGAAAGTATGTTTGAGGATGCAAATAATTTTAATCAAGACCTTTGAAACTGGAATTTGGGAAATGTTGAAAATATGAGTAATATGTTCAGGAATGCAGATTCTTTTAACCAAAATATAGCTGATTGACAGCTTGGTAATGTAGAAGATTTGAGCTGAATTTTTAGGAATGCTAATTCTTTTAATTATGATATTTGAGACTGGGAGTTAAATAATGTGGAAAATATGGAAAGTATGTTTGAAGGAGCAGATTCTTTTAACAGAGATATCAGTGAATGGGATGTAAGTAATGTAGAAAATATGGAAAGTATGTTTGAAGGAGCAGATTCTTTTAACAGAGATATCAGTGAATGGGATGTAAGTAATGTAGAAAATATGGAAAGTATGTTTGAAGGAGCAGATTCTTTTAACAGAGATATTAGCAATTGGGATGTAAGTAATATAGAAAATATGATAAGGATGTTTAAGGATGCAGAAGCATTTAATAAAGATCTAAGTAACTGGTGTGTTGAACAAATAGAAGAAAATAAATCTCATGAATTTGCTGATTGATCTTGATTAGAAAATAAATTTAACAAACATCCTGATTGGTGAGAAGATTGTGATCAAGATGATGGTGATTAATCCTGAATTTAAGAATATGATATTTAAATTAATATAAATAACATAAGAATAGAATTTAAAGTTAGGATAAGACAGATTTTTAAACATTTATTTTGGTAACATTATTTAAAATTTACTTGCTGTTGTAATGAATTAATTAATTAAATCAAAAGATAGGAATTGATTCTATAATTGGTACGAATATAAAAAAATCTATAATTTGCAAAATTAAAAAAAATATGTATAATTTAAATTAAGAAACAATTTATATTTGAAAAAAAACATAAATGAAAACAAAAAACAATAATATCAAAAAATTTTTAAACTCTATATTACTTATTTGTTGATGAGTTTTATTCTTTTGAGGTTATGTTAATGCAAGTCAGGATCTAGAATCTATAGAAATAAATGAGGATTATGAAATTGACCAAGGTGAACCTTTGGAGATTACAATAGAAAATGCAGAAGATTCTGATTGAAATACGTTTACTTGAAGTGATAAAATAGAGTTTTCTTTTCATGAATTACGGGATTCTGGATATGCTGAAAAAAATGTAAGTTTTGATTCCAATGGAGAAGCAGAGGATGTAGAGATACTTAGTTCTTCAAGGACAGAAGATCTAAAACCTACGTGAGGAAGTAAAGAATGAATAGATGTTTATGTAGATGGAAGTCAGGATGCTACTTTTGATTTGGAAGTAGAACAGGTACTGGGTAGTTTTGATATAAAATTAGAGGATAGTAGTTATAAACAATGAGAAGAAGTAAAGTTTGATTTAGAAAATTTTAAATGAAAAGCTTGAGAAACACTGTTAGAAGATGTTTTATCAACATCTGAGGAGTTAGATATAGATATAGGTTCTGAGTCAGCGGATCCAGATGATAAAGCAAATTTATCATCTGAAGATCCTGAAGTACATGTAATTATAGAAGGTAGTGAAGATGTTTCTGCAGGAAATAGGCAGTTAGAGGTTGAAATTGAAAGCGAGTGAATAAAAGAAACAACTACAGTTGAAATTATTTCAGTGTTGGAAAGTTTTGATGTAAATGATGAAACAATATCTCAAGGAGAGCCCTTAGAGGTTAAAATAGAAAATGCAGAAGATAAAGCATGAGATGATTTTGATGAAGAGGCAAGTTTGGAGTTTGTTTTGAGTGATATTGACAGTGTATGAGATAACAAAGAAAAACAAGTTGACTTTGATAATGGTGAAGCAACGGTTCAATTGTTAGACGGAGATCAGACAGAAAATATTTCGGAGGATAGCTATAATAATATAAGTGTATTTAATGATAATGTAAATAGTGAATTTGATTTAGTATTAGAGCAAACTCTTAATGAATTAAGTGTAAATAATGTCCAGATAAATCAATGAGATAAATTGGAGGTAACAATAAGTGCGGAAGACACAATTTGAAGTAATTTTGAGTGAGAAGAAGAAATAAATATAAATCTGGATGTGATTGATTGAGTAACTGATTCTTGGAGTGAAGAGGTGTCTTTTGATAATGGTAAAGCTACTTTGGAGCTTCTTGATGAAAACAAAACAGAGCAAATAGAAGATTGAACTTATGCTTTAAAAGTTGATTGACCAGGTGTTATAGAATATTTTAATCTATCAGTAGAGTATTACCTTGATGATTTTAGTACAGATAATGTGGACATATATCAGTGACAATCAGTTAGTGTAGATATAAAAGATGCTGTAGATGCTAAACAAGAAAACTATTATGGTTCCAATTATTTAACCTTTGAAATGGATGAACTTCCTGGAGTTTCTGATATAACCAGAAAAATAGATTTTGATGATGATGGTGAAGCAAAAAATGTTGAACTTTTAGAATGAACAGTTACTTCTTCTATACCTGAAGGTAGTTATGAAGTAGAAGTGGAAGAGTTTGATGAAAGTTTTGATATAGAAATAACTCAAGTATTAGATGACATAGATGTACAAAAAGTTTCAGATATACCTCAAGGAGAAAAATTAGAGGTTGAAATACAATGAGAAGACAAAAGTGGTGAGAATTTTGAATGAACTGTAAATTTAGAATTTGAAACAAGTGTTCTTGATTGAGTACAAGAAGACAGGCAAATAAATGTTTCTTTTGATTCAGATGGTTCGTCTACAGAAGAAATCTTGTCATCTCAAACTACGGAAGATATAGACTCAGGAGAATATGTAATAAATGTTTCAAAAGATGATAATGTGAATGATTATTTTTCTATAAATGTATCCCAATCTCTTGAAGATATAGATATATATCCTACTGAAACTTCTGAATATATTAATCAGTGAGATGAATTTGTTATTAAGATAGAAGTTTTTGACACAAAATGAGAAGAATTTCAGTGAGAAACACAATTTGTTTTTGATGCAGATTGAGTGGTTTGAGATAATTTATTTAAAAATAGTGTTGAACTAGATTTAGATCAAACCTGAAAAAGAGAAGTAAAGTTACTTGATTCTCAGGGTACACAAAATATTCAAGAAGATGATTTCTATGAAATAGATGTAATAATGGACTGAAATGTTATTGAAACGGTGAGTTTTGGTTTTGGGCAGGTGTTGGATAGTTTAAATGTTTATCCAAAAAATGATGTTATAAGGCAATGAGAAGATTTGGAGATAGAACTTCACTGACAGGATCAATGATGAAACGATTATACGGAAGAGGCAGAGATTGATTTTGAATTACAGAATGTAAAAGGACAGTGAATTCCTGAAGACAAAGAGAAAGTAATTAATTTTGATGAGAACTGAGAAGCAGATATAGTGTTGCTTGAATATTTTGAAACTTCAAATATAGAGGCTTGAGAGAATAGAATTATATATGCAAAAACAGATAACGAAAGCACTTATTTTGATATAGATATCATAGAAGATAGAATACTTGATGATTTTAATGTTATGGATACATCCGTAGAAGAAGGAGAAGAGCTTTTGATCAATATTTTTGATGCTGATGAAAAAATAGAAGATTATTTTACTTGAGAGATGGAATTAGAATTTGATCTTTCTAATATGCAGTGAAGTTGACTACCAGAGGAGGTTAGCAAAGAAGTAAATTTTGATAATGAATGACAAGCAAAAGAAGTTCTTCTACTAACAGAAGATGAAACAGAATGAATAGAAGATGGAAGCTATAGTATTTATGTAAAAGGTGGTGCTTGAAGTGATGTATTCAATATAAATTCTTGAGATGAAATTGTAGAAAATAATCTTGGTATCAAGATAGAGTGAAATGGTAATGAAAAAAATTATTGAGAATGAGTTTCACAAGTGCCTGAATGAAATAAGATAAAGCTTGAAGCAAATTCTGAAAAATATAGTGATTTTATTAAGTGGAACATTTTGGATGGAGATATAGATATTGATAAAACAAGCAAAGAGATTGAGTTCTATTCAGAAGAGCAGGTTATATTAGAAGCAGAATTTGAGGTTAAAGATTATAATTTAACTATACAACCAGATGGTGATACAGAAGATAGATTGCTTATAAAGTATAATGATTTAGAAGAAGAAACTTTAATTACTGCACAAGAAGACTTTGATAAAGATCTAAAAGCTTGAAAAAAAGTTTCTATTATTCCAAAACCTTGAACATTAAGGAAATTGGGTGATTGGAATACAAATATTTGTGATAATGATTCAAAAAATTGTGAATTTAAGTTAACAGATTGAGAAACAATCATAGAGCCTATTTTTGAAAAGACAGAACCAGAAATTAAAAGTAGTAGAATTGCCAGTATATCTACATGATCAGCTAGTATGTTGTTTACTCACAATATCAAAGACAGAACTACTAGGGCAGATATAGAAATTGTGGATAGTGATTTGGATAAGCAAGCAGTAGATATTAACAAGAATTATTGAATTATATTTTTGGAAGATCTGGAAGAAGAGAACGAATATACATTTGATTTTAGACTAACTCATACTGATTTAGATGAAGACTCTGACAGAGAAACTATTACTTTTAATACACCAGTAAGTTATGATGATGAAGAGCAAGAATGATGAACTTTTGTAGGAAGTGTAGATTTTTCTCCTACTATTAACAGTCCTTTGAAGCTTGAAAATTCTGTAACGATTGAATCATCAACTCAGGAAGACAAATTAGTACTTTCTGGTGGTATAGAAATATCAGAAGAAGCTGAATGGAATAATATAATTTCTTCTCCAATAGAAATCAAAGACCCGGAATATGATCCTAATATAGAACTTGAAAATACTGCATGAAATGTAGAAAAAATGGTAGAGGTTTGAGCAACAGACGGTACAGATTTGCAAATATCTAATGATTCTGCGGTTACTCACTTTGAAGTTAGCCTAGATCTGGAGTCCTTTGATGAAGATAACAAATATTGGGTTTATGCATCTGAAGATGGTTCAGATTGGGAGAAGGTAACAGAATGTGAATATGAGTGAAGTATATGTAAATTTGATACCAATAAATTATCTTATTTTTCAATACAAACTTATGAATTAAATATAGAAATTGAATGAGAAGGAGAAGTTTGATATGAACTTGGAGAAGATGAAGGTGTTATTCAGGACAGCAATAAATTTGATCATGACATATTTACTCTTCCTGCAAATTTGGAGGCTGATTCTTGAGATGAATATGATTTTTATTGATGGGAAGTTGAAGGTGATATAGATATAGACAAAAATTCTAAAGAGGTTGATTTTCAAATGCCTCCTGAAAATGTTGATATAAAGGCTGTCTTCAAAGAAGAAGAGGATGATGATGTTACTGTAGAGTCTGATGTAGATCAACTAATGCATGGTGCAGCAGATGAGATTGAGATTTATGATATCCAGCACTTAGATAGTATAGAAACCTCTGAAAATCTTGAAGAGATAAACTGAGTTAATGTTAGAATTAATGTACCAAATTTTGAAGATTTGGAAACACAATCATCTGTAAGTTCACATATTGATACGGTACTAGAACATATAGAAGAAAGAAAGATTTCTTGACCGGATCTGGATGAGTTAATAGAAAATTATAATGATTTTCTTTCTGCCAAGAAGATAGTAGAGGACAAAGAATATAAAGAGTCAGTTTCAAACTTTATGTCTTATAACTGGAATCAGATAAAAAATATTATATCCTCTTATCCAGTTGTTGAAACATCTTCACATCTTGATGATGATGAATTTGAGAGAGCTTTGGCTTTTTTGAAAAGATATAATGTTACGGATTTTAAAAATACAGAAAAATTTAGACCATATTTTGGACTTACAAGAGAAGAAGCGGCAGCATTTTTCTCAAGATTTTGAGAGAGTGTAATGGATATAGAAAAAACCCAAAAAGAATGTAATTTTAATGATATTCATTCAGCTGCACCAAACTTGGTATCTGAGATAGAGGAGGTATGCAAGATGTGATTAATGTGAGTGGATATAAATCGATTCAGACCAAATGATTATCTTTCTAGAGCAGAATTTTTTACAATTATGGTAAGGTCAGTGTCATGACAATCTATGGAAAACAAATCTGATCCATGGTGGGAAAATTATTTTGAAGCTGCTCAGCAGCTATGACTTACCAAAGAAAGTGATGTTATGGCTCAATCAAGACAAATAAGAAGATATGAAGCAGCGTTGATAATGTACAGAATGTGGAAAGATAAGGATCAGTTATCTCAGGAAGAGATTGCTGGTATGATGTAACTTAATACAAAAACTCCCTCCATCATTGAAGGGAGTTTTTATGTTATTTGTTAGAATTTATTTTTCTTTGTAGTCTTCTCAAACATGTCAAGCTTTGTCTATAGATGGTTTGATAACAGGTGCATCTTCTATCCAGTTAGCAGGACAGGCATTTCCTGGATTTTCTCTAACAAATTTCAAAGCTTTAAGTTTTCTTACAAGTTCTTTTGCACTTCTTCCAACAGGTTCTGTAACTATTTCGACTGATTTGAGGACACCATCTGGATCAATAATAAATGTCCCTCTTTCTACATTTCATGTTTCTTCATTAAGTATCCCAAAGTATTTACTCATAACTGTTTTTCTGTCAGAGATTAGTGGTACCTGGAATCATTCAAACATTGGTTCGTTTTCAATCCATCATTTATGAGCAAAAACAGTATCTGTACTTGCCCCCATAACACTTACATTATCAAGATTTTTGAACTCATTGTAATAGTTGTTTAAATCTTTTAGTTCTGTAGGGCATACAAAGGTAAAATCTGCAGGATAGAACATCAAAACAAGCCAGTTTCCTCTATAATCACTTATTTTTTTGTTAACAACATCGTTTTGTATTGGATCGTAGATTTCAAGATCAAAATCCAGTACTTCTTCTTCTATTTTTACCATAGGATAGTTGGATACAGCTTCTTGTTTAACTTCATTAATTATATGATTTTTGTCTTCCATTTTGTTTTTTTAATAATGTAAATTTTGCAAATATTATTCTAATTATAAGAATTTTTATATCAATATAAATTTAATTTTTTTGTTGAATATTTGCAGATAATGTTTATATATAAAAAATGTTTAATTTCAATATTAATATAAATTGAATGAAGTATGCATTGGAAGATTATGAGATGTCACTTATAAAAAAACTTGAAATGGAAGCTTCAAAGCTTTCTTGAGTTGTTAGTCTTGCCCAAGGTATTCCTTGGTACTCAACACCGGAACCAATTGTGGAATATGTGTTGGAGAAAATAAGAAACTGAGAAACAAACAGGTATAGTTCAGCTTATTGAATCCCTCAGCTTAGGGAACAGATTGCTTTGAAGTATTATAAGGATTATGATATAGAATTAAACTATGATAAGGAAATAATAGTAACTGCCTGAGCTATTCAGGGTATATCAGTATTTTTACAAACTATTATAAGACCTGAGGATGAAGTAATTCTCTTGGATCCTTCCTATGCTTCTTATACAGGATGTGTTAAAACTGCCAAGTGAAACCCGGTTTATGTACCTTTGGATGAAAATCTTGATATAGATTTGGAGAAATTATTTTCAAATATCAACGAAAAAACAAGAGCAATAATCATTTCAAATCCAAACAACCCTACCTGATCAATATTTGATATTAAAACTTTGAGGCAAATTTTGGAACAAATAAAATGAACATCTGCTTATCTTGTTTTGGATGAAGTGTATGATGAATTTCTTTTTGATGATAACAACTATGAATCTGTAATTAATTTGTATAAGGAATACAAATCAAATCTTTTGATTGTGAATAGCTGGTCTAAGAGTTTTGGTATGACCTGATGGAGAGTGGGTTATATAATATGAGATCAAAGGCTTTGTGATGAGATTGTCAAAGTACATGATAGTATGATAACTTGTGCACCGGTCCATAGTCAGTGGGCTGCAATAGCTAGTTTTGAAATTTATGAAAGTCGGTGTGGTAAGGCAAGAACTCAGCTTCAGAAAAGAAGAGATTATACAATGGAGAGATTAAAAGATCTTGAGTGATACATAAACTTTTCAAAACCAAAAGCTGCTTATTTTCTTTTTCCGGAATTTACTTATACTAATGATGATTACTCAGAGTGTCTGAAAATTTTGCAGGAAGTAAAAGTAGCTCTGGTTCCAGGTTCCTGATTTGGAAACAGAGGAAAGTGAAGTTTCCGTTTATGTTTTGGGAGAGATTTTGAAGATTTAGAAGAGTGATTAGAAAGACTAAGAAATTATTTTTGAAAATAAGAATAAGTAATTTTTAGTATTTATTTAAAAAAATATCAATTATAAAATCTTGTTTGTATGAGAGATACTATAAAGAGGAAAAAACTGAGATTTAAAACTATTTTAAATTGGAGTTACCAAATACATTAAGGAATGAAAAAATACGAAAAGTAAAATTTTAAAGAATAGCTTATGGATATAAAAAGATTGTTAATATGGTTGTAGCACCTATTATTAGAAAAAATACTTTCTATAGAAAAAAGAGCACCAAAAATA
>CAZWWJ010000016.1:0-13949 GCA_964637495.1 uncultured Candidatus Peribacteria bacterium | reverse complement strand
TGGAGAGGTGGCTGAGCGGTCGAAAGCACCGGTCTTGAAAACCGGCGTCCCCCTTTGGGGACCGTGGGTTCGAATCCCACCCTCTCCGCCATTTAGATAAATGATTTGTTTATGTATATTAAAAAAAAGAATAAAAAAAGTTTTTTAAATGTCTTTTTATCATCAAGTTTTGTTTTTTTGTTTGCTTATTTTATTCTAGATGCAGAAGGTTTTGAAGTTCAACAGAGAACTTCAGGTGTTAGTGCAGAGTATCTTGAGATAAGAGAAGAAACAAGTAATTGATATGTATCACTTGGAAATATAATAGTTTGAGATTTTGGAAGTAATTTTACTTATGTTGTTCAAAGTTGAGATAGTTTATATGATATAGCACAAAGATTTTGAACAACAGTAGCAAATCTTAAAAGAGTTAATGATCTGGAACAAGATATAATAAGTGAAGGGGATGAATTAACAATATCTCAAGAAGAGTGAATATTATACGAATTGGAAGAAGATATTGAATTACAAGATTTTGTAGTAGAATATGATTTGGATATAGAAAGTATAAAATCTATAAATTATATTTATGATGAAGACAGAAAGCTTTTAGAATGAGATGAAATATTTATACCAATAACAGAAGAAGAGGCTAAAAATAGATGACTTGTGGAAGATGAGGAGGAAGTTATAGTTCATCACGATCATCAAACTGAAGAAGAGGAAACATATTCTCAACAACAAACAACTGGAAGATGAACTTCTGAAGTAATTGCTCAATGGTATGAAAATCCTCAAATTTCAAATGGATTTTATCCAGGTCACTGTACTTGGTATGTAGCTTATGAGTTGTTTGAAGAAGATAGACCATGGTGAGGTAATGCAAGAAACTGGTATCAAAATGCAGCTGCAAATGGCTATGATGTGTGACAAGAGCCAAGAGTGTGATCAATAGTTGTGATGATGTATTGATCAGGTTATTGGAGGTATTATGGACATGTTGCAATAGTTGAAGATATAAACTGGTGAGAAAGAGAAATGTTAATAAGAGAAATGAACTATGCTGATAGGTTTGTAGTAACCAAGCGTTGGGTACCAATGGACGAATCAATAATAGGTTATATATATTATTAATTTATATTTTTTGCAATATTATGTTTTTTTGAAAAAAAAAGAATAACTTCAAAAAAGTTAAGTTAAATTTCTCAGGCAAAAAGAAAAAATCTAACAGAAGCAGAATATGAATTTGGTTGATTGTAGTATTTTTTTTATTTTTGATTCCTGTGATAATTTTTGCCGGATGGTTTCATCAAAATATTCTTGAAGATATTCCTGATCTTGATAGGTTGGAAAATCTAGATATGAGTGAAACAACAACTATCACAGACAGAAACGGAGAAGTTTTGTATGAATTATATGAAGAAAGAAGAGAGTATGTAGATTATGATGAAATATCCGAAAATATGATAAATGCAATAGTTGCAGCAGAAGATCAGGATTTTTGGGAAAATCCCTGAATTGATATAACTTGAATAATTAGAGCATGAATTCATGATGTAACACATTTGTGAGAAGATTTACAGTGAGCTTCAACTATAACTCAGCAGTTAATAAAAAATATATTGTTAACTCCTGAAGTAACAATAGAAAGAAAGCTTCAGGAAATAGTTCTGGCCTTGGAATTAAGTTGATATCTGGAAGATCAGTTAAAAAGAAGATATCAGGATTTATCTGATGAAGAACTTGAAAATAAAATCAAAGAGAATGTTTTGGAATTATATTTAAATTATATATTTTTAGGTCAGAATTCTTATTGAGTTGAAGCAGCATCTAATACTTATTTTTGAAAATCTGCAAGTGACTTGAATCTATTAGAATCAAGTATATTAGCATCGTTGCCTGTTTCACCTTCTTCAATAAATCCTTTTGCCAATCAGGATAGGCTAATGGGAAGTATAGATGTTAGTTTGGAGGAAGGTCAGGTAGAAGATGAACAAAATATTGATTATAATGAGGTAAAGGATAAAGCAATAAATGAATATAAAGAATTGATGGAAGAAATAAATATTGAAGAAAGTCGAGGTACGACTAGAACATTAAACTTTCTTTCTACTGCTCTGGAAAAAGAAATAGTTCATCAAGAAGATAATTATAATGTTTCTTATTCTCCGTGAAGAAAGGATTTTGTATTAGCAAGAATGATGGAGGATAATTATATAAATGAGCAGGAATTTAAAGAAGCTTTTTTGGAAGCTTTTGAATATGAGTTTGAAGAAGATGATACAGATATAAAAGCACCTCATTTTGTTTTTAATGTTATTCAGATTCTGGAAGAAAACTATAATCCGGAGACTCTGAGAAGGTGATGACTAGAAATAAGGACAACACTTGATTTAGAAAAACAAAAAATAGCAGAGGAAAGTATTGAAAATAATATGGATCACATCAGAGAACATTGAGGAAATAATGCATCAATGGTGTATGTAGACACAGAAACAGGAGATGTGTTAGCTTATGTTGGTTCAGCTGACTATGATGATAGAGAAATTGATGGTAATGTGGATATAATAAGATCTGAAAGGCAGCCATGATCAGCATTAAAACCATTAGTTTATGCTCTTTGAATTCAGGATTTATGAATAACTCCTGACTCTCCTATTTATGATGTTCCTATGCAAATTTGAAATAATAGACCAAGAAATGCTGACTGAACTTTTAGTTGATTGATTCCTATAAAAGAAGCTTTGGCAGCAAGTAGAAATATTCCTGCATTGCAGATGTATTTTGCTTTGTGAGAAGAGCCAAGAATTAAGCAATATTTTGAAGATTTGTGATTTAATACCTTTGAAGATGATGTGGATTACTGATATCCTATAGTTATAGGATGATGAGAAACAAGAATGATAGAGCTTGCAACTGCATATTCTCATTTGACTAATTACTGACAACCTTCTAGATTAAATCCAATAGAAGAAATCAAATGACCTGATGGTTCTATAATCTTCAGAAAATCTCCTAATCCTCAGGAAAGAGTTCTGGAGAGTTGACCAGTTTATCTTATCCGAGAAATTTTATCTGATCCAATGAATATGCCATATACATGGAGAGAGAATTTTGAATTTGAATGAATAGATTTTTGAATAAAAACTTGAACATCTAATATAAGGAGAAATGGTCAGAATCTTCCAAGAGACGGTTGGGTTGTTTCATACACTCCTTCTACAGTTGCTGTATTTTGGTGAGGAAACACTCAGTGAGAACCTTTAGATCAATGAACTTTTGGTTGACGGCTAAATTCTCCAATTTGGAGAGATTTCTTTGAGACTTTAGAAGAAGAATGATTAAAATCCAATGAAACTATGCAACCAAGAGAGACAACAAATATATCTATTTCAGAAATTTCCTGAAATAGAGTAACTTGAAATATTCCTAGAGAATTTATCAAAAATACTTCTGCTTATATATGAAATATGCCTTCAAGTTCAGATGATTCGTTAGTGGAGAGTATTCAATATGATAGTTTGTGTGATTGAAAAGTTTCAGAA
Organism: uncultured Candidatus Peribacteria bacterium; assembly: GCA_964637495.1. GTDB lineage: Bacteria > Patescibacteriota > Gracilibacteria > Absconditabacterales > Absconditicoccaceae > CAZWWJ01. The sequence continues at coordinate 10,425 of CAZWWJ010000016.1, read as the reverse complement.
GATTATACACCTTCACAGGATATAGAAGAAGGATATGTAATTGATCCAGAAAATCCTGTGGATGGAGGTATAGAATACAGTGAAATAGTTAGTTGGCGAGAAGAAACATGAATTGAAGACTACAAAGAAGAAACTTGAAATTCAATATTTTTAGAAGCACCTCAGTCAATTTGTGAAGAAAGACAGAAATTAGAAGAATTATGAGAAATCTTGGAGATTAATAATGTGAATATAAATATAAACTCTGATCAAGAGTTGGAAGTTGAGTATATTATAGAATCTCCTTTCAAGATAGAAGAAATTGAGATATCAATAAATTGAGTTTTAATACATAGTGATACTAAAGATGATACACTTGTAGAAGAAGAAATGGTATATGATTTATCTAATTATCCTGAAACAAGTGAAGAATATTTTCTGGAAGTTTTTGTAGAAGATGAATTTGGTTATCAGGATGAAGCAGTATTTGATTTAAGTGATTATAGTTGATAAATATAATAAAATTATTCTTGATTTTTAGTATATTATGAATAAACCTTTAGAAATATTATTTAATTGATAAAAAAAATAAAATGAAAAAATTAATCTTGTTTTTAACTTTATTTGGAACAACATTTATGGTTTGATGTGAGTTTGATTTTATGGAAGAAGATGAATGAACTCAAGATGTAGACCAGCAAACCGAAGAATCAGTAGAGATTAAAGATTTTGATGAAGTGTACACTTCAATGTTAGAAAACAGTATGGGTCAATGGATAGAAGATATTACTCAATTAAAAGATTATGAAAATATAGATGAAGATTTAGATATATTTGTACAATGAGAAGGTGAATGAGTTAATTGAAATTTGAACTTACAAATAAATTCAATATCTGAAAATACCAAGGACTATGACCAAATGAGTGCAAGAACAGAAATAGATTTTGATTGACAGTTAGAAATAAATATTTTATGACAATCCCAAAACTTTGAGATTTCCTGATTATGAGAAATACTTCTTTCAGAAAGTGAATCTTATGCTATATTAAATGAATTTGATTATGACTGAAACGATGATGGATTTTTAATGTTTGCTGAAATGATTGAGGACTATAAAGGGGAATGGATATATTTTGGTGAATCTGAAGCTATAGAATGAGAAAGTGAACATATAGAATGACTTGAAGATGAAGATTTTTCAATGTCTCCTGTGGATTTTTATATATTTGTGGAAGAAATTTATACCTTGCTGGAAGATAATCCTGTAATACAGGAAAATAACTCCGAAGTAGAAGATAATGAAATAGTTTATGATGTAGATCTGGACGAGGATAATATACTTAATTTATATAGTGATTTAATGGAATTAGATTTTCTGGATTTATATGAAATTGATGAAACTGAAATTTCTCAGGGTACACAAGTCTTACAAGAAGCTTTAGAAAATCTAGAATTTGAATCTAATGTAATTGTAGATCAGGAAGATAATATTACAATGGAAATAGAAGAAATGTGAGTAGAGTGACTTTATAATATAGAATGAAAATTATGAAATGAGTGAGAACTTACCTTGGAAGATTTACTTGGTTGATCAAGTTTTGATTATAAATATGATTTTGATCAGGATTGAAAAAATTTTGAGTTAATTTTTTATACACAGGATGAACAGGAAATTATTTTTGATTGAAATCTAGGTTATAATTTTGATGAAAAATATGAAGTTTTTGGTCAAATAGATATGGAATCACCATTTTTTGAAGCAGAACTTGATTTTGATAATAGGATGAGAGAAGCAGAAGAATTTGATTTAGAACTTCCAGAAAACTATCAGAATTTGTGGGAAATACTTGATTTGGATTTAGATGATATTATGTGAGAACAGCCAGAAATGGATGCAGTACCTACTCAAGACAACGCAGAATGAGATGTGGAGATGGAAGATATTCAGGAACATCTGGAAGATGAAAATGTTGAGATAGAAGTTGATCCAGGCAGTGAAGCTCAAGATGTAGAAATAGATATGGATGCTGAACAAGAATTAGAATTATGAGAATAACTTTAGGAATCTATTTTTCTGTTTTGATAGTAGAAATTTAATAATTTAATTTCAAATAAGAGTATGTGATTTAAACATAAAAAATTATGACAATTTGAAAATTATTCAAGTTTTTGAAATTGATTTTATAGTAAATTTTTAATAGTTGGGTGAGTAATAAAAATTTTGTTAATAGGTGTTTTTTTTGCAGCTGTTATAATGTATACTCCAAAGGTAGTAGAACAGTGAAAGATTTTCTTAAATGATGTAACTACTACTATATTTGATTCTGTTAGTTGAAATATCTGACAAGAAATGGAAAGAGATGAGTTTTGACAGGTAAATGCATTGCTTATAGGTCATGACCAATGATATCGTACTGATAGTATAATGATAGCTTCGTTTGATCCGGATAATGACTCTGTATCTTTTATGTCAATCCCCAGAGATTTATATATAGAAGAAGAGGAAACTAATTATAACTGAAAATTAAACTGATTGCTTCCCACAACTTATATGCATAGTGATGACTTACAACTATCTATTAATGTATTGGTATCAAAAATATCTGAAATGACAGGAGTGTGAATAAACTATTATGCTATGATAGATTTTCAATGATTTGTGAGTCTGATTGATACTTTGTGATGAATAGAAGTTGATGTACCTTATGATTTAGTTGATCCAGAATTTCCAGCTCCTTGATATGAATGATATCAACCTTTTTCAATTGAAGAGTGAGAACAAATTTTGGATGGGGAAACCGCTTTGAAGTATGCAAGATCAAGACAAACAACATCGGACTTTTCTAGATCCCACAGACAGCAATTAATTGTGAAAGCAGTAATAGATAAGGTAACTTCTTCAGAAAATTTATTTAATGTACAAAAAATTCAGCAGTTGTACTCAGAGTTTGATGATATGATAGAGACCAATATCAGTATAAGGCAAATGATTTGAATGATGCCTTATGTAGAAGAAATAGATAATTTCCATACATTTAATTTAACAGCAGACTGTGATAAAAGTGACTTTTCTAAGGCGGAGCCTTGATGTTTTCTTTATTATCCATCAAGAGAAGCTTTTGGATGACAGTCTGTGCTTTTACAAGAGTGATGAACTCCTTCAGATCCTAATAATTATAGAGAAATTCAAGATTTTGCCTATAATATTATTTATAATCAGGGTTATCTTAGGGAAGAAGCTAATATAAGTGTTTATAATTGAATAGACAGAAATACAATATACCAAGCTTATGGTCGTGTGTATCCGATAGCTAATGAGTTAGCAACTAATTTGGTAAAGAATTGATTTGAGATAGATAACATAGGAAACTATGAAGAAACTTATGAAGAAACTTATGAAGAAAATGTTGTTTATGTAAAAAATGTAGAAAGATATCAGGAAACAATAAGTATGTTAAGAATGTTTTTTGATATTTCCAGATTGGAAGAAAAACAAGATTTGGAAGATGATATAGATATAAAGGTAGTGCTTTGAAAGGATTTTATTAACTAGTTTGATTAATGAGAAAGGTTTTGTATGTTTTTTTTTGATGTATGATTATAGTTTTCTCTTTCTTTTTGAGTGAATTTTTCTTAAAAATAATTTTAGTTGAATTGCTAATACTTTTGTTTATAATCTGAATAATTATTTACAATCTGAATAAGTAAGTAAATCTTAATTATAAAGTATGATTTTTAGAATATAACAAGAACCTGAATTAATGAAGATAGAAAATATATATAAAGTAGCAGAAGATCATTTTTTTGCAAAAAACTACTCAGATGTCAAACTTGATAACATAGCTAATGCATTGGACATTAGAAAGCCAAGTTTGTATTACTATTTTGAAGATAAAAAAAGTCTTTTTTTGCATACATTAAAATATTCAATGAACAACTATATTCAGGATTTTAAGGAAATAATAAACAAGCAGGATATTGAAAAGTTTCTTGAGTGGTATCTTGTTTATCCTTCAGAAAAAAGAAATTTATTTGCTGTTTCCTTTCAGAAATGACATTGTGTAGATAAAGAAGTAAATTCATCTATATACTCTTGAAAAGTTTTGGTTGATAGGATGATGGATGAGTTTATTTCAGAGTTTTGTAGTAATCAAGTAAGAAAATATCTTTTAATAAATCTTCTGGATAAGTTAGCAAAGGATAATTGTGTAGACTGATATTGTTTAAAATATAATATAAAAGATATACTTCCGGAAATTAAAAGATTTTTAGATTAAAAAATTATTCTAAATGAAGGTATTTGTACCAAGACATATTTCAGGTGGAATGTTTGACATGTCTGTGCCTATATGACCAGTTAGTGTTTCTATAATACAATTATTTATTCTTGCTGTATGAGCGGCAATAGCCTTAGCAGTTTGGAACCAGTTAGTAGAAGCAGGAGCAAGTAATATAATTGCCTGAATACTTGCTGCACCTATTTTTTTTATATTTTTGTTTATTGCTTTTTTTAATATTTCTGAACTAAATCTTCCTGCTTTTATTACAAAGATGATAAGAACTTATTTTCTGGATGAACCCAAAAAATATCAATTGAATGCCAAAGAAGTTGATAATATGCAGGTAAAAATCAAAAGGCTCAAAGCAAAACAACCGGATCAGAAACCCGAAGTCAAAAAAACTAATATAGACAGGAGTCAGCTTGATAAGCTGGATAATTTGTAAAAATAAATTTACTTTTAAAAAATTTTTTATGGAATTTCTGGAAAACTTTTCTGTAAATTTTGAGTGACTATATATAAGTGCGGGGTTATTATTTTTGATAATTATACTTTTATTAGTAAAATCAAAATACAAACCTTCTTTTGTAGTACCTGATATGTGGATTGATAAGTTTAAGTTTTATTTTGAAAAACTAATAATTTTTCTGATAATTTTTTTGATACTTTTGTTACCATTAAACTTAACACTCCACGGGGAAAGAAAAATACAGACAGAAAGAACAACAAATGTGCAACTTTTGTTTCAGGTGAGTCTATCTATGACAATAGATGATGTAGATCCTTCCAGGTTTCAGGTGGCAAGAGATGCAATGTATGATTTTGTAGATAATTTAAGGGGGTATAATGTATGAGTAGTAATTTACTCAGGTCTGCCTTTTAACTGGATACCTCTGAGTAATGAAATAGATGCTATTCTTTCAAAAATAAACAATCTTAATTTGTCTGAATTTCCTCCCACTCTAGAGTTTGTGGGGACATGAACAGGTGACTGAATTTTTCTTGCTGTAGATAATTTTATTCAGTTATGGGAAGAACAAGGTGAACAAACTCCAAGTGTAATAGTTTTGTTTTCGGACGGTGATATAAACATAGGGCATGAGCCTGTACAGGCAGCTGAATATGCTTCAAGGCATGACATTCCAATTTATTGAATTACAGTTGGAGAAACTGATCAGGAAGTTGGAACTGATATGATATGATCTCCTGTTGTTGGAACTTTTAATTTTGATAAAGTAAGACAAATATCTCAAGCAACCTGATGAGAAGCTTATCATGTGATGTCAGAAAGGCAGCTTCAGGAAGCTTTCCAGGATATCGAAGAAAATATTGAAACTTATGAAAAAGAATATGTATATCAGGAAAAAACCAACTTAAATCAATATTTTTATATTATTTTGTCAGTTCTTTTAACAATATTTTTTGGAGTTAGAGTTTATATTTATACAAATGCCAATACATAATGTGAGACCTGAAAGAGGATGTACTTTCCAATACTGATATAATAGATATTATTGGAAGGTATGTAGAACTTAAAAAAACAGGAAGTAATTTCGTGGGCTTGTGTCCTTTTCATAAGGAAAAAACTCCTTCGTTTACAGTTTCTGCAGATAAACAGATATTCAAATGTTTTGGATGTTGAGCCTGAGGTGATGTAATAACTTTTCTAATGGAAATTGAGAAAATAGATTTTGTAGATGCTTTGAAAATTCTTGGGAAAGAAGCAAATTTAGATATTCAGGCATACGAAAGTAACAATTTTAATAAAGATACTAATGCAAAAGAAACTATTAAGTTGGTAAACAAATATGCTCAGGAGTTTTTCAGAAAAAAGTTTGAAGAATCCTCACAGGCCAGAAATTATGTTTTTGAAAACAGAAAGCTTTCAGAAGAAGTTGTAAATAAATTTGGTATAGGTTATGCTCCGGATAATTACCTTGAATTGGTAGATTATCTAAAATCAAAGAATTTTACTATGGATGATTTAATAAAATCCTGACTTGTTAAAAAATGAGCAACTTCCGATCCTTATTCTTTTTTCAGAAACAGAGTTATGTTTCCAATATATGATCATATAGGTAACTTGGTTGCTTTTGCATGAAGAAGTATAAATGAAAACGACCAACCAAAATATCTTAATATTCCTGAAACAATTTTGTACAACAAATCAAAAATATTATACTGACTTGATAAATTAAAAGAAAATATAAGAGACCAAAACCAAATAATAGTTGTAGAATGATATATGGATGTGATAGGTCTTTGGAGAGCATGAAAGAAAAATTGAGTTGCTCCTTGTTGAACTGCTTTTACTCAGTATCATTTTAGTTTGCTCAAAAGGTATCAGGAAAATATTGTTTTTGCTTTTGATTCAGATGAAGCATGAATTGAGGGTTTGATAAGAGCTACTTCAAGTGCTTTTTCTGTATGAGTTTTTCCAAGGGTGATTTTGCTTCCGGAGTGATATAAAGATATCGATGAGTATGTAAACAATTCAGATCAGAATATAGATTTTGATACTATAGATGCTTTTGACTATATTCTTGAATATTATACAAAAAAATATGATATAACTTCTCCAAATTGAAGAAATTCTGTGATTTCAGGCATTTTTGAACTTCTTAAAAATATTGAAAATATAAACTTTTCTGTTTTTGAGTTTTACATAGGTAAATTATCTTCTGCTTTGAATTCAAATTTTTCTTTTATACTAAATCAGTTTAGATCTCAAATGAAGAAAAATACACTGTCAGAAAAAAAAGAAAATGACAAAAATTTTTCTGCAATGAGTGTTGATAATAGTTTTTATCTTGCAGCTTTGTTTTACCAGAATTTTCTGTATAATAATGATTTGTGGAATGATAAAATAAAATCTTATAGTAATTTTTTTAAGGATCTTGTAGAATATTTTCCAGAAAGTTTTCTTAAAAAGGTTTATAATCAGGAAATAGAAAACACTCAAGTTCAGAAAATAAAGGAAGCCCAGCTTTGGTGGGAAAATCAGTTTGCTAAATTAAAGCAGGAGAAAAAAGAGGAGGAAGTGATTAATTTTCTGAAAAAACAACTTCATACTATATCTTCTAAAGTACTAAAGTCCAAGAAAATTTCAAATAAAGACAAAGAAAAAATTTATTCTAATATTAAATCTTTATTAAATTAGTTTATGTCAAATATAATTATCTATAGAATGTATTTTGATTTTTAAAATAAAAAAATTTGATTATAATATTCATTGTGTTTGTTTTTATATAACTTAATATCTTGTTATGTCTACTCCAGAAAAGGAACTTCTTGTAGAGATTCAGGATCTTACTTGGGGATATCCTAAATCTCCAAGTTTGATATTTGATAAGTTTAATTTTAATCTCTATAAAGATGATTTTTGTTTTGTTTTTGGTAGATCTTGAGTTGGTAAAACTACATTAATAAAATTCTTGATAAGGTCCATAACACCACCTCCCAAGATGATCTTTTACAGAAAGGAAGATATTTCAAGATTTACCAAGAAAGAGGTTCAGAAATATAGAAGAAGAATTTGAGTTGTTTATCAAGATTTTAAGTTAATAGATCATAAGACAGTAAAAGAAAATGTTGAATATCCTCTTGAAATATTGTGAGCAAAGTATGATATAATAAAAAAAAGAGTAAATGATATTTTGTACAGGATGAACTTAATGGACAAAAGAAATGTTTATACTCCATACCTTAGTTGAGGTGAAAAGCAAAGGGTGGCAATTGCAAGAGCTTTGGTAACAAATCCAGAATTTATAATTGCAGATGAACCAACATGAAATCTTGATGATCAAACCTCTAAGGAAATTCTGGACTATTTGATAGAACTTAATAAAGCGTGAAATACAATACTTTTTATAACTCATGATCTTACATTAAAGGATTATGTAAGGGAAAAGCATTCTGTAAGAGTAAAAAATCTTTAATTTATATTTAAAAAAATAAAAAATGTTATGTGGTCTAAACAAAAGTTAAAAAAAGAGATATTAAAATATGTGGATCAGGTTGGGTTACCAGAATTTTTGTATGAGGAAATAGTAAAAATTCTGGACAATGTAAATTATTATAAATTGAAAAATTTGTATAATAATTTGGATACTTTTATAGATTACCTTGATTCTCTAAAACAATCTTATTATCAAGAAATAAAAGATTTTATTATTAACGAGAAATAAATGGAAAACATAAACAAAAAAGAATATAGAGAAGGAGAACAGTTCACATCATTTGAGAATTGAAATTTTGAGGAGTTAGCAATTCGTGTCTTGAATGAATTACCTGAAGAAGACCAAAAATGCCTTGAAAGATATATACCAGAGTGATATATGGAAGATATAATATGAGAAATAATAGTACTAACTGAAAGTAAAAATAAAGATGAAGCTATAGAGAATATAAGATTAAAACTAAGAAAAATAAGAACATCAAGTATTCCTAACAAGGCCGTTGTTCAGTTAACCTTAAAAGTAATGGAAGAAATGAAATCTTCAGATAGAACTAAAAAAGCAAGTTAGAAAAAGCTTGCTTTTTTTGACATATTTTTAAAATTGCTTATAATAAGGTTAGATAAGAATATAAATTTATAAAAAATATAAAAAATGTTGTCTTTTGAGGAGAATATGAATAAGTTTTTTAGTATGAGTTATGATCAAAAGAAAAGAAAACTTCTTAATATGCTTGAATATGTCAAAGATAATTGAAGTCTTTTTAAAGATTTGTATAAACTTCTTAATTCAGTTGAAAGTATAAATGAAGAGTTTTTGGATAATATGTACAAAATTATAGTTAAAGCAATGTATAGAGTAAAGGAAGATAAACTTAAAGAATCTCTGGAAGAGATAGAAAATCTAAGATGAAATCTAAAAAATATTAAAGAAAAAGAAGAAAAGAAACAAGAAAAAGATAAGAATGATGCTGACTCTTTGTTAGATGAGCTATAAATTTAAAATATAAACAAAAATAAAATGGCAGACTTAATAGATAGCTTTGAAAGTTTAGAAGATAGTGAAGAATTAGAAGAGGAAGAAAGGGAGCTTTTGGAAAGATTAAGCACTAATTCTGAGGAACTAGAAGAGAATATAGATGATGTAGAAACTATAAACGAGTTAACAGATAGTCTCAGAGAAATGTTAGAAGATCCACAAGATCCTGAAGATTTTAATAGTGTAGAAGATATTTTGTTAATTCAAAAGATATTATATGAATTAGATGGATCTACTGCTGATCTTAGTGATGAAATTCATGATAGAATAGAGGAGTTGCTTTGAGGATTTGATCATGCACGTTTAAGTTGATTTTTCTCTGGTGAATATGAAGGTGGTGAAAATTCAGAAGAGTTGGAAGGAAGATTAGAAAATATTAAAAATATTTCTTATAGTAGTACTTTGAAAACTTTTTATATAAATTTGCAGGATGTTTGAAATGAGATTAATGTAGAGATTGATTTTGATGAGTTACAAAGAGTTTACAACCAATTAGGTTCTTTTGAGCATGCATTATATTATGTGATAAAAGGTAGCGATATTGATACTGGATTTTTATCAGATGATGAAGTTCTTCAGGATATAAGTAATGATTATCATGAAGAATTAGCAGAATATAGAGCTCAACAAACAGAAGAAGAAAGACAAGGAGAGGAAGAGGAATTAGAAGAAGACCCAGAATTGGAAAGATTAGAAAATGAAATGAATTGCGTTTACAATATAAGTTATAACGAGGGAGAACAAGAATATGTGGTTAATTATAAGAATCAGGAAGACGGTCTTATAAGAATAGATTGAGAAAATATATCAGAACCTCAAGATTTGAGAGGTGAAATTTTAAATAAAGTAGCAGAGGAGGTGAATTGAGAATTTGATTGAGAGGTGATTTATGAAAATTGAGAGTTTAAGGTGAATGGAGATGAAATAACAATTGATGCAGATGAAATAAACTGACCTTCTGATTTGCAAGAATTTATAGAACAAGAATTAAATTGAGGAGAAAGTGATAGAGGAGAAGATGATAGAGAAGAAAGTGATAGAGGAGAAGATGATAGAGAAGAAAGTGATAGAGGAGAAGATGATAGAGAAGAAAGTGAAAGAATTGATTTAAGTGAAATGGATTCTGAATTAGCTAGTATGTTAAGTAATGCTTTGGGTGAAGTAGTTGAAC
>CAZWWJ010000015.1:0-14921 GCA_964637495.1 uncultured Candidatus Peribacteria bacterium | reverse complement strand
ATACAGTTTCTTAGGCATAATGTTTTACAAGATCCTCAAGTTCAGCAGTATGTGCTAGAGCATACCTCCAACTATCACGAGGTCAGGGACTGGACTTCTGCTGACAAGGAAGAATTTGCCAACTATACTTCAGAAAAGATGGAGCTTTCAAGGAAGTATAGACAGTCAGCTGGAGGAGAACAGACACAACTTCAAGAAGAAGATGTTCTCCAGCTAAGAGATGAAGTTAGGGAGTTGGCAGAAGAGTCGCCCCTGGATGTGGACCAAATTGTTAGAATGGAAACTGACTACAATTTGGACAGGGATTTCCGAGAGGAGATCTGGGAGAAGGTTCAGTAACCTTCCGGAATAGACAGAGGGAGTATTCTCTCTCTGTCTTTTTTTTGGTCTAGAATTGTTTTTTTGTATCAAGGTTTTTGTTATAGATAATTATTTGCTTCAAGATAGTTAATAATTTTGTTTGTGCATTCATCAATTGATAACTTGTCTGTTGGGAGATGAACCTCAGGATTGTAGGGGTTTTGGTAAGGATCTGATATTCAGGTGAAATTATCAATTTGTCCTTCTCTTGCTTTTTGGTACAATCATTTTACATCTCTTTGTTCACAAACCTCCAGGGGAGCATCCACCCATATTTCTATAAAATTAGGTATTTGGTTTCTTAGTTTTTCTCTTTCCTTGATATAAGGAGAAATAAAAGTTGCAAGAACTCATACATCATTGCTGGAAAGCATACTTGCAACAAATCCAACTCTTTCTAGATTTTTTGCTCTGTCTTCGGGAGTAAATCAAAGATCTCTGGTAAGGGACTGTCTAACTATATCTCAGTCAAGCCTCTGGATGTAATTATAATTTTGGTTGTTAAGTTTTTCCTGTAAGTTATCTGCAATAGTTGTTTTGCCTGCTCCCGAAAGTCAGGTAAACCAGGCTACGAATCATTTTTTTGGTTTGTTCATTTCTTGGTAATTAATGTTAAATTATTCTACAAACTGGTCGTTTTGCTGTATTAGATAGTTTGAAACTTCCTTTCTCATAAATTCTTCAGGGATTTTTTCCTTGTTTTGCATTTTTTCTCTTATCTGAGTTCCGGAGAAAAGTACTTTGTCCTTGTTGGGATGAGGGCAGGTTTTGTTGGATGTAAGTTCTCAGCATTTTGTACAGTACCCTGCATGTTCGTATTTTAGTATGTTTATCTCTAATTTGTCTTCTGATATTTTGTTAAAAATTTCCTGAGCTTCATAACTTCCATAATAATCTCATACACCTGCATGATCCCTTCCAACTATCATATGAGAACATCCAAAGTTTTGTCTTATGATTGCATGTAATACAGCTTCTTTTGGTCAAGCATATTTCATTGTAAGTGGCAGAATTCCAAGGTGAGTGTGGTTTTTGTTGTAGTAATCATCAATCAGAATCTCATAGGCTCCCATTATGTATTTGTCTTTGAAGTCACCTTTCTTTTTCTTTCATATTACAGGATTGATAAAAAGTCCATCACAGCCCTGCAAAGCACATTTTTGCAGATACTCATGAGATCTGTGGGGTGGGTTACGGGTTTGGAAGGCAACAACTTTTTCCCATTTGTTTTGTTTGAATTTTTCTCTTGTTTGTTCAGGAGTAAGATAATATTTTCATATATCAGGGTCTTTTGCAAGAGGGTTGTTTTGGATTGTTTTGATTCTTCATCCAATAAGGAAGTTTTCTTTTTCAAAAACATCTTTTACTCCGGGATGATTTTCATCAGTAGTTCCAAAAATATTATAGGCGTATTTGCTTTTGTCATAATTGTATATATCTTCTGGTTCCAGATAAGCTATGGGATTGTCTTCGGTGTTTGTTATAAGGATGTTTTCAGGTTTTGTTTTATTGATATTTTCTTTGTCCTCTCAGGAGATATCAAGAACTATAGGTATAGGCCAGAGAGTGTTGTTTGTAAGCTGCATATTATCAAGTACTGATTCAAAATCCTGTTGGTTTAGGAATCATTCCAGAGGAGAGTAAATTCAACATCCAAGATTGTAAATATCAGTTTCTATGTCTTTGTTTACTTTTATTGTGTATTGTGCATTTATTTCTTGTTTTGTGTTCAGATTTTTTAATTGTCCTCAATGTGGGGTAATTAGATTCATATTTTTCATAATTAATAGTATAAAAACAACTACCACAATACTAATTAGGGTTAAATTTGCAATAAATAAAACTTTTTCTTGAAATATAATTTTTTTTGGTTATTTACAGTTTCGGAATTTAATATATAAATACTTGTAATGTGAGAAGTAATAGATTTTGAAAGCAGAAGGAATCCAGTAAGTAGTTATATAAGAGACTATGAAGATCCAAATATGGTTACTTTGTATACAAAAGAAGATGCTAAGAGACTGCAGGAACTAGAAGCAAGGATATGACTTGTTTGTGAAGATTATGTATGAGGTTTGATGGAAAAATTAAGCAGGTGATGAAATATTTTTTGAGACTATCAAAGAAAGAATTTAATAATTCCATTTCATTATAAATCTCATATAAATAGTTTGTCCAGAAAATCTATTGAAGATATACTTTGTACGATTAACAACCATCTTCTACCTTCTTTAAAAAAGTCTCAAAGACCAAATCGTAAGCAACTTTTAGAAGACTGTGTACTTTTGAGAAATTTTTTGCAGGAAAAATTAAAATCTGATTTTAAAAAAATGTAGATACCAAAAATTCAATCAATTGTTTCCATAATCATTTCATAAAAATTTTTAAAATCACTTGAAATTTAATTTTTAATATTTATATTAATTAATACATTGTAAAAAAAGGTAATAAAAACAAGGTAATAATGAATTAAGCCAGGGTAGCTCAGTGGTAGAGCAGAGGCCTGAAAAGCCTTGTGTCGGCGGTTCGATCCCGTCCCCTGGCAATTTTGATGAACGGGAACTAGCTCAGATGGCTAGAGCGCTGGTTTTGGGAACCAGAGGTCGCAGGTTCGAGTCCTGCGTTCCCGATATGGGCAGGTAGCTCAGCTGGTTAGAGCGCACCTCTGATAAGGGTGAGGTCGACAGTTCGAATCTGTCCCTGCCCATTCAAAAAAATATTTTTTTGAGTGGGACAGAAAGACTTGAAAAACAATATTAAATTAATATAATGGATTAGCTTTTTTAATTTGTAAAATAACAAAAATGGCAGGAAACAAAGAGCATATTAATGTCGGAACAATAGGACACGTGGATCATGGTAAGACAACTTTAACTTCAGCAATAGTGAAAGTTTTGGCAAGCAAGGGTTATGCTAAACAAATGGATTTTTCTGATATTGACAAAGCTCCTGAAGAAAAAGACAGAGGAATAACAATTAATACTGCTCATGTTGAGTATGAGTCAGATAATAGACACTATGCACACATAGACTGTCCATGACATGCTGACTATGTTAAGAACATGATTGTAGGTGCAGCTCAGATGGATGGTTCAGTATTGGTTGTATCAGCACCAGATGGACCAATGCCACAAACAAGAGAACATATATTGCTTGCTAAACAGGTTAATGTTCCAGCAATAGTTGTATTCCTGAACAAAATAGATATGGTTGAGGATGAAGAAATGATAGAGCTTGTTGAGGAAGAAATAAGAGATCTTTTGAATCAGTATGATTTTGATGGAGATAATACTCCTATAATACATGGTTCAGCTTTGAAAGCAGTAGAAAATCCAGAAGATGAGACTCATACTAAACCAGTTTGGGATCTTATAGATGCAATGGATAATCAAATACCAGTACCAGAAAGAGATCAGGAAAAACCATTCTTGTTACCAGTAGAGGATGTATTCTCAATTAAAGGTAGAGGTACAGTTGTTACAGGAAGATTAGAGAGAGGAAAACTGAAAGTAGGAGAACCAGCAGAAATAGTTGGTATGCAGGAAGAAAAACAAAAGACTACAGTAACAGGTATTGAAATGTTCCATAAACAACACGAAGAAGCAGATGCAGGAATGAACGTAGGATGTTTGTTAAGAGGTATAGAAAAAGACGAAGTAGAAAGAGGTCAAGTTGTTGCAGCTCCTGGTTCAATAACTCCTCATCAGAAATTTGAAGCTGAGGTGTATGTACTAAAGAAAGAAGAATGAGGAAGACATACTCCATTTATGTCAGGGTATAAACCACAGTTCTATTTCAGAACAACAGATGTTACAGGAACAATAGAACTTCCTCAGGGAACTGAAATGATTATGCCAGGAGACAATGCTAAAATAAATGTAGAATTAATATATCCAGTTGCTATGGAAGAAGGTCTAAGATTTGCAATTAGAGAAGGAAGTAAAACAGTAGGAGCAGGAGTAGTAAGTGCAATACATGAATAATGTTCTCTGATAAATTGTCTCTTCTAGAAAAATCTTTTGATGGGAAGAAGGACTTTTATCAGAGTCCTTTTCGTATTTTATAAAATTAAATGAGGGAATGGCTAAAACAAAGACAACTCCAAAGTTAAGAATTAAGCTAAAAAGTTATGATTTGAAATCATTGGAGTGAGCTGTAGGAAAAATAATGGGATTGCTTTCTAAGTCTGGGGCTGAAGTTAAATGACCAATTCCTTTGCCTCAGAAAAAAAGAACTTATACTGTTCTAAGATCTACTTTTATTAATAAAGACTCCAGAGAACAGTTCGAAAGAATAACATATTCCAGAATAATTGATGTAACAGAAACAGGATGAAAAACAGTAGAGTATCTACAAAATCTTGTAATTCCGGTTGGGGTATCGGTAGAAGTAAAAGTATTCTAAATTTAAGTTTTAAAAAATTTATCTAATGAGTAAGGGAGGTCTTGTTGTTACCAAACAAGAAATGACAAAAATGTGGATAGATGACAATCACATGCCTGTAACTTTGCTAAAAATAGAACCACAAGAAATAATAAGGTACAAAGTTGCAGACAAAGATGGTTATGATGCAATGGTAGTATGAGCAAACAAGAAAAACAAAACCAAAGAAAACTGAAAAGTTCAGGTTTATGGTTATAAATGTGAGTTCAAGGTACCGGAAGATTTTATGGAAAATTATGGTCAGTGAAGCAATCTAGATTTGTCATTACTTGAATGAGTAGAAGATGTTGCACTAACAGGTTATACAAAATGAAAATGATTTCAGGGAACGGTAAAAAGATTTGGTTTTGCTGAGTGACCAAAAACTCATGGTTCTCGTAATCACAGACAACCTGGTTCTATAGGAAGCATGAAACCAAGAAGAGTAATCAAATGAAAAAAACTTCCAGGACGTATGGGAAACAATAAAAAAACATTAAAAAATGTAAAAATCCTGGATAGGTTTGATATGGATGATGAACAATTAATTGCAGTACATGGTTCAGTACCTTGAGCATACAAGTCATTCTTGAAGTTATTTTTAAAGTAAAAAAATTTAGTAGTAAAAATTTTGTGTGATGTCATACACTATAAATATATTTAATACAAACGGAGAACAAGTAAATACAAGGAGTTTAAGTAAAAAAATATTTGATAAAGAATATATAAACAATGTTTTGTTGCATGAGTTCATAGTAATGCAGATGGCAAATGCAAGAATTCCAATTGCACATACCAAAACAAGATCAGAAGTAAGAGGTTCAGGAAAAAAGTTGTACAAACAAAAATGAACAGGAAGAGCAAGAGTTGGTAGTGCAGACTCAGGTATCAGAAAATGATGAGGAGTTTACTTTGGACCAAGAAATGAAAGAAACTTTACCAAAAAAATGCCTTCCAAGAAAAGAAGAAAAGCATTGCTTGGGGCATTGAGTTTGAAGGCAGAAGAAGAAAAAATTTATTGTCTTGATAAGTTTGATATAGAAAATATTAGTACAAAACAGGCAAACAATGTACTTAAAAATCTTTGATTAAACAACTCAAAAACATTAATTGTATCTCCTGATAAAGATGAACTAATAATTAAATCATTCAGAAACATACCAAATGTTAAGTATGTTAATGGAAGTTATATAAATCCTTACGATTTGTTAACAAACGAAAACGTACTGTTTTTGGAGAAATCTCTTGATTTGGTAGAAGAAAGGTTTTCAAAATAAATTTATCTTAGTTAATGCATAATAATAATGTCACAAAAGGATGTTAACAGACAAAGAGCACAAAAGCAACAAAAATGCAAAGTAATTGGAAGTAAACTCTCTCCTTATGATGTGATACTAAAGCCTGTATTCACTGAAAAAACATATTATCAGAAAAACAATCAAAACAAGTATGTGTTCAAGGTACATAAGGACAGTAACAAAAATGATGTAAAAGCTGCAATAAAAGAAATATATGGTTATAAACCAAAAAAGGTAAATATTGTTAATGTGCCATATAAAGGTAGAGCAAGAAGAAGCCTTGTAAGAAGGGAATACAAAAAAGCAATAGTAACACTATATGAAAACGACAGAATAGATGAGATAAGATTCTAAATTTAAATTGTATATATTTGTAAAATGGGTATAAAAACATATAAGCCAACAACTCCATCCAGACGTTATATGACAAATTCTGATTTTGCTGAGATTACAAGGAAACATCCTTATAAACCATTAACAAAATTTTTGGGAAAATCAGGGTGAAGAAATCAGTATGGAAGAATTACTGCAAGATGTAGAGGTGGAGGACACAAGAAAAGATACAGAAAAATAGATTTTAAAGGATATGATAAAGAAGAAATTCCTGGTAAGGTAGAATCCATTGAGTATGATCCTTACAGAGCAGCAAGAATAGCTCTGATAGCTTACAAAGACTGAGAAAAAAGATACAATCTTGCATGGAAAGGAATAAAAGTAGGAGATGAGGTAAAGGTAACCAACAATACTGAGTACAAAAATGGTTTCAGAAAACAGCTGAAAAATATACCTGAATGATTTAGGGTGTTTAATTTGGAATTAACACCTAATACAAAAGGAAAAATAGTAAGGTCAGCTTGAAACAGTGCAAAAATAACAGGTAAAGACGAAGAAGGAGGTTACGTTTATATTAAACTTGCATCTTCCGAGATAAGAAAGTTTGATGAAAGATGCTGGGCAACAATTGGTCAGGTAAGCAACGAAGATCACAAAAATATAGTAATCTGAAAAGCTTGAAGACAAAGATGGAAATGAATAAGACCAAAAGTTAGAGGTAAAGCAAGAAACCCTGTAGATCATCCTCACTGAGGTTGAGAAGGAGGTACAGACATTGCTTTAATATATCCTAAAGCATTCAATGGAAGGCCAGTGCCACCAGGAAAGAAAACAAGAAAGAAAAAGAAGTGGTCAGACAAATTTATTGTTTCCAGAAGAAAAAAGAATTAATATTTAGAATCTAAAACGATTTTGATGACAAGATCTTTGAAGAAAGGGTTTTATATTAATCCCAAGATACTAAAGAAAGTAAACAGAATAAAAGAATCCGGAGAGAAAAAAGTACTAAAGGTTTGGGACAGAGCTTGCCAAATATCTCCGGAGATGGTAGGATTTACATTTGCAGTACATAATGGAAAACAGTTCGTTAGTGTATATGTAACAGAAGATATGATAGGACACAGATTTTGAGAGTTTGCTTTGACAAGGAATTTTAGATGACATCCATTTTAATAGTTAACAAAGTATGATGACAAAAAGCATGACAGCAACACTAAAATATGCTCAAAGTTCAGAAAAAAAAATACAGCTTCCAGCAAAAATGATAAGAAACAAGGATGTATCTGAAGCAAGAGAAATATTAAAACATACTCCGAAGAAATCAGCAAAGATATTGCTAAAAGTACTGGATTCTGCAATAGCTAATGCAAAAAACAATGCAGGTCAAGAGCCAGAAGATTTGTATGTATCCAGAGTAGAAATAGGAAAAGGATTAAAACTTAGAAGAATTGCATTTGTATCTAGAGCTGGAGTGCATCCTTATAAAAAACATAGAGCATTTGTAAAAGTTGTTTTAGATAGTAAAAACTAGTTTTATGTGACAGAAAACAGATCCAAGATGATTTAGAGTTGGTATCACAAAAGGGTGGCCAACTGAATGGATAGCTAAGAACAAGTCTCAGTCTGCAGATTTTTTTGTGGAAGATATAGATATTCAGGAGTACATAAAAAATTATTATTGAAAAGCAGGTATAGCAAAAGTGGTAATTAGAAAAACTGATCAAGACGGAGAAGTAATAATATTTACATCAAAGCCAGCTTTGATAATAGGTAAACAAGGTGCAATATTGAATGACTTTCAGGAAAAACTTAAAAAGAAGTTTAATAAAGACTTCAAAGTAACTGTTAAAGAAGTAAAAGTACCGGAATTATCAGCAAAAATAATGGCTGAACTAGCAGTAGAACAGATGGAAAAAAGACTACCTTTCAGAAGAGTTGGAAACCAGATAGTACAAAGAGCAATGGAAAAATGAGCACAGTGAGTTAAATTCTATATAACAGGAAGACTATGAGGTGCGGATATTGCAAGATGAGAAACATTTATAAAAGGAAGAGTACCTTTGCAGACCCTAAGGGCTGATATAGATTACCATTATGATACTGCAGTAACTAAATATTGAGTGTTAGGAATAAAAGTTTGGATTTATAAATGAGATGTTTACTCAAACAAGTACAAAGAAGTAGCAAAATAGATTTAGTTTAATTAATAAAATAGCAAAATGTCTTTATTGTTCCCAAAAAAGTGGAAATTTAAGAAAAAACAAAGATGAAGAAACAAATGACAAAGTAACAGATGATATTATGTATCATTTGGTGATTTTGGTCTAAAAGCTACAGGAAATACTTACTTAACAAACAGACAGATAGAGGCAGCAAGAAAAGTAATAGTAAGATATACAAGGAAAGTATGAAAAATCTGGATAAGAGTTTTTCCGGATTTGCCTTATACTTCAAAAGGTTTGGAAATGCCAATGGGTAAAGGTAAATGAGATGTTGAAATTTACAGAGCAAAAGTTAAAAGAGGTAGGATAGTTTTTGAAATAAACTGAGTAAGTAGAGAAGTAGCAGAAGAAGCATTTAGACAGGCTTCTTATAAACTACCTGTTTCAACAAGATTAGTTGAAAAATGAGAAGTTAGATAATTTATATTTTTATTTCCTCAAGATGGAAAAACTTGTAATGAACGAATTGATGCAAAAAAATATTAAAGAGTTGGTACAATTAAGAAAAGATTTGAAAAGTGAATTGTACACTCTAAGAATGAAAAATTCTATGAGAGCATTGAGAGAAACTCATACAATTAAGTTAACAAGAAGGAATATTGCTAGAGTGAATACAGCTTTACATCGTAAAATTCATTGATAAAAATGGTTATGATTTCGTGAAAAAACATAAAAGAATTTGTTTGAAGAGTAGTAAGTGATAAGAATGATAAATCAATAGTAGTGCAGGTAGAAAGCGTGAAAGTGCATCCATTGTACAAGAAAAGATTTATGTTCAGAAAAAAATATCACGCACATGATGAAAATAATGAAGCAAAAAAATGATCTCTGGTAAGAATCAGAGAATCAAGACCAATAAGTAAACTAAAAAGATGGAAACTAGTAGAAGTAATAAGTGAATCTGTTTAATTTATTTTCTTTATAAGAAACAAAGATGATACAAAATGAATCTAAAGTAAATATAGTTGATAATACTTGAGGAAGATCAGCAAAAGTTGTAAGGATACTAAAATGATCCTTTCCAAGATTTGCTACTGTATGAGATAAAGTAGTAGTTGCTTTGAAGTCAGCAAGTCCGGACTGACAAGTATCCAAATGAGATGTATCCTGGGCTGTAGTAGTAAGAACAGTAAAAGAAGTAAGAAGGAAAGACTGAAGTTATATAAGATTTGGGGATAATGCAGTAGCTTTAATCAACAAAGATGGTTGAGCAAGATGAAAAAGAATATTTGGTCCGGTTGCCAAAGAGTTAAGAGAAAAATGATACAGACCAATAGCAAATATGGCTGAAGAAGTAATATAATTTATAAAATAAGATATTTGCAATGAAAAAGATCAAAACTTGAGATAAAGTGCAAGTAATAGCAGGCAGTTATAAAGGAAGCGTATCTGATGTAGAAAAAGTAGAAGGTGATATGGTTTATTTAAGATGAATAAATGTAAGAAAAAAAGCAATAAAGAAACAGTGATTCAAAGAAGTAACAAAACCTTTGCACATATCAAATGTAATGTATTACAGTGAAAAGGAATGAAAACCAATAAAAGTTGGAGTACAGGAAAGTGAATGAAAAAGATACAGAGTTAATAGAAAAACAGGTGAAAAGTTATAATTTATAATTTTAAGGAATAAAATATGAGTCTTTATAAAGAATTCAAAGATACATTGGTGTATGATTTACAAAAAAATATGGAAAAGTCAAATATTTTTGAAGTACCAAGAATAGACAGAGTAGTAGTTTCTATGTGAATAGGGTCACTTGCTACAAGAAAACAGGTAAAAGATTTTAGTGATCTTATATCAAATTTGTCAAAAATAACTGGTCAAAAACCAACGTTAATAAATGCCAAAAAATCAGTATCAAGCTTTAAGTTGAGAGAATGAATGCCTGTTATGCTTAAAACAACTTTGAGAAGACAAAGAGCTTATGATTTTCTGGAAAGATTGAACAAACTAACATTGCCAAGAGTAAGAGATTATAACTGACTATCTCCGAAAAAATTTGATTGAATGTGAAATTATAATATAGGTTTTAGCGACCAAAATGTATTTCCAGAATTATCCCCTGATGAAATATATACACCACAGGGAGTTCAGGTAAGTATAGTAACTACTACAACAAGTGATGAAGAAGCAAAGAAACTATTAAAGTCTCTTTGATTTATATTTAATCAATAATATACTACAATGTCAAGAAAGTCTTTGGAAGTTAAACAACAAAAGCTTGAAAAGAAAAGAAAAAAATACCAGAAGCAGGGTAAAAAAATGCCATATCAAACAAGGCATTATAACAGATGTAAGTGTTGTGGAAGACCAAGAGCATACATAAGAGAATTTGGAGTTTGCAGAGTGTGTTTCAGAAAATTTGCAAGACAGGGTAATATAATGTGAGTAAGGAAAGCAAGTTGGTAAATTTAATTTTTAAAAAATATTAATGGGAGTAGTAAATTCACCAGTACATGATCTTTTGATAAGAATAAAGAATGCTTATATGGCAAGAAAGGATGAAGTTACAAATGTAATTCATTCAAGACACAAGGAAGATGTATTAAACCTTCTAAAAAGGTATAGTTTTATAAAAGATTATGAGGTAGAAGAACCTTCTAAAGGAAGGAAATTTTTGAAGGTAAAACTTTATGAAGTAAACGATGATCAAAACGATATGATAGATGTCAAATTTTATTCAAAGCCTTCAAAACGTTGGTATCTTCCTTGTGAAAAACTGCCAAAAGTAGCTTGAGGAAGAGGAATTTGAATAATAACAACAAGTAAAGGTGTAATGGCTTCTCATGAAGCATATAAACAAAGAATATGAGGAGAGCTGATAGCTGAAGTATACTAATTTTAGTTTATAAAACTTGAAAATGTCTAGAATAGGAAAACTACCTGTAGAGATACCAGAAAATGTTGAAGTATCAATAGAAGGTCAGAGAATAACAGTAAAATGACCAAAATGAGAGCTAACTTATACTTACAGAAATGAAGTAAATGTAGAAAAAAGTGAAAATCAAATTTTGGTAACTATTGATAATTATTCATACAATAATTTTTGGGGTCTTACAAGAGCAATAATTAATAATATGGTAACTGGTGTAACAGAAGGATTTACTAAAAGACTGCAGGTACTATGAGTTGGATATAATGCACAGGTAAGCTGAAATAATCTAGTATTAAACCTTGGATACTCTCATCCTGTTGAATATCCAATTCCAGAAGATATCCAAATAAGTGTAGATAAAGACTCCAAATGAAATCCTTTGATAATAGTATCTGGAATGGAAAAACAAAAGGTTTGAGAAGTAGCTGCAGAAATTAGAGCAAAAAGACCACCAGAACCATACAAATGAAAATGAATAAGATACGAAGGAGAAAAAGTTAAGCAAAAAGAATGAAAAGCTTGATCCAAGTAATTTAATTTAGTTAAAAATTATTGAAAATGAAAAAGTTAGCAAATAAGATTTTTGATAAAAAAAGGAAATATTTTAGAAGAAAACAAAAGACCAACACTGCAACAAAAGAAAATACGAATCTTCCTAGAGTAATAGTTAACAGATCAAACAGTTATATATATGCTCAGGCAGTGGACAGATCAGGAAATGTATTAGCTGCAGGTAATGACCTTAAGCTTAAAGAAGGTACCAAAAAAGAAAAAGCTTATGAAGTTGGTCAAAATCTATGAAAAACACTATTAGATAAGTGAGTGGATAAAGTAGCTTTTGACAGAAACTGATTTCCTTATCACGGGAGAGTAGCAAATGTTGCAGAATGACTTAGGCAATCTTGAGTAAAAGTTTAATTTCCATTTTATATTAATAATATTAAAAATATGGCAGAAAATGAAAAACAGCAAAATCAGTTTGAAGAAAAACTGTTGGAAGTAAGGAGAGTAACAAGAGTAACAAAAGGTTGAAGACAAATGGCATTTAGAGCAATAATGATAGTTGGGAACAAAAACGGTAAAGTAGGTCTTGGTATTGCAAAATCTCTTGATGTAATAGGTGCAATTAACAAAGCAACTAATCAGGCTTACAAAAATGTTAAAAAAGTGTCTCTTACTGAAAACTACTCTGTTCCTTATAAAAGAACTTACAAATACAAATCAGCAGTTGTAAGATTAATGCCAGCAGGACCAGGTACAGGTATTAAGGCATGATCATCAGTAAGAACAGTATTAGAGCTTGCAGGGTACAACAACATATTATCCAAAATAATATGAACAAATAATAACCTAAATAATGCACTTGCAACAATATTTGCATTATCTTCTTATAAACCAATTCAAAGAGTTTCAAAAGCAACTTCGGAAAGTTAATTTATTTGTTAAATAAAGTTTTGATGAATTATAATGAATTGTTTGAAGGACTTAGTAAAAATTCTTCAAATAAAAGAGTTGGAAGATGAGATGGATCCAACAGATGAAATTATTGCGGAAGAGGACTTATCTGACAAAAATCAAGATCAGGATACAGCAAGAGACCTGGATTTGAAGGAGGGCAAAAACCTCTTCACAGAAGGCTTCCAAAGTTAAAAGGATTCAAAAGATATTTTAAGTTCAAGAAAGATTATCAGGTTGTTAATTTACAGGATATAGAAAATTCTGCTAACATAAAAGATGGTGATAAAATAACAAAAGAGACTTTGAAACAAGCAAATCTGATAAAATCAACTCAAAAACCTGTAAAAATACTTGGTAAAGGAGAGATTTCAAAAAAAATATCTTTGGAAGGAATAGAATCAGTATCATCAACAGTAGAGTGAAAGATACAATCTTAAGAAAATTTAATAAATTTAACTAATCAGGAAATGTTAAAGGTTTTTAATTATATCAGGGAAATTTGGGAGAGTTCTACAGTGTTAAAAAAATTGCTATTCCTAATAGCAGTTCTTGCACTTTATAGATTTATGGTTGCAATTCCAGTTCCCTTTGTAGATATAGATGCTTTTATGTGAAGTGAATGAATATGAGATGAGTGATGAGGGTTGGAATTTTTTGCAATGCTGATGTGATGAACTCTTGAGCAGTTTTCAATAGTAGCTGTGTGATTAATTCCTTTCATTAATGCATCTATTATAATGCAGCTGATGACAGCTGTAATACCAAAAATAGAAGAGCTAAAAGAACAGTGAGAATCCTGACAGATGCAAATACAGCAGTATACAAGATATTTAACTCTTCCATTGGCATTTTTGCAGGCAATATGAATGGTATTTTTCATAAACACAATGCTTGGTGGAGGAATTATAGAAACAACATTTGGGACAGTGTTGTTGTCTGCCTTCGCTATGACAGTAGGAACAATGATACTTATGTGGCTATGAGAAATGGTAACAGAAACCAATATTGCAAACTGAATATCATTCCTGATTTTCTCTTCAATAGTTGCAGGTATGACTTCTCAAATTTATCAATATATATCCTGAGCACCTGAAATAGCACCAATAGTTGTATTTATGTTAACAATAGTGTTGATATTAGTTGTTTTGGCAGTCTTACTTGTTAGAACAAAGAAAGAAATACCAATAGTATATTCCAGAAAGTGATCTGTAGAAGATACTGCTACACTTCCAATTCCTTTGAATCCCGTAGGAATGATTCCAATAATTTTTGCGATAGCATTTGCAACTTTCCCTTATCTATTGTCTCAAATGATAGTTAGGTATGGTACAGAAAGTGAAACTATAAATTCAATGGCAAACTGGATAGAGTGAAACCTTAATATTTATACAGATCAGCCCTGATTGCTTGCGATTGGAATATATTTTGTGTTAATAGTTTTGTTTACATTCTTTTATACACTGATAGTTTTCAATCCAGAAAGAATGGCTGATAACATACAGAAAAGAGGTGGTTTCATACCAGGAATAAGACCAGGTGAAGAAACATCCAAATATATTCATCAGAATCTAATGCATTTGTGTTTCTGGTGAGGAATGTGACTGGCAACGGTATGAGTATATACTTATGTTTTGTCTTATATACCTTTTGTACAACAAGCAATACAAGAAGTTGGTAGTATACCGGCAGTGGTATCCTGAGCAGGAATAATTATTATAGTGTGAGTTGTAACAGATATTATTAACAGACTAAATGCTCAGCTTTCTATGGAAAGGTATGATAAAATATAAAAATCAAACAGCCTTAGAATAAATTTCTAAGGCTTTTTTTTAAGTATTTATTCTGCAAAAATACCTTTTTTTGCAGTTTTTTTTAAAAATAAAAAATCTTAAAAATTATGGCTCTATTTTTTCTACAGAAAGTATTTTTTCTTAAAAGTAGTTTCTACAAGC
>CAZWWJ010000014.1:5977-15215 GCA_964637495.1 uncultured Candidatus Peribacteria bacterium | reverse complement strand
GCCCCTTTCGATCATCACAAACCAAAGTTTCTTTTCTGCTCTTTTCTTTTCTAAAGGGATGATATTTTCCAACATACTATCCTCCTTTCATTTTTTGTGATATATGCATTTTTATATTAAATTTTTATAAAAAAAAATCAATAAAAATCTCCCTACAACATTAATAGTGTATTTATCCCTGGATATTTGAATCTTGATTATCATATTAGATAGTTGGAAGTTTTTTGAGAAACAATTGAATTTTCTGGTTTGGTTGTTATAATGGGATTTATTAATTTGAGAAATTTTTAGTAGTTTCTGTATTGTATTTATGTGGTCGATAATAGGTGCATTTTCTATTTTTTTTAGTTGATTTTTTTCTAAACTTGCTTTTTTCAATGTTAACAAAATCTCTTACAAGAATTTTTTGATGTTTTTGTTTTTCTTGAATACCACTATAGCATTTTTTTTGATTCATATGGTCCTTTGATTTAATATTTTTTTTGATTTTATTTTGGATCCGTTTTTTTATCTTATTTTGATTCTGGAGATAGCAATGATTTCTGTTACCAAAAAAAATTATCATATTCAGGACAGACAGTTCTCTAATATCTCTTTTGCCATGCTTTCTTCTATATATTTGATACCAATTTTTTCTTATTTTTATTTTCAGTTCCTTCCTGTAACAGATGGTATAATAAAGATATTTTATAACAGTTTCTTGGAAGCACTTGGGCTGTCTGTTGTTTTTTTGTGCTGAATGTTTTTTATTTTTATGATAAGATAAAATTCAGTCTAATAGACAGACCTTTTTTGCTTCTGGTTCAGGCTTTGATTGCAGTGAATACATTATTTTTTTCTGTTTATATGATCCAAAAATATGAATGACTAATGGTATATGTAGTGATTTTTGGAATTATTGCTCTAATGTATCTTTTGCTTGCTTTGAGTTTTGAAAAAAAACATATCAAAAACAACAAACACAAGATTCTTTCATTTAAGACTTTGGTTGTTTCCCAGTTTTGGATGGTTGCAATGCTTTTTCAGCAAATTTCAGGTAAACTAATTGCCGCTGAGTTTGTAACTTTTATCAAAAGACTTGGAGAGATTATTAACTGATATCTTTTTGACAGGTTTGCTCACAAAAGAGTTGATATAAGCAAGAAGGATATAGTAGTAATTTGTTTGATAAGTACGTTAATGATTGGTGTTTTTGTTTATTATAATTTCTTAGTTTAAATTATCTGTTTGTCTGGATTGAGTATTATTCTGGTGCTCTTTTTGGCATTCTTGTAAATACAAGACCAACATTTTGTTTAGTTCTTCTTTTAGTATAGGTTTGGATATTGAAGACTCTTCCAAATCATCTCTCAAATTGGCAATAATATCTTTTAACATATTGATTCTTTGGGCAAGAATTTCTTTGGTAGTATGTTCATTTTTTAGTTCAGATAGTATTTCAGAGCTTGTTTGATTGGATATATCACCATTTCTTAGGTGTGTTGCATTTTCTTCCAGAGTTTCCTGGTGCTCAGATTGATTTAACATTTTTAACTGATTTTAAAATATAAATATCTTAATAAGAAAAGTTATATTTTTTCAGTTTTTGAAATTTTGTTTGTGTTATTTTTTTATGATTTATTTAATTTATTTATAAAGTTTTATTTTTATAAGGCAAGCTAATTTTTTATTAATAATTTTCTCAAGAATTATTTGAAAACAAAATTTAAAAGTTTATTATGAAAATAATTTATAAGCTAATATACGGAAATGAAAAAAACTATTATACTATTTTTGGTCTTAATGGGACTGTCTGTTTCCAAATCACTAGCTTTTGAGGCAGATACTGAGTTTGAAGAGTCTCTGGAATGGATGCATAGTGAAGGTCTTACCCAGTATGATAATGTGAATGATTTTATGCCTGCTGCCAACCTTACAAGAGAACAGGCAGCTCATTTCTTTGTAAACTATGCATTAGAAGAACACAATGTAGAATTGTCTGAACAAACTCCAGAATATGAAGATATGGACAGTGTTGATCCAACTCTGGAAGAGTCAGTGGTGGAGGCTTTCCAAATGTGAATAATGCAGTGACATGATTGAATGTTTAGACCAAAGGATTATATTACAAGGGCAGAGTTTTTTACTGTAGCAGTGAGATTAATTGATGGAGAAAAATCTCAGGATTATAACCCTTGGTGGCAAGAATATTTTGAGATGGCAAGGCAGCTTGATCTTACTAATGAAGAAGATGTAATGGCCCAAGACAGGAATATAATGAGGTATGAAGCAGGTCTTGTCTTAGCAAGAGCAGCATGAGCAACTGAACAGGATGAATATACAGAACCAGATGAATATGTAGATTATCAAGTAGAAGAGCTTTGAGTAAATTTAGATGAGCCCTGGTGAATTGATTTTCTTCCTAACAACTGAAATATTCTAATTACAGAAAAGAGTTGAAACCTTATTTTGGTTGATGCTTGAGAGTATGAAGCAAATGAAATAAGTCAGATTCCTGAAGTTAATGCAGCAGGGCAGTGATGATTATTGGATGTTGCAATACATCCAGAATACCCTGATGATTTGTGGGTGTATTTAACATATTCTGCTGATGCAGAAGGTTGAACAACTACTGTACTTGGTCGTGGCGAACTGGATACACAAAACTATCAACTAACGAACTTTGAGGAGCTTTTTGAAGCCGAAACTCCTCAAGATTCAACTGTGCACTATGGTTCCAGAGTGATGTTTGATAACAACTGATATGTGTATCTAACTGTAGGAGATCGTGGCGACAAGAATTTTGATGAAACTCATAACTCTCAAACACTTACCAATCACCTTGGTACAACTATCAGACTCAATTCTGACTGAACTGTTCCTGAAGACAATCCTTTTGTGGATGAAGAAGATGTTCTTGATGAAATATATACTTATGGTCATCGTAATGTGCAGGGGATGAGTATACATCCTGATACCTGAGAGATCTGGCAAAGTGAACACTGAGAGCAGGATGGTGACGAAATTAATATAATCTATGAATGAGCAGATTATGGTTGGCCAATAACTCACTATGGATGTACTTATGGTACAGGTGAACCAATCTGACAGCAGCCTGACCAGCATCCGGATATAATAGATCCTGTATATTACCGAGAATGTAATACTTGAGGCTTCCCTCCGGCAGGTATGACTTTTGTTTCAAGTGATGTTTTCCCTCAATGGCAATGAGATTTGTTTGTTTGAAATCTTGCCTGAAGGTATCTTGGTTATTTTGAAGTTGATGATGATAATAATGTAGAAGAAAAAGATCCACTGCTAGAAGAAAGATGAGATCGTATTCGTGATGTAGGAGAGCACCCACAAACCGGTTTCCTTTATGTTTTGGTGGATGATACAAATACTCCTTTGCTTAGGATAACACCTCAGGATTAATTATATTTTATAAGATTTTGGAAATTGGTGATGAGGGCAGTAGTTTTGGAAAATATTCGCAGCTGTTACAATGTTGGGAGTGTTGTGCGTGTTGCTAATTTTTTTGGATTTGATGTCATTATTTCAGGATACACTCCTTCACCTTTGGAAAAGGAACAAGTCCAGAAAACTTCGCTTTGAGCAGAAGAAAATATTAATATTTTTCACTATTATAATCCACTTAAGGCTCTGTACTTTGCAAAACAACAATACGGTCGGTTAATTGCGGCAGAAACAGAAAATAATGCCAAAGAAATAGCTAATTTGTCTGTAGAAGACAATTTACTTGCTGTTGTCCTTGGAAATGAAAAAGAATGAATCCTCAGAGAAACCTTGCAAAAAGTGGATGATGTTTTTTATATTCATTCTATCGGCGACAAAAGTTCTTTAAATGTATCTCAGGCTGCTACAGTTTTTATGTATCATATTCATTATTCAGGTAGCTAACGGCCTTGTTGATGTTGGTATCAAGATTTGGATAAAGGTTTTTTATGTTTCCAAGATTATTGATATAGTATCGGTTCCCGCTAACTGTATTTTCATTTCAGTTACAAGGTACCAGATGTTTTTTGTATTTTTGAGCAATATAATAAAAATTGTAAATTATTTTGTGAACTGTTTGGTTGTGTATGTTTGTGCTTTTTTCAAGAAAAATATCTATTATAGGATAGTTATTAGAATGTGTTACAACATGAACATTTGCTGAGTTTTGTGTTCTTTTGAGTGCATTTTCTTCTATAGCAAAGAAATTAAAAGAAAGTTTTTGATTCTGTAAATTCCAGATTTCCTGAAGTTCTTCTTCTATAGGTTGTCATCCTGGGATTTGTAGTTTGTTTTGCAGTTTTGATTCTTTTTCTACAAGGAAGGTCTTTTCTCTTTGGGTGTCAAAAAATATATGTCAGGAAAAATATGTTTCTTCGGTGTTGTTTTCCAAAATTTCTCTTGCTTCTTTTATTGGGATGTATTCTTTTTGTTCATAAGTTCCGTCTTTGTTGATTACTATGATTTTGTCTTTTCAAAGACTTTTTTGGATATAATCCAGTTTGCTTGTAATATTATTTTGTCTTTCAAAGTTTCAGTATTCCAGTGATTCAATGTTAGTCATTTATCTTCCCAAAAAGATTAAAGCTGTTGGCATCGTATATATTAACTGAATGAAATTCTCCAGTGGTTGCTTTTTCAGGATTTTTGATAACTATATTTTTGAATTGTTTGTTGTATCATATAGCATCTTTGTCTTTTTTGGTAACTATTACATCATAGTTTTGTCCAATGTCTTTCTGATTGTTGTTGTAAGATATTTCTTTCAGGATTTCATTCATTCTGGTCCATCTTGCGGATTTGGTATTCTGAGGGATGTTGTCTTCATATTTTCTTGCCCCTATAGTACCAGGTCTTGGGGAATAAATTCACATAAAAATCATATCAAACTGTCAGTATTTTACCAGTTCTAAGGATTTTTCAAAATCTTCTTCGGTTTCATCAGGGAATCATATAATAAAATCTGTAGTTATGCTAATATCCCTTGGAAGTGAATTTATTTTGTCTATAAATTCTTTGAATTGCTCTGCAGTGTATCATCTAAACATTTTTTTCAGAATTTTGTTTGAACCAGACTGGGCAGGAATATGGATGTGTGGACAAAGTCTTTCTTCTTTGGCATGCAGTTCTAAGAGTTCATTGTCATAATAAGTTGGATAAGGTGAAGTGTATCTTAGCCATTTAAATCAGTCCAGCTTGAGGATTTCTTTTAGGATATGATTGAAGTTTGGATGTTTGTTTACTATTTGTCCAACAAGCACGATTTCTTTGGCTCAAGCCTGGATGTGATATTTTACCTCATCCAGAATTTCTTCAACTGGTCTGTTTTTTTCAAATCATCTTGCAAAAGGAACAATACAATAAGCACAGAACTGATTGCACCCAGTCTGTATTGGGATATAAGCTGTGTTGTTTGTTTCTACAGAAATCTGATTTGCTCAAACAGGAAGTATTCCGGTATACTCATTGGTAACATTCTGGTCTTCTGGTACCTGATATCAGATTTGATTAAGTATTTTGGGAAGGTATCAAAGGTCATCTATTCTGAACATAAGTTCAAGGTTTGGTGAGTTTTTCTTTAATTTCTTGTATAGTGGATTGAAAGCATTGTTGACAAGAAGGGCAAATTTTTTGATCTCATCAGGGTTGTTTTGTTTTTTGAATTTATATAGTATATCATTGATGTCTTCTTCTTCTAATCAGGTGATGATAGGGTCGTTGGTTTCCAGTTGTCCCTGGAAGTTTCCAACTTCAAAAGAGCTTTTGACGGTTTCTTCTAGTTTGTTAACCTTTTTTAGGTTCAGGTTGTGTTGTATCATACATCAGGTGATCCATACTTTTTTGTCTTTGGGGATTTTTTTGAGTTTACCAAAAACTTTGTCTTCTGATTTTTGTCTAACAGAACAGGTGTCCAGTATCACTATGTCTGCATCGGAAATATTTTCTGTATATTCAAATCCGCAGTTCCTAAGAACTGCTTTGATTCTTGCACTATCTGCATAGTTCATCTGGCACCCGTAAACTATAATATGGAATTTCATAAGCTGGTAATGCTTTTGTTTTAAATACATAATTTTATATTTAAAAATAAAAAAAAATCAATGATTTTGTACCTGTTTGGAAAGGAAAGGTAATTAATTCAAAGAAATTTATAAGTTGCAGACAGGTTATATATAGGCTCTGTTTTTTGATTGAAAAAATTAAGTAATTGATTATTACTACAATGTAAGATTTTTAATGGTAGAACTGATTATTTCAGAAGTGTATTATATAAATTTAAAGTATAATAAACATTTTCATAAAATGAATTATTCAAATTTTGAACAAAAATTAAAAAAATTGTTGTTTCAGATAAATGAATCAAACAAGTATATGAAGTGGTTTTTGTGAAAGTTGAAGATAATAATTTATGGAAAAGAAAACAAAATTTTTTATAAATGAGATGTTGTTAAGATAAATTTTTGATATAATATATGATCTGAAATTAATAAGGAAAGGTATGCTGTAGTTTGTTCTCCACAATTTATAAATAAAACTTCCTGAAACCTGATAGTATTACCCTTATCTTCTTATAAAGATATAAAAAAATTTGGAAAAGATATTCATTATATACTGGAAGGTTATGACTTTATAGAGAAGTCTGTAGTTCTACTATCTAATGTAAGAGATGTAAGTAAAAAAAGGGTAATAAAAAAAGTATGAACACTTGATTGAGAAGATTCTAGAAAAATTAATGAGAAACTTATTAATTTATTTAAAAAATAAAAAGGTAGACTTATTTTGGAAAGTCTACCTTTTTAGTTCGGAGCCCTACAAAAGGGCAAATTAATAATTCAGTTTTCTGAATGTACTTATAGTATAATCAAAAAAGATACAAATTCAAGAAAATGTGAAAGTGTTATGATACTTTATAATTGTGTAAAATTTGAGGAAAAATGATTGATTCAAAGAAATTTATAAATTGCAGATAGGTTATAGATAGGAGATTTAATTTTTGATTAAAAAAATCTTGAAAACAAAAATTCTTTTATTAAAATTATTGATGATTTAGTTTTAAGAAACTGCAGATGAGGTTGGATATTAAATTTCAGTTTGAACAGACTCAGGAGTGGAGTTTTGATAGCTACAAATTACAGTGACTTTTTTTCAATCTAATGAGAGAAGATCCCAAAAGGAGTTTTCATGACCTGCCTTTTGGGCTTTTTTGTTACTCAAATATTTTCCCTTTTGAGAAATGAAAAGATTATCAGCCCTGAGTAGACTATAATATCACTTTTTCTAGTATTGATCAGGATATTATCAATCAAGTGTATCAGGGAGTGTTAACTTACAAGCAACTAAACTTTGGTGATGATAATAAAATCCATATCAAAAATGCTTATGTGAAAAATCAGTCTCCACTGCATCCGTGAAAACAAATAAAGCTAGTAACTCCGGTGGTTCTTAGTCTGGATGAACAGCTTATCAGAAGGTATGAAATACCTCAGAAGCCGGAAAGGAAGGGCAAACCTCTATACTGGAAAAAAGAAATGTGATTTGAGGTTTTTATCAAACAGCTTAATAAAAACATCCTCAAAAAATATGTATATCTTATCAAAAACAATTATGTTCCCAAATTAAATGATTTTGACCAAAAGCTTTTGGAAAATTTTGAGGATATAGAAGCTTTTGAGAAAATAGCAGACAGGAGTGATTTTTTTAAGTGATATAAGTTCAAGAGATGAGCTTTGGTGGAGTTCAAATGAGGTAAAATTGCAGGTAGTTTGTGGGATTTTGTGGTTGGAGATGACAGAAATTTGAATAAAGCACTTAAATATGTGTCTGCTATATGAGTAGGAGAAAGGTGTACTGCAGGTTTTGGGTTTATTAAGTAAATTAAGTCATATGCTAAAAGAATTAAAGGATATAGGAGAGTATGTAAATACAATCAAATCACCTGTAGAAAGTTTCATAAATGTTCCTAGAGGAGATTTTTATATAATCAGTTTGAATTTTGATTGAGAAAAATTTGTATTTGAGTCCTATATAAAAGAGTGAGATATAAAAGATTTGATCTGAATGTGTTATAAACCTTGAAAATGAAGAGTTAAACCTATTTTTCCAAATTCTTATATAGGAGTGGACGAGAACTGAAAATTTGCTCAACTTAAAAAAGACGATTTAATATCTGTTATCTCTAAATTAAAAGAAGATCATAAATTTTTCCAAAATCTGGAAGAAAAATTTAGAAATACATCAATAGAAGATGTTGAAAATTCCCAATTGATAAAACAAAAAATCCAGGATCTTCCTTCAAAGGATCAAAATAAAAAGCCTACTACAAAAATTTTTACAATAAAAATATCCAAAAATCTTATAGAAAGTTATTGATTAACACCATTAAGTACAGAAGAATTTGTGTATTTAGGAGATATACAGGAATTTCAGGATATATTTGTAGCCAAAAATAAATGAGAATGAGCAAAATTACTTAACTGATTTTGTCATGTATGTGAAAATGAAAAAAATAATATAATAGATTTTTCTAGAAGTAAATGAGTTTGATTTCCTTATAAATTTTATAATCTGGATAAACCTTGATTTACTTATAATCTTGATCCCAAAAATGGGTATAAATCTTTTGGAGTTTGTCAAGAATGTTATGATAAGATCCAGTCTGGGTATTCTTATTTTAAAACAAATTTACAAAAAAATATTTTAGGTGAGTATTGTTATATATTTCCATCTATTTTTTTTGAGAAAAACAACAAGGTTTTTGAAATAATAGAAAAATATGATAATAAAAACTTGTCTTCAATAGAAAGTAACATAAAAGATAGAATAAATGCAAATGCTACTTCTTCAAAAGGTTTAGATAGTATGGAACCTTTGTTTGTATACTGAGAATCCAGTGATCAAAAAGAAATATCAGAAGAAAAATTTGTAAAACTTAATATAATTTTTGGTCATATTGATCCTGCGAATTCAGATAGATTGCAAATTAATTATTTTTTGAGAGATATACTACCATCTAGACTTGGAAAATATTATAAATCTAATATGTTTCTTAAAAAACAACATGAAGACTCTACTGACAATACCAGCTCAAAATATTATAAATCTAATATGTTTCTAAGAAGTAATAGTTATATGTATTATATGAAAAAGCTTCTTGGTGAAAAAAATATCAGTTGAAATCTATATGAAAAAATGCCAGAACTTCATCTTTATCCAAGTTATCAAAAAAATGAAAATATATGGAATC
>CAZWWJ010000014.1:0-5877 GCA_964637495.1 uncultured Candidatus Peribacteria bacterium | reverse complement strand
ATGCCAGAACTTCATCTTTATCCAAGTTATCAAAAAAATGAAAATATATGGAATCTCAAGAACTTTTTTGAAACAGAAGGTATACAGGAATATTATAAATTTCTTGATAAATATCTTCACAATAAAGGATATTTGTCTGATGATTTGTTTAAAATTATTTATAAAAAACTTTATAAAGATTATGTGGATAAATACCTAAATTCAAAAGATGGGAATCTTTTTTTTAGTATACTACAGGTGTATCTTGTCCATATTTACTTCCTAGAAAATAATCTTTTAGATACTAAACTGAATGAAATGAGCAATATAAATTTTGATACTCAAAATGAAAAACTTCTAAATTTGCAGAATTATTTTAATCAGTTTGAAATTTTTGACAGTTATGATAAAATATATGCAGGTTTGATAGGGTTGTATGTAAAACTTTTGTTGGAAAAGCAGCAAAATGAGATTGGAAGCAATCCTTTTATAACAAGAATCAATTTTGATGATCTTGATTATGACGGGTTGCTAAAACTTTTGAATGAGGCAAGAAGTAAATTTAACAAGTATGCAGAGAAAAAGTTTAATTATTATCCTTCTCTTTATTGATTGATATTACAAATAAGTATGAAAGGTTTGGATAAAAATTTATCCAGGGATGAAATAGTTTATTACTTTGGAATATGAATGGAAATATTACCAAAAATATACTTCCAGCAAGAAGAATCCAAAAAGAAAGCTCAAGAAGAATATAATTATATTTAGTTGATTATAAAATCAATAATGAATGATGAAGATAAAATAAATAAAGTTCTGGAGCAAAATCTTGACAAAGATAGATACTGTTGGTTTTTGTTTGGATCCAGAGCTGAGTGAACATATAATAAAAGATCTGATTATGATATAGGAGTCATAGGAGATCAGCCACTTGAGTTTAGAAGTTATCTCAAACTAAGAAGAGAACTTGACGAAAGTGTTGGCAAAAAGGTGGATTTGGTGGATTTTACAAAAGCAGACAAACAATTCAGAAATTTAGCATTAAAACATATTCAAATATGGAACCAACCCAAAAATTTAACTATAAAGCAAAACAGTTAGAAAAAGCTTATAAAAGGTTTGAAGATGCTGTAAGTCAGGAGAGGAATGAATTTGTACAAGATAGTGTAATTCAAAGATATGAGTTTACATTTGAATTATTCTGGAAAGTAGGGAAGTTTTATCTTGAAATTCAGTGAATTCAGGTAAACTCTCCTAGAGCAGTAATGAAAAGTTTATATGAAATAGGGGTTATAGATGATGTAGATTTATTCCTTGATATGATGGAAGTTAGGAATCTAAGTTCTCATATATATGATGAGGAAAAGTCAAATGAGATTTATGATTTTATAACTAAAAATTATCAGCATTTGTACAATGCTTACAAAAATATGGAAATATAACATTTATATACTAAATCAAAAAAAATGGCTATAAACAACAGACACGAATTAGTATTTATCTATGATAGTAGATTTGCAAATCCAAATGGTGATCCTTTGGAGAACGATGAGCTTAGAATGATACATGATAAACTTTATGTTACAGATGTTAGATTGAAAAGAACTATTAGAGATTATTGGGATCAAATCTGAGAAAATGTTTTTGTAAAGGAAGAATTAAAAGACAATCAGGATGTTAAAAGTATAAAAGATAGGCTAAGTGATGAATGAATTAATGATAAAAAAGCTACAAAAGAAGATATTCAGAAGTTCAAAGAAAAGTTTGTTGATGTAAGAGCTTTTGGAAGTGCTATATTAACTAAAATTACCTGACCTGTACAATTTAATTTTGGGGAGAGTATGCACGATGTAGATCAGGTAAGAGTTCAATGAACTACAGTTTTTAGTTCGTGAGAAAGTAAAGGGCAAGGTACATTTACAGAAATGTTTGTTGTACCTTATAGTATTATAGCTTTTCACTGAATAGTTAATGAAAAAGCAAGTAGTTCAACTAATTTTGAAGAAGAAGATTTTAACTCATTAAAAGATTGACTTTGGGATGGTACCAAGAATTTGCTTACAAGAAGTAAATTTGAACAAATGCCAAGAATACTTGTGGATGTTAAATTCAAAGAGTGAGTTAATACTCATATATGAGAACTTGATAAGTACATAAAATTTGTGCCAAACAACAAAATAAGAGACTCCAAAGCACTTAATGATATTAGTGAATGATATTTTGAATTTGGAGAGTTTGTTGAGAGAGTAGAGGACTACAAAGATAAAATTGACTCTATAGATATAAAAATAGACAAAAGGGCTTCTATACAAAATCTTGAATCCCAAGAAATAGATTTAAGAGTTGAAAAAGTATAAAAATGAATGTACTGGCCTTCAAAATATCAGGAAAGTTTGCTCATTTCCGTAGATTCTATACAACTACATCTCCTCTGACCTTCCAAATACCTCCCTTTACAGCTGTCAAAGGTATTTTGGGAACAATTTTGGGATTGGAAAAAGATAGTTATAACGAAAGTATGAATACTGCAAAAATTTGAGTAAAACTAAGCAATAGTGTTTCAAATAAGAAAATGTTTGGAATGAATTTTTTGGACACCAAAAGATGATCTGGTCATATCCAAGTAAGATTAGAAACAATTATAAACCCAAGTTATACAATATATATTGCTGATGAATGATTTGAACACTATCAAAAGCTAAAAAACAATCTTGAGCAAAACTACCGATACTATACTCCTTATCTTGGTATTAGTGAGTTTATTGCCAATATCCAGTATATGTGAGAGCAAAATACTGTTTCTTTTGAGAACAAAGAAAATGTGTATATAAATAGTTTGGTTCCCGAAGAGTATTTTGAAGAAGGTAAAAACATATCTTTGGAGGAGTGAGTACCATTTGAGTTTGAAAAAGTTCCTTTCCAGATGGATAATCAAAGAAATGTATTGTCATTGAAAGAGTTTTTGTTTGTTCCAGATGGAACTGCTATCAAACTAAAAAAAGCTTCTTGTATTGATTTTAATGGAGAAAATATAATCTTATGTTAGAGGATTTTATTCCAGATAGTTATATTGCACATCCTGGAGAGTCTCTATATGAACATTTATATTTTGTTGCCAAAGAAAATCAGAATATATGAAAAAATTATTATATGTGAGAAAAAAATTTAGGTAGTTTTTTTGCCTTGGTATGAATTCTTCACGATATTGGAAAATATACAGATATATTTCAATATTATATCCAAAAGTACAATAAGAATAATATAGATTGAGAATTTGCTTCATTGATACAAAATTATAAAGAACATAGTGTTTTTGGAGCTTTTTTTTATTTTTATATAATATGAAATAATCTTCCAATACTAAAGAAGCAATGATTTGATAGAGAGGAAGCAGAGTTCCTGATGCTTGCCTGAATGTATGCTATATTGAAGCACCATTGAAATCTTGAAAATATTGTAAATGTTCAGGATACAGATTGGTTGGCTCAAAGATTGGATGTAATTAGAACTCAGCTGGAGTATATTGTTTTTGATGCTACTACTAAAGAACTACAAGGGTTGTTAAAAGATTTTGATATATATTTTGAGTTTGATTTTGAAGAGTTCAAAGATCTTGTTAATGCTGAATGATTCAAGCAACAGGTTTTAGGTATTTTTGATTCTGCTTATTCTAAATCCCAATCAGATACTATGAAAATAAAATACCTAAAAATTTTTTATTCTTCTTTGATATATGCTGACAAATACAAAACAATTTTTCAGAACTATAGTTTTTCTCCAAATATTATCAACGAACCTGATTTAGTTGAAAATTTCAAAAAAATCAAAAATCTTGATAATCCATCAGATGAACTAAATGTTTTCAGAAATAATATTTATAGAGATGTTTCGGATTGACTTGAAAAAATAGATACTTACAATCATTTTTATACTCTTAATGCTCCAACGTGAGCTGGAAAAACTTTAAACTTGCTAAATATAGCTCTTAAATTACAATGAAAACTCTCTGATCAGGGAAAAAATGCAAAAATAATTTATTGACTTCCTTTTACTTCAATAATAGAGCAGGTTTATCAAGAAATTTATAATATTCTGAAAACTAATAGATACTCGCCAGATAAGGATAATTTATTATTGAAACACCACTATCTTGCTGAAGTTGATTTTGATGATGAAAACGAGAATTTGCTTGAAAATTATGATAAGAAAAAATTTATGATTAACTCTTGGGATGCAGGGATAATAGTTACAACCTTTGTCCAGATTTTTCATACCATTTTTGGTAATAAAAACAAACAACTTATAAAATACCCTAACTTCCAAAACAGTATATTTATTTTGGATGAAATACAAACAACTCCATATTGTTATCGGTGAAATTTTAAGGAAATGTTTAGGATGCTTGCCAAGTATATGAACTGCTATTTTGTTTTAAGTTCTGCTACTTTGCCAATGATTTTTGATAAGGATGAAGCTATTGAGCTTTTGCCCAATAATCAGAAATATTTTGATCAGTTGGATAGAACAGGTATTGATATAACCAATATGAACAACTGAATATGAATTCAGGAGTTTTGTGAACAGGTAAGCAATTCTTTGGAAAAAAATCCAAGCAAAAACCATCTTATTATACTTAATACCATAAAATCCAGCTTGAAGGTTTATAATAGTTTGAAAGATAAGTACAATGATGAAAATAATGAAATTATATATCTTTCTACAAATATAGTTCCTGCTCACAGGAAAGAAAGAATCAACAAAATAAAAAACATAAAAAATTCGGATAACAATAAAAGAGTTATTGTTGTTTGTACTCAATTAATAGAGGCATGAGTTGATATAGATATGGATATTTGATTCAGGGATATTGGACCAATAGATAGTATAGTACAGGCTCTTGGAAGAATAAATAGAAACTGAAAAAGTCCTAGTAGGTGAGTTCTTTATCTTTATTCTCTGATAGATGAAGATAACAAAAAACAAGAAAAATTTGCAAAGTATATTTATGATTTTCTGAGTTTGCAGTTTACCAACCAAGTATTATCCTGAAAATGATTTATTTATGAAAAAGATTATAAAAAACTGTTTGATAATTATTTTGAGTTGATACAGCAAAATAAAGGTAAAGATATAGAAAATAAGTTGTTGGACAACTGGAATCACTTAGAATTTGAAGATATGAGCAGAAACTTTAATCTGATAGAAAAAAGCTACCAAACAGTTGATATCTTTGTTAATATTGATAATAACTCCAAGAATCTACTCAATCAATTTGAGTATATATCAAAAATTCCCAACAAATTTGAAAGAAAAAAGGAGTGGGATAAAATTAAACCGTATTTTTTGCAGTACATAATATCAGTTGATATAAGTAAAATACAAAATTTGTGATTTGCCAAAAGAGAACTAGAAAGGTGACTTATATATGAAAATCAGGATTTGATAAAGGAGTTTTATAATGAAGAAGTAGGTTTTGATGTTTCAGGTGCAAATGATGTAATGTTGGAGGATAACATTATTTAACTGTTAATTGAATATAATGAAATTTCAGATAACAGCTTCTTTGATAGCTCAGTATATGCACTGTCCAAGACAAGGCTGGCTTTTTTATAACAATCTGAAATCTGAACATACTTCCGAAAAAGTAAAAATTTGAAAACATTATCACGAGCTAAGATACGATGAAGATGATGAAAATGTAGAAGTAGAACTGGATGGGATAAAAATAGACAAATTAACCAAAGATTATGTAGAAGAATTCAAAAAGGCCAATACTGAATTTGAATGAGTAAAAATGCAGGTTTTGTTCTATCTTTGGAAACTTAAGCAAAAGTGAGTAAATAAAAAATGACTAATCAAATTCAAAGAAAACAGAGATAATATTCAGATAGAGTTGAC